>JANOBW010000133.1:0-8499 GCA_031411855.1 Opitutia bacterium
CGCCCAGGTCATAGGTGGGGAACACCACGGCGCCGCCGGCGTGCTCCTCCTCGGCGTTGCCCAACAAGTTGGTGGCAAAGGAGATCTGGGTTTTGACCTCCTTCTTGCAGTAGCCGTAGTAGTTGTCGGCGATGAGGGTGAAGATGACCCCGGAGGCGTCGCGGGCGGTGATCTTGAAGGCACCCCCGTCGTTGTAGCGCTCGTCGGGGTTTTTCCAGCACATGCCGTCGCGTTTCTGCCGCTCCGTGGCCTGTTCAAAGGGCGGGAGCCCCAGCTCCTTTTTCGTGAGATAGACGAGGTGGGGGGCGAGCACGACCGCGCCGGTGTGGCCGGACCAGCCGGACGGATTGAGGGCGGCGTCCACCTCCGGGCAGCGGGGATCGCCGGCGTTGCCAAAGATGCTTTCGACAAAGTCCAGGTTCGAAACGAGGGAGCCGGGGGCGAAGAAACGGATTTCCATGCGTTTTTCCTCGGACCATCCGGGCACGGCCGGGCGGACCAGGGGGCGCAGCAGGAGGGAGACCATCGTGCCGGAACCGGTCGAAAGGTTCTCGTAGTAAGGGAGTTTGGAGAGGTTGAGGGGCGGGCGCAGGGCGGCGAAAAGCAGGCGGGCGAACACCGCGGCGGGAACAGCTTTTTTGTCATCCGGAATCGGCAGGCCGCCCTCGGCCACGTGGAAGACGCCCTGGGTGGTGCGGCGGTCATTGACGGGGTTGTGCAACACGCCCTGGCGCAGGCGGAAAGAGCTCAACAGGGGAGACTTGCTCTCGTTGGCGTCGCGCGGGAGTGACAGAATCCGGGCCAGTCCCCAGCGGTCGAGGCAGAGCGTGCAGGAGGGAAGCCGGGGGGAGGGAATGCGCTGCTGCCCCAGATAGCGGTCGAGAAAAGCCTGCAGGCGGCCATCCACCGGGGCCAGATCAGCCTCGTCCGACTGGAAGGCGTATTCGGCCAGGGTCTGGTGGAGGTAGGCGCGAAGCTCATCCTCTAGGCCGGCCGGCTGGCCGCCGGGGCCAAAAAAGCCCACGGAGCGGGCGAGGTTTTTCAGATCGAGGTCCTGGTTGGAACGGAGCATGGGAAAAAGGGATAAAGGTTAAGCAGATCGCAGGCCAAACCGAGAGCAAACCTGTTCAGACGGTTTCCTCGGCCCGATAAACACCAATCATGTGGGCGGGAATGGAAAAGGAGATCTGGACCTTGCTCGCAAAAACCATGCTGTCGGCCAGGCTCATCCCCACCAGGCCACCCCGGGTGGAAAACTGCCGGCTGAGCTGGAGCAGTTCCTCCAGCACAGCCACATCGGGCGTCAGAACCCGCAGCGGGACATCCGCGGAATAAAGCAGATCGGAGGGGGACTCGGCCTCCTGCAACGCGGCCTGGGGGGTGACATGGAGCGTGAGCCTGGCTCCCTGGCCATCCTTCGCGCCGACGAGGGCTCCCGGCTGGAGGCGGAGCCCCTCTCGCTCGAGCCCGGCGGATTCCGGCGCGGTCACAAACATCCGGACCACGGCCTCGGACTGCCTTTTCAGCCAGGTGGAAAAAACCTTCATGGCGGGAGCCACCCCCTCACCCGTTTCAACCGCCACCTGGGCGGCCTGGAAAACCTGCTGCGACACGACTTCCAAAGCCGGTCGCAAGGCGAGATACCTTTGCTCGGCGGGATCGTAGTTGAGAACTGGTTCCATGTGTCTGAGGAGAGTTGCGCTCATGGGCAAATGTCAAGCTGGGCGGTCGCGGTTTGTTTTACTTGGCAGGCGCGGGGCCAGATGGGGACGGACGGATCAGGGCAAGTTCGCGCCTTGCCATCAGCCAAGGTCCATGGTGCTTCGCCGGCATGGAGTTCACACCGGTCCAACTCGCCAGCCTGATGGCGGGAGCGTTTCTCGTCGGCATAGGCAAAGGGGGCCTGCCTGGCGTGGGAAACCTGGCCATTGTGATCTTCGCCTCGCAGATGCCGGTCCGGGCCTCCACCGGGGCGCTGCTGCCCGTCCTCATCGCGGCCGACGCCATGGCGGTCCTTCTCCACCGTTCCCAGACCCAATGGGAATTCATCCGCAAGCTTTTCCCGTGGGCGGCGCTGGGGGTGGCGGGCGGGTGGCTGGTGATGGGAAGCATCTCCGACACGGGAATGAAAAACTTCATAGGTGTGACACTTATTTTGCTCACGGCATTCCATTTTCTCAGGACGTGGCTCAAAACTTCGGAAATATCCGCCCAGCCCGCCGCCCCCTCTGTCTGGCTCGCCCCGGGCCTGGGCCTGCTCGCCGGCTTCGCCACCATGCTGGCCAACGCCGCCGGGCCGGTCGCCGCCGTCTATTTCCTGATGTCCCGGCTGCCCAAGCTGGCCCTGCTTGGCACCAGCGCGATGTTCTTCCTCCTCGTCAATGTCTTCAAACTTCCCTTCCAGGCCAGCCTCGGCCAGTTGGGAGGATATGTGTGGGAACTCCTGCTCTGGACCGCCCCTGCGGCCGTGCTGGGAGTCCTGGCCGGCCCTCCGCTCGCCCGCCGGATCAGCCAGGTGTGGTTTGAACGCCTCGTCTGGTCCTTCATCCTCCTTGCGGGGCTTCTCTTTTTACGCTGACTCCGCTTCCTCATGAGACGTCGCCTCACGGCCTCCCTGCTTGCCCTCTCCTCCGTCGTCCTGACCGCCGCGCCTTCGCGCGACTGGACGGACCGCCAGGGGCGCACGCTCAGCGCCGAGCTGATCTCGGTGGACCTGGACAGCGTGCTCCTGCGCGTCGGCCTCCGCTACCACCGTATCGGCCTCAACACCCTTTCCGACGGGGACCAGACCCTGGCCAACGAATGGAAAAAAGCCAACCCCCGGGCTCCCCGGCCGGCCAATCTGCCCGCGGTGGACACAGCCGATCCCTTCGCGCTCACCATCACTCCCACCCCGGACAACACCACCGTCGTCACACCGGATGGGAAAAACCCGGCCGCCGCGCCCACCGCCACCCCGCCCCCGGCAGTGGACAAGACCAGGCCAGGCAGGGAAACCGCCGGACCATCACCGGTCACCGCTGCGGCCCCCACTTCTCCGGCGGCCGCGCCGGTGAAAAACTCCCCCGCTCCCGCCAGCCGCACCGCCCCCGCCGTCACAGCCGCACCGCCCGAATGGCCGGCCGTTCCGGTCTTTCAAAAGGGGAACTGGAACCGCGAACTGATCGCCGCCGCCGGCCTCAAGGGCGTCGCCCTCGCCTTCTGGGATGCCAACGGACACCTGGAACATCACGACTCCCTGCGCCCCACCGAAACCACCCGGCGGGTCATCCCGCGCAGCCCCAAAAACGACCGCATCCTGCCCCATCCCGGCGGTTTTCTGCTCAGTTCCGAAGGGGGCCGTCTTCTCCAGGTCAGCTTTAACGCGCCCACCCGGACGATCGCGGAACAGGCCTGGCTGGCCGAAGCGCGGCCCGATGGCATTTCCTGGCAGCCCTCCCCGCAGTCCCCCCAACTCATCGTTTCCGAAACAACCGGAAAGAGCGCCACCACCGGTTTCAAGGCCGGCGCGGTCCGCGACCCCCGAAAACTGCCGGACGGTTTCGCCTTTCTGGAACGGGCCGGCGCGGGCGGCCCCTGGAAACTCGCCCGGACCGACGGCACAGGCGGCACGGTTTCCGTTCCCCACCTTCCGGCCGACCATCTGGTCTCCTCGCCCGGACCGGACGGCGTGATGCTGCTGTGGCGTGACGAACCCGCCGGCTGGCAATTCTACTCGGCCACCACCGGCAAGACGGCGGCCCCGGTCCCGGCGGCCTCTTTCCTGCCTCCGGGATGGAGCCTCGGCGCCCCTACGGAATTCGCCGGCTCCGCCCGCGCCGTCCTCCTCACCGCCCGCCGGAAAACTCCCGCGGCCACCCTCCACCTGATCGCCACCCTCGATGAGGAGGGACGCCCCCTGATCTTCCTTCCGGTCATCCTCCCCCCCGGCGCCACCGCCTGCGCCACTGTCGAATGAAACCCGAGCCACGCCCCGGATTTTTCACTCCGGCCCTCCTCCCGAGGACGGCCGGGCTGGCGGCGGCCATGCTCGCCCTGCTCTCCCCCGTCCCGTTGCGGTGCCTGGAAACGCCCCCCTACCTCCGGGAAAACTTCGGGACTTTTTTCCATCCCGCCCCGCAGGACCCGAAACTCGACGGCCTGGACCGGGCCCCGGCCTTTGCCGTCATGCTGAAATCCTTGCGCGACAATAAGATCGAGCCATCCAACCTCCGCAACGAACGCCTCGAGCGGTTCAACCTTCCGACCGAGCAGGCCGCCCTCGCCTTCCTCCGCGAAACGGTCGGCGGTGACAACGCCGGCAACCCCCAGGCCGACGCCGTTTTCCGCCATTTCGCCAGCCCCGCCGGCCGCCGCGAACTCAACACCGCCCTCGCCAGCCCCCGCATCAAAATCAAACGCTGAGCCATGTCATCCTCCCTTCGACAAATCATGATGCCGCTGGCCGAACGGTCTTCCCGGTCCCTGCTTCCCCCCCTCGGCTGGGCCCTCCTGGCCGGCTCCGGCATCGAGGCCGTCCGCGTCCTGCTCCCCCCCGACCCCGGCAATTTCACCTGGATGCTCGGCACGGCCACCTCCCTGCTGGGCTGCGCGGCCGTCTGGTTCCTCGGTTTCGCCCTCATCCATGAAAGACTCCCGGAACAGCTGGAATGGTGGCGCCTGCAACTCCACCGCCTGCTCAACTGGCTCTGCCTCGCCCTCTCCCTGCTGATGGGCTCCCTGACCCTGGTCATCTCCCTCAACACCGGGCAGGCCTCCACCACCCTCGACACGGTCTTCCTCAACGTGAACTCGCAGGGCCTCGTCGAAACCCAGGCGATCGAGCGGGTCCTCCAAACCGCCCCCACCCTCCCCGACCTCCGGTCCGCGGCCGAGTTTCTGCACCTCACCGACGAGCTGGAGGGCCGCATCCGGGAAAGGCCCTCGGAAAGCCTGGCCGAACGCGCCAACTGGCTCCGCCTGGTCCTGACCAGCAGCCATAACCAGTTCATAACCAACGCTTCCGAAGTTTTGGCCAAACGCCGGCTCGAACTTTTCCGCGATTCCTTCGCCCGGTGCCTGGCCGCCGTGTTCCTGGCCGCCGCCGGTTTCGTGCTCTGGGCCCGCACCCGGCACCTCGCCGGGCACCATGTCCCGGCCGAACAGGGTGACGAGACCGCCCACAACTGACCGCGCCGGCTCAGTTCGCGTAAGCCACGCGCACCCTCAGAAACAGGCGGGCGCCCGACCCGGCCGCTGAAGTGGTCCCCACCGTCCGTTCCTCGATTCCGGCGGAGACCGCCACCACCGAAACGGTTTCCACGCCGGTTCCCGCCGGACTCCAGACGGCTTGGTCCGGGGAGATTTCCACCGTGTAGGACAAGGCCGCATCGTCCGTGCGGGCACGGTAGGAGAGGATCAGGCTCGGGCCGGAATCCGGACGGTCCTGGAACGAAACCCCGGGCAGCCCCGACACCCCCCGGGGCAGGCTTTCCAAACAGAAGGCGTAGGCCAGCAGGTTGCTGATGCCATCGCCGTCCGCATCCTCCGCCAGGTTTTCAAAGGTGGCGGAAACACTCCGGTTCTGATCCAGGGACACCGTCGTGGCCGCGGCGACCGCATCAGCCGGGCCGGAGCCGCCCCACCCCGTGAACCGCCAGCCGGAGGCGGCCGTGGCCGCGACCGGGGCGGCATACCCCAAAGGCCAGGTGGAAACACCTGCGGGAGAAACACTTCCACCGGAAGGTTGGGCGGCGGACAAGGTCAGCTGGCGGACGGCCGTGGCGGCGGCCAGTTCGGTCTGGTAAGCGCCCAGACGGACCATCGCGTTGTAGTGGTTTTGCGCGTCGGCGGCCGTCTCGGCCTGAAACACCGCCGTCCCGGGGTTCGTCACCCCGGTGCAAAGCCCCGCCAGCCTCCAGGTCGAGCCCACCTTGATCCAGGCCGGGGAGCCGCTGTCGCCCCCGGCCAGGGAGGCCTCATCGTCCCCCTCGGCGTTTCCCAGGAAAAAATACAGACCGCTGTAAGACTCGCCCTCCAGGGTCGAAAGCATGGCCGCCCCCACGATGCGGTTCGTGCCCCACCGAAGGGCCTGGGTTTCCGCCGTCCCCCACGGAACGCTCGCCGACAACACGGGCACGGCGGGATCACGGCCCAGACCGCACCCGGTGATGGCCACCAGCCGCCCGGCCTCCGTCGTCCCGGTGTGGAGCGCGGGCGCCGAAAGGTTCGGAGCCGAAAGAACCCGGAAGACGTGCGCGTCGGCCGCGCCCAGCTTGCGGACTCCCCAGGCCGCATCCACCGGGTAAACCACCCCGCCGGCCAGCACATGAGAACTCAGCCCCACATGATGGGCCGTGAGGTAGAAGTTGTTGCCCAGGTAAACCGAGGAGCCGGCAAAGGCGGTCCCGGTGGCGTCCGTCATCCGGCCGAAGTGCTCCCACGGCACCTGGTAGGCGGGGGAGCTTGTCGGCGGGGGCGTGAGGTTTGCGGTGTTGTCGCGGCCATAGAGGATGAGGGCGCGCGCCGGCGAAACCAGGCAGGCGGGAAGACTGGCGGCAAGGGCCAGGCGGAAAGTGGCGCGGAGAAAAGGCACTGCCCTGAATCTGGCGAAAAAAACTCCCCTGGCGAGTGGGAACCCGCTCTCCGCGCTTGTCCCCGCCCGGCGAAACGGTTGGGTGGCAAAGCCTTGAACGAGCCCCCCACCCACTCCCTGCCCATCCCGCGCCGTGTCGCCCGGGAGAGCGGCCTGCCCTGGCTCACCGGCGGGTTCCCGCTCTACCTCGCCCCCATGGCGGGCTTTACCGACGCCGTTTACCGCCAGCTCTGCAAGGAGCACGGGGCCGATGTCATGGTCACCGAATTCGTCCTGGCCGACGCCCTTCTGCGCGGCCACCCCAAGGCCTGGGACATGCTTGATTTCAGCCCGGAGCAGCGCCCCATGGGAGTGCAGATCTTTGGCTCCGATCCGGCCGTCATGGCCGAGGCGGCGCGCAGGATCGTCGGCAAACTGGCGCCCGATTTCCTCGACATCAACTGCGGCTGCCCGGCCGACCGGATCACCGACATGAACGCCGGCTCCTCCCTGCTCCGCGACCTTCCCCGGCTCGCCGCCATCGTCGAGGCCGTCGGCAAGGCCTGCGCCCCCGTGCCGGTCACCGTCAAGATCCGCATCGGCTGGGATGAGGCCAACATCGTCGCCTCCGAGGCCGCCCGGCTGGCCGAGGAGGCCGGGGCGCGTGTCATCGCCGTCCATGGCCGGACGAAAAAGCAGGGTTACTCCGGGGACGCCAACTGGGATGTCATCAACCAGGTCGCCTCCGAACGCGGCGTGCCGGTCATCGGCAACGGGAGTGTGGCCCGGGCCGAGGATGTCCGCCGCTGGCGCGACAGTTCGCCCGTTTCCGGCCTGATGATCGGCCGGGCCGCCCTGGGCTACCCCTGGCTGTTTCAGGAGATCAAACACACCCTGATCCACGGCACCCCGCCCCCGCCGCCTCCCACGGAGGAACGCTGGAACACGCTCCTGCGCTACGCCAAACTGCTGATGGAGATGCCCAATGGAGGCCGGCCCATGGACGACCTCAGCACCTGCCGCCCCCGCCTCCTCAAGATCACCAAGGGGATGAAAGGCGGCCGGATTCTGCGGCAGGAAATGTCCCGGGTGCTGCAGATCTCGGATCTCGGACGCCTGCGCGAGGAACACCTGGCGCGGGCCGCCCAGGAACCCGAAGGCGACGCCCACGTGGAAGATACGACCGCCTGACCAAGTCGTCGGAAGCCTCGCCCGTTCGGCGACGGGTTCACCATTCCAACGCGACCCAGCTCAGGCGGTGGTCGCTGGCCCCGGTCAGCGCGGGGTTGTCCTGTATGGTCCCCCTGCCTTCCCGGACCCTTCCCCACAGGCCGGGGGCGGCCAGGAGGTAATCCACCCGGGCATAACTTTCCGAGGTGGCGTGATGAAACGTCCAGGTCTCGCCCCGGCTGTCCCGCACGGGAATGAGGCGTAGCATCTCGGTCTCCCCGCGCTTGGTCAGCAGGCGCAGGGTCCGGCTGTCCGGTGTGTCGTTGCAGTCGCCCACCAGCATCCAGTTCACCCCGGGCCGGGGCTCCATTCGTTTGCGGGCCAGCTCACGCACGGCCTGGGCTTCCAGGGCCCTCCGGTCGGCCGGCGAGAGTGTGTCCGTCCGCTCCACCAGCGGGCTTTTCAAATGCACGCCAAACACCACCAGGGGGCCGGCCGGGGTCTGCCACTCCACCTCCAGCACGCCCCGGCGGACCAGTTCGACCACGTCGTTCCCATCCACGCCTTTGCGTTTGAACTCCACCCGCCGGTGCTTCGTCAGGGCCGTCCAGGGCCGCCGGCTCAGGACGCTCACGCAGCGCATGTCGTCCGGCCCTTGGAGTGTCTCTGCCGACGCGTATTCCGTTCCCTCGGCCTTGAGGTCCCGCTGAAGCTCGCGGAGGTGTTCCTCCCCGCCCACCTCCTGAAGGAAAACGATGTCGGCCGAAACCTCCCGC
>JANOBW010000134.1:0-24755 GCA_031411855.1 Opitutia bacterium
GGCGAACTTGGCGGCCGGGTCGAACCCCTCGACATGGACCGCGACTCCATCCGCCACAGCCTCCCCGCCGCCTGGAAACTGGCCTCACGGCTCCGGGACCGAAACGAGCGCCCCACCCTGGTGTTTTCCTGGTCCCTCCGCGCCACCGATGCCGCCCTGGTCCTGGGAAAACGACTCGGGGCCCCCGTCGCCGGCCTGCTGCACGACCACCCGGCGGCCCTGCACGAAGGGGAGTTTCGCCGCCGACTTTTCCGGTGGGAAACCGGCCGCCTCAAAGCCCTGGTGGCCGTCAGCGAGGCCGTTCGCGGCGAGATGGAAAAAACCTTCGGACCGTCCCCGAAATGGCGGGTCATCCGCAACGGCCTCGTGGATCTGCCAGCCGGGACGGCTTCCTCCGCCAACTCCCGTCAGCCCGGTGTTATCCGTCTGGGTTTCATCGGGATGCACAACGAATGGAAAGGCTGGCCGGCGATGCGGGAAGCCATGACCCTGCTCGAAACCAAACTCCCAACCGGAGCCCCGGTCCTCGAATGGAGGCTCTTCGGCCGACCGCTTCCGGAGTTTGCCGAAGAGGCGGAAAAACTTTCCTCCCGCCTGAAACGCCAGCGGCTCGTCCTCTGCGGCCACCAGACCACGGAAAACATCTTCGCCGGGATTGACCTGCTCGTCCACGCCTCGACCCGTTTCGACCCCTACCCCACCGTGCTGCTCGAAGCCGCCCGCGCCGGACTTCCCTCCATCACCTCGCGACTCGGCGGCGGCCCGGAAATCGTCCGCGAAGGCGTCACCGGCTGGCTCATCGAACCGACCGGAACCAAGCTGGCCAACGCGGTAACTCAAGCAGTCCTTTCAATTGAGCTTCTCTCCTCCATCGGCCAGGCCTCCCGGACACGCTTCGAACAGGAGTTTGGAGTGGCCCGCATGGTCACAGACTATCTGACCTTGTGGAAGGAACTGGGCCGCTGAGGCGCGCAAAACTTGAGGCGCAGATTCAAAATCTCATTTGCAACCCACTGCTGAAAACCCAAGGCTACCTCCATGATCGCGAAGAACACCTTGATGGAGGAAAAAGCCCCCGCCCGTCGTTCCCCAACCAAACAGTCGGTTCCCCAGGTGGGCGAAGTTCGTCGTTTCGGCAAGTTTGGTCCGGTTTACATCATTCGAAAAATAACCGGAGATTCTTGCTCGGTTGAAATTCCGGAAAATGGCCAGACCGCCAGCATCGCCCTGGAGCAAATCAGCTCTGATCCCATTGAACGGTAACCATGTTTGCCATCGCGTTTGACCTGGTGGTGAAAGATGCGCAAACACACTACCCCAAAGGAGTTACGCAAGCTTACGACGACATGGCGAAGTTGTTTTCCGCCATCATGGCTCTCAAAGCACAACCCTGGTTCCCCAAGTCGGTCAAAGACATCCGGGCCTTCAAGGTGGAACAGTGGTCGAACTTTACAGCCATCATCAAAGCGCCTTGAGAGTTGCTTAGGACGCGTTTGCAGCCCGAGTTTTACGCTAGGTGATTGGCCGTATTTTTTGTCCACGAATTTCACGAATTCACACGAATGAGAAAACGCCTAAGTATCTCGTTTTCATGTGGATAAATTCGTGGCCATTCGTGTGATTCATGGACCAAATCCATGATTCAGGGATGCCCGCTTCTTCCCTCATCCTTCATCCTTTGTCTCGCCACATGCTTCCCATCGAGGAAATCCGCCAGCCCCTCCGCACCGCCCTGAAAAGCGGGCTGCGGCGCTTCGTCCTGGAGGCTCCCACCGGCTCCGGCAAATCCACCCAGGTGCCGCAAATGCTGGTGGATGAGGGGCTTGTCGCGCCCAACCAGATGGTCGTCGTCCTCCAACCGCGCCGCCTCGCCGCCCGCTTGCTGGCCCGGCGCGTGGCCCAGGAACGCAACGGCAAACTGGGCGACGAGGTCGGCTACCAGGTGCGTTTCGACAACATCAGCGGCCCCCGCACCCGCATCAAGTTTGTCACCGAAGCCCTGCTGCTGCGGCAAATCCTTGAGCAACCGAATCTTCCCGGCATCGGGGCCATCCTCCTTGACGAGTTCCATGAACGCCACCTCCACGGCGATCTCTCCCTCGCCCTGGCCATGCGCACGCAGCAGACCTGCCGCCCCGACCTCATCCTCGGGGTCATGTCGGCCACCCTCCAGGCCGGTCCGCTGGAAACTTACCTCAGCCCCTGCGCCCGCCTCCGCAGTGGCGGCCGCACCCACCCGGTCGAAATCGCCTATTCCAAGGACGCCCGCGCCGTGGCCGGGCTGCCCATCTGGACCCAGGCGGCCCACCATGTCGCCAAACTCATCGCCGAACGGCCCGAGGGCGATGTCCTCGTTTTCATGCCCGGCGCCTACGAGATCAGCCGCACCCTCGGAGCCCTCCGCGAACAGGGCGTGGAACGTTTCGCCGACCTGCGTCCGCTCCACGGCGAACTCCCTCCCGATCAACAGGATGCCGCGCTCGACCCCGGCCCGCGCCGCAAGGTCATCATCTCCACCAACGTGGCCGAAACCTCGCTGACCATCGAGGGTGTCCGCATGGTGGTGGACGCCGGTCTCGCCCGCGTCCCGGCCTACGACCCCCAGCGCCACCTCAATACCCTGCTGACCCAGAAAATCTCCCGCGCCTCCTCCGACCAACGCGCTGGCCGCGCCGGACGCACCGCCCCGGGTTACGCCCTCCGCCTCTGGGGGGAAAACGAGCACTGGCAACGCCCCGAGGTTGAGACCCCCGAAATCGGCCGGCTCGACCTTTCCGAAACCCTCCTCACCCTCCGAGCCGCCGATCTCGATCCCGCTGCCCTTCCGTGGTTTGAGCCGCCCACCCCGAAGGCCCTGGAACGCGCCGCCGAGTTCCTCCACGACCTCGGCGCGCTCGACGCCACCGGCCACGCCACCGAGGACGGCCGCAGCATGGCGCGTTTCCCCCTGGAGCCACGTTTCAGCCGCCTCCTCCTCGCCGCCGCGCGCAACGGCTGCGTCGCGTTTGCCACCAAGGCAGCCGCCGTCGCCCAAGGGCGTTCCCTCCTGCTTCCGCTCTCCGACGAACGCCGCGCCGAGGACCGCGAAACCAAGTTGGAACGCCCCGGCGAGGCCGGTCTCTCCGACCTTTTTCCCGAAATACGCGCCCTGGAACTCGCTGAACAGGAACGTTTTGACTGGGGCTGGTGCCAGACCTGGGGCATCCACCAACAGGCCGCGCTCCAGGCGTCGAAGGCCGCCGTCCAGTTTCTCCGTCTGGCCAAAAGCCAGGGCCTGCCGACGGACGACCCCGCCAGCGATCCCGCCACCGCCCTGCGCCGCAGCATCCTCGCCGCCTTCGGCGACCGGGTCGGCCTCCGCATGGACCGCGCCACCCTCCGCTGCCAACTCGTCCACAACCGCCGCGGCGACCTCCGCAAGACCTGCGTGACCCGCAAGGCCGACCTCATCGTCGCCGCCGAACTCGAGGAGCGCGAGACGCCCCACGGCGTGGACCTCCTCCTCGGCATGACCACCGCCATTGAGCCCGCCTGGCTGGCGGAAACGTTTCCCGACGACGTGCGCGTCACCTCGAAGATGCTGCTGCACCAGGAGTTACGGAAGGTCGTCAACGTCCGTGAACGCTGGTTCCGCGACCTCCTGCTGGAGTCCAAGATCAGCGGCGAACCCGACGCCGAGACCGCCGCCCGTTTCCTCGTCGAGGAGATCGTGGAAGAGCGCCTTCAGTTGAAAAACTGGGACGGCTCCGTGACCCGCTGGATCGCCCGCGTCAACCTCCTCGCCAAGGTCTGCCCCGAGCACGGTTTCCCCGCCATCGGCCCTGACGAACTCCGCCTCATCTACGAACAGCTGTGCCACGGCAAAACCACCCTGAAGGAGGTCCGCGAGTCCGACCCCTGGCCGATCCTGGGCATGTTTCTCAACGACTTCCAGAACAACGAGTTGGACCGCCTCGCGCCCGAGCACTGGACGCTCCCGAACGGGCGCCGCTCCCGCCTCCGCTACGAGGACGACGGCACCGTGGTCCTCTCCGCCACCGTCCAGCACCTCTACGACTCCCCCGCCAAGCCCGCCATCGCCGACGGCCGCTGCGCGCTCCTCGTCGAAATCCTCGCCCCCAACCAGCGACCGGTGCAGGTCACCAGCGACCTCGGCCGTTTCTGGGAATCCGCCTACCACGAGGTCAAAAAGCAGCTCAAAGGCCGCTATCCCCGGCACGAGTGGCGGTGAGTCTTAGCTGGGAGCGCGTCAATCCGTTGACGCCTGCCTTGTTCCGGAGTGTGACGCCGCGACCCAAGCCAATGCGGAAGGAAACCTTGCGTTTTCAGAAAATCAGATTTTAAGATAGATCATGATCAAAACCCTCAGCGTGACCGAGGCATCGCGGAACTTCTCCGACGTGGTGAACCGCGCCCGCTACCGTCACGAGACCACGCTGCTGGTCAAAGGAGGGAAACCGGTGGCACGGATCGTCCCAGTCGCCCCGGCTCCCAAAACCGGCCGGGAAGTGGCTGCCGCCTGGCGTTCCTGGAAGCGCCTTCCGCCTGAGGCAGCCGATGCCTTTGCCAAGGACGTTGCCGCCTCGCGCACCGCTTCCATCCTGCCTCGTGATCCATGGGCCTGATTCTGGACTCATCTGTTCTGATCGCCTCCGAACGAGGACTGTTTCAATTCGACGCGTTTGCCGAGTCTGTCGGCGACGAGGAAATGTTCATCGCTGCGATCACCGCCTCGGAACTGCTTCACGGTGTCGAACGCGCGGCCACACCGACGATAAAAAAGATGCGCCGACAGTTGGTAGAGCAATGGCTCGGACTCTTCACCGTGTTGGATTTTGATCTGGAAACAGCCCGCCATCATGCGGTGATTTGGGCCGAACTGGCCAAGGCAGGTCTTCCCATCGGACCGCATGACCTGCAGATCGCCGCCACTGCCCGCTTCCATGACTTTGCACTCGCGACCTTGAACACCAAGGAATTTGCCCGCGTGCCGGGGTTGAACCTGGCCATCATGGCACCTTTTGCAGTCACCACAACCAAGCGCAAAGGTCTCTGAAGACGCCCGCCTCGCCTATCTCGCTTGCCCATCCCACCCCGGCCTTTAGCACACAGCGACCATGCCTGTTTCCCTCGCCCTGTCCCCGGAAGGGAACCTGTTTCTGGATGAATGGGCGGAGGAGTTTTTCTGTTTTTCCCCGGCCCATGAAACGGACGCGCGAAAGTCCTGTGAAGGTAGCAATGGCGCGATTTTGCTGTGGCTGGCAGGTCTGCCATCGGGCTCGGGCCTTCCCCCGGCGGCGGCGTTTTGGCGGGAGTTTGCCGGGCTGTGGCTGATGGCTTTCTGCCATCGGAAAACGGAGGCCATCGCGCGGCCCGATGAGGCCGGGTTGGGACGTTTTTCGGAAACGGCTCCGCCCATGCGGGGCAGTGAGTATCTTTCGTCGGCCGTGCTGCAACGGCTGTGGCTGGAGTTCGGGGCCGAAGTGGAACGGCAGATCAGTCTTCTGCGCGAAGGGCCGTATGACTGGCTGGGAAAGACCTTGCCGCACTGGCATGTGGTGGGACGCGTCACCCTTCACTTGGCGGAAAACAAGCGCGACCCGGAGAAGCCTTTTGCGTTTCTGGCCACTTACACGAACGGGCTCACGCCCGACGGCAAGGCCCGGCATGTCCTTCTCCAACAGGCGATTAAAGAATATGCCGGGGCCAAAAACCAGGCCGGCCTGCTGCACCTGCTGGAGCCGGTCAGTTTCGCGGCGGAGAAAAGCCCCTGGCTGGCGGCGCAGGTGGAAAGCGGCGCGATCTACCGTCAACAGGCCTGGCCACCGGCCGAGGCGTTGAAGTTTTTGAAGGAGGTGAAGGTCTTTGAGGAATGCGGTCTGGCGGTGCGGATTCCCGATTGGTGGAAGGCGGCCAGCCCGCCCAGGCCGAAGGTGAGTGTGACGGTGGGAGGAGCGCGTCCGGCGGGTGTAGGACTGGACAGCCTCCTGAGTTTTCAGGTGGAGGTAACCCTTGATGGTGAAACGCTTAGTAAGGAGGAATTGGAGTCGTTGCGGACTGTCCAGGGCCTCGTGATGGTGAAGGGTAAATGGGTCGAGGCCGACGCCGAAAAGATCCAGGAGGTGCTCACCCATTGGAAGGAGGCGCAGAAGCTTCACTTTGCCGAAGGCGTGTCGTTTCAGCAGGCGCTCCGACTTCTGTCGGGCACCGGTATCGAGACGGGCGAGGCCAAGCTGCTCACCTCGGAAACGCAGGCCTGGAGCGGCATTCAGCCGGGCGCGTGGCTGACGGAACTGCTCACCCGCCTGCGCGATCCGGCGCAAGTGGACGCCATCGCCCAGCCCGCCGAACTCAAGGCGCAACTCAGGCCCTACCAACAGGTTGGGGTCAACTGGCTTTACTTCATGACCCGCCTCGGCCTCGGCGCGTGCCTGGCGGACGACATGGGTTTGGGAAAAACGATCCAGGTGCTGGCCCTGCTGCTCCACCTGAAACGCGAACAGCCCGGGAGCGGCCCCTCGCTGCTCATCGTGCCCGCTTCCCTGCTCACGAACTGGCAGTCGGAAGCCGCAAAATTCGCACCGAGCTTGCGCGTTTTCACGGCCCATTCCTCGGGAGGGGAAACGGAAAAAATCGCCGCCCTGACCTCCGGGGAAACCGCCGCGCTGAACGAAGCCGACCTGGTCATCACCACCTACGGCATGGTGGCGCGGATGCCCGCCCTCACCACCCATCAGTGGCACCTGGCGATTCTCGACGAAGCCCAGGCCATCAAGAACCCCGGGGCGGCCCAATCCCGCGCTGTGAAACTCGTGAAAGCGAAAACCCGCCTCGCCCTGACCGGCACGCCGGTGGAAAACCGGCTGGGTGATCTGTGGTCGCTTTTCGACTTCATCAACTCCGGCCTGCTCGGCACCGGACCGGCCTTCACACGTTTTGTCAAAGGCCTCTCAAACGGCGCCGGACTCCACTACGCTCCGCTGCGCAAGTTGGTGCGGCCCTACATCTTGCGTCGCATGAAAACGGACAAAACGATCATCAGCGACCTGCCCGACAAAACCGAGATGAACGTCTGGTGCCAGCTCAGCAAACAGCAGGCCGTGCTTTATCAGGGCGCGGTCAACCAACTGGCCGAGCGGCTGAAAACCACCGAGGGCATCCAGAAACGCGGGCTCGTTCTGGCCGCGTTGATGAGCTTCAAACAGATCTGCAACCACCCGTCCCAGTTCAGCGGAGACGGCCATTTCAAACCGGAACACAGCGGCAAGTTCAGGCGGCTGGAAGAGCTGTGCCTGCCCATCGCCGAGCGGCAGGAGAAGGTCTTGGTCTTCACGCAGTTCACGGAGATCATTCCGGCCCTGCGCGAGTTTCTCAAAGGAGTGTTCAAGCGCGACGGACTGGTGCTGACCGGGCAGACTCCCATCGCGCAACGCCGCTCCCTGGTCGAAGACTTTCAGCGCGACGGAGGTCCGCCGTTTTTCCTCCTCTCCCTCAAGGCCGGAGGCACCGGGCTCACGCTCACCGCTGCCTCCCACGTGATCCACTTTGACCGCTGGTGGAACCCCGCCGTGGAAAACCAGGCCACCGACCGCGCCTTCCGCATCGGTCAGAAAAAAAACGTGCTCGTGCATAAGTTCGTCTGCCGGGGCACGCTGGAGGAACGCATTGATGCCCTGATTCAGGAAAAGCGCGGCCTGGCTGATGGGGTGCTTGCCGACGGCGGCGAAGTTTCCATGACGGAGATGAGCGATGCCGAACTGATCCGCTTTATTTCCCTCGATCTTAACCAACTCAACACCAACGACTAACTTCCATGGGCTTCGACGATTATTATGGCTACCCGCCTTACGTTTCCGTGGCGGAAAAAAAGCGCAAGGCCGAGAAACTGGCGCAAAAGATGTCCAGCAAAGGTGCCCAGCTTGAACCGGTCTCGTTGGCCGGCACGAAGCTGACCACCACGTTCTGGGGCAAGTCGTGGAATCAAAACCTGGAGCGCTATCGTGATTACGAGAACCGCCTGCCCCGGGGCCGCAGCTACCTGCGACATGGCGCGGTCATTGATTTGAAGGTCAGGGACGGGGTGATCGAGGCGAAGGTCAGCGGCTCGTCCCTCTACACGGTGAAGATCACGATCAAACCGCTGGCCAAGGACCGCTGGGATTCCCTGAAAAAGGAATGTTCAGGCAAGATCACCTCCCTCATCGGACTGCTCCAGGGCAAGTTGCCCACTCCGGTGATGGAAGCCGTCACCAAGCAGAACACAGGACTTTTCCCCGAGCCGAAAGACATCTCCTTCGACTGTTCGTGCCCCGACTACGCCGGGCTCTGCAAACACTGCGCCGCAGCGGTTTACGGCGTGGGCGTGCGGCTGGACGCCAGGCCGGAACTCCTGTTCCTGCTGCGCGGCGTGGACCACACGGAATTGATCACCGGAGCGGGTGAGGCTGTCGCAGCGCAAACCGGCGCGGGCAACGACGGAGACGCGCTTGACGACCTCAGCGGTATCTTCGGCATTGAACTGGAAACCGCGCCGAATCCCGCCCCGGCTGCCTCGCTCCCTCCGCCACTGCCCACTTCGGTCCCAGCAAAGAAAACGGCGATCAAAGCCGCGAAGAAGGCGGTGTCTGCGACAAAGGTCGCCAAGAAAAGCGTGGCAAAGAAAGCAGCGAAAAAGAAATTCAAGAAGGCAGTCTCAAAATCCAAGAAAATTTGGTGAGCTGGGACAGAAGTTTCCAGGGAGATTTTGAAATCAATATCAATCGAATTTGTCCATTCAACCGCATCAACCGGTCATTCAACGAGTTCATCTCGTGGCCAAGGATTGGACCGCGCATCATAGCATCCCCATGAAACCCAAACTCTGGCTCGTCTCCGGCCTGCTTCTCACCCTCGGCGCGAGCTTCCTCGTTGTTTCCGGCTGCGCCCACCCGGCCTCCACCATGGATGTGCCCGCCTACCGCCGCATCCTGGCCGAAACCGATCCAGCCAAACGCGCCCCCAATTTCAAGGGCAGTCCAGCCGAGGAGAAGGGGTTGAAAAACTTCCGTAACTTCATGGAAACCATGACCGTGGAAAAAGTGAAGGCCGACACCCGGCTGGTTTACGCGCCCGACGCCCACCTCAACGACACCCTCAAAGCCCTCCAGGGCGTTGAGGCCATCGAGGCCTATTTCCTCAAAACCGCCGCCAACTGCGACGAGACCAAAGTGGAGTTTCTCGATGTGGCCGAATCCAAGGGCGACTACTACTACCGCTGGATCATGACCATCCGCCTCAAGGGCGACAAACCCGAGGAGGCCTTTGTCTCGAAAGGCATGTCGCAGGTCCGCTTCGATTCCGAAGGCAGGGTCATCCTCCAGCAGGACTTCTGGGATTCCTCCGGCGCGATCTACGAGCACGTCCCGGTCCTCGGCTGGGGCATCCGCCAGGTGCGGTCGCGGTTCTGAGCGGGAAAAGGCACCATCGGGTGCCCATTCGTCGTTTCGGTCGTTTGCGTTCTTTGTGTCACTTGAAGGACATCTCAAAAGGAACACCACCCACCGTCCTGACGTCCTTCTTCTTTCCCCATGCGAATCACTTCCGTTTCTCTTTTCACCACCGCCCTCAGCCTGGCCGCCCTCCCCCACTTCGCCACCGCCGCCCTTGAGCCCATCCCGGAGATCAAGCGCGTGCTTCCCCCCGCTGGCGTTGAGATTCCGGCCAAGGAAAAAGCGGATCTGCAACGCGGCCTGGATTCCCTCAAAAAGAACCTCGCCCAAGTGGCCAAACACCCGCTCGCGCCCGACGCCGAGGTGTTCGCCAAGGCCGTCGAGTTTTACCTCGTCAACGGCGAGCACTACAAACCCGAGGACCTCAAAACCGCCGCCGAACTACTTAAGGCCGGAGAGGACCGTTGCGCCGATCTCAAGGCTGGGAAAACACCGTGGGAAAAACAGACCGGCCCGGTCGTGCGCGGCTTCCGCTCCGCCATAGACGGCTCCGTGCAACCCTACGGCGTGGACACCCCCAAGGACTTCGACTTCGGCAAACCCGCCAAGGCTTACATCTGGCTCCATGGCCGAGGCGACGCCATGACCGACCTGCCCTTCGTGGCTGAACGCATGAAAAAGGGCAGCCAGTTCGCCCCGCCCGCCGATACCATTGTCATCCATCCCTTTGGCCGTCAATGCGTTGGCTTCAAGGGTCCGGGCGAGGCGGACGTGCTGGAGGGGCTGGCCCACCTTTCCAGCCGTTACAAAACCGACGAAAACCGCATCGCTCTGATGGGTTTTTCCATGGGCGGCGCGGGAGCCTGGATGCTCGGCGCCCATTACACCGGCAAATGGGCCGTGGTCCACGCCGGGGCCGGCTACGTGGACGTGCGCCGCTTCACCCGGACCGATCCCGCCAACGTCGCCCCCTGGACCGTCACCCTCTGGGGCCACAACGATGTGGCGGGTTACGCCCGAAACTTCCTCAACGTTCCCTTGGTGGCTTACAGTGGTGAAAAGGACGGCCAAAAACTGGCCGCCGACATCATAGAGGAAGTCCTTGCCAAGGAAGGTCTTACGTTGAAACACCTCATCGGCCCGGGCAAGGGACACGAATACCATCCCGACCAGAAGAAACAGGTCGAAGAGTTCGTCACGGAGGCCTTGGTCAAGGGACGCCCCGCCGATCCTCTGGAGCTGCATTTCCAAACCCAGACCCTCCGCTACTCCGACCTGCGCTGGCTCCGGGTCGAGGGCCTCGAGCAGCATTGGAGCGACTCCCGCGTGGACGCCTCCCGCCAGGACGGCAAACTCACCCTCACCACGCAGAACATCACCTCCCTGCGCGTCGCCCTTCCCGCCGCCTCCTCGGCCCTCATTGACGGCCAGAAAGTGGCCTGGGGCGCGGGCCGCTGGGAGAAACTCGGCGGCAAATGGCAACCGGCGGCCAGCCCGGCCCCGACCGATCTCCGCAAACGACCCGGCCTCCAGGGCCCGATGGACGACGCCATTGTCTCGCCCTTCCTCGTGGTCCTGCCCTCCAAGCCCTGCGCCAGCCCCATGGCCGACCGCTGGGTAAAGTTCGAAAGCGAACGATTCGCGAAATTCTGGCGCGAGGTTTTCCGGGGAGAAGTCCGCGTCAAAAAGGATACCGAAGTGACCGGCGACGACATCCGCGATTACAACCTCGTCCTCTGGGGCGACCCCGTCTCCAACACCGCCATCTCCCGCATCGCCCCGAAACTGCCCGTCCGCTGGGAAAACTCGAAGATCGCCGTCGGCTCCAAAACCTTTTCCGGGGCCGACCACCTCCCCGCCCTCATCTATCCCAACCCGTTGAACCCCAACCGCTACGTCGTGATCAACAACGGCTGCTCCTTCCGTGAGGCCCCCTGCGCCAACAACTCCCTGCAAAACCCGCTGCTGCCGGACTGGACCGTTTTCGACCTCAACCAACTCCCCGACAAAAACTCCGCCGCCAAGATCGAGGCTGCCGGTTTCTTTGACGAACGCTGGCAGTTGAAGTGAGCGGAAAGCATGTGCGCCTCGAAGATCTGGGCGCATCCCAAGGCAGAACCCCCGCTTTCTAGTGGTGGGAACATGGCGGGACCTGCATCGTCCTCCCTACTTCCCCATGCGCGTCTTCCCCGTTTCCCTTCTCGCCGCCACCCTCGGCCTGGTCGCCCTGCCCCATCTGGCTCACGCACTCGATCCCATCCCGGAAATCAAACGCGCCCTGCCTCCGGCCGGCCAGCCCATCCCGGAGAAGGAACGCGCCGAGTTGGAACGCGGCCTGGCGGCGGTGAAAAAGAGCCTGGCCGCCGTGGCCAGCCACCCGTTGGCGCCCGACGCCGAGGTCTTCGCCAAGGCCGTCGAGTTTTACCTGCTGAACGACGAACATTACAAGGCGGACAATGTCAAAACCGCCGCCGAGTTTCTCAAGCTGGCCGAGGGACGCTGCGCCGATCTCAGATCCGGGAAAACTCCCTGGGAAAAACAGACCGGCCCCGTCGTGCGCGGTTTCCGTTCCGCCCTTGACGGCAGCGTGCAACCCTATGGCGTGGAAACACCTAAGAACTTCGACTTCTCCAAGCCGGCCAAGGTTTACGTCTGGCTCCACGGCCGGGGCGACAGCACCACCGACCTTCCCTTCGTGGCCGGCTGCCTCCGCAAGGGCAGCCCGTTTCAGCCGCCCGCCGACACCATCGTCATCCACCCCTTTGGCCGCCAGTGCGTCGGCTACAAATCCGCCGGGGAAACCGATGTTCTGGAGGCGGTGGCCCATCTTGGCTCCCGCTACAAAGTGGACGAGGACCGCGTGGCCCTGATGGGCTTTTCCATGGGCGGCGCGGGGGCCTGGATGCTCGGTGCCCATTACACCGGACGCTGGGCCGTGGTCCACTGCGGCGCGGGTTTTGTGGACGTGCAGCGCTACCTCGGGAAAAATCCGGCCGACTTCCCCGCCTGGGAGACCACTCTCTGGGGCCAGAACGATGTCCCCGGCTACGCCCGCAACCTGCTCAACACCCCCGTCGTGGCCTACAGCGGCGAGATGGACAAACAGAAGAAGGCCGCCGACATCATGGAGGAAGTCCTTGCCCGAGAAGGTCTTAAACTCACCCACCTCATCGGCCCGGGCAAAGGCCACGAATACCACCCCGACCAGAAGAAACAGGTCCAGGCCTTCGTGGACGCCGCGTTGGACAAAGGCCGCGACAAGGAACCGGCTGAGCTCCATTTCCAGACCCGCACCCTGCGCTACGCCGAGATGCGCTGGCTGAAGGTCGAGGGCCTGGGCGAACACTGGACCGACGCCCGCGTGGACGCCACCCGGCCCGGCGGCCAGCTCACCCTCGCGACCAAAAACGTCACCGCGTTAAGCGTAAGTCTGCCAGCGGCTTCCGGCGCGGTCATAGACGGCCAGAACGTCACCTGGGGCTCGGGCCGCTGGGAGAAGGTCGGAGGCAACTGGCAGCCCGCCGCGACTCCCGCCGCCGGACTCCGCAAGCGCCCCGGATTGCAAGGCCCGATGGACGACGCACTCAGTTCGGCATTCCTGGTCGTCCTGCCCTCCAAGCCCTGCGCGAACCCGCTGGCCGAGCGCTGGGTCAAGTTTGAAACGGCCCACTTCGCCCAGTTCTGGCGCGAGGTTTTCCGCGGCCAGCTCCGGATGAAGAAGGACACCGAGGTCACCGCCGATGACATCCGCGACTACCACCTTATCCTCTGGGGCGACCCGGCCTCCAATTCCGCCATCGCCAAAATCGCCCCGCAACTGCCCGTCCGCTGGGACGGTGCCAACGTGACCGCCGGGGCGCAAAAGTGGCCGACCGCCGACCATCTGCCCGCCGTCATCTATCCCAACCCGTTGAATCCCAACCGCTACGTCGTGATCAACAACGGCTGCTCCTTCCGCGAGGCCCACTGCGGGACCAACGCCCTGCAAAACCCGCAACTGCCCGACTGGGCCGTCTTGGATCTCAACCAACTGCCCGACAAAACCGCCCCCGGAAAAGTCGAGGCCGCCGGTTTCTTCGACGAAAGCTGGAAGCTGAAGTGAGTCCGGCGCGGGACCGTTCTCAGAGCAGGGACGTTTCGCAAACCCAGGCGGTGTCTCCCCAGCGCTCCCTGACGAGCTCCATGGCGGGGCCGGTATCGGCGTCTGCGGGCGGGAGGGCAAAACAGCAGCTGCCGCTGCCGCTCATCAGGGTGGGCCAGCCGAAGCTTTCGGACAGTTCGCGGCACAGGAGATCCAAGGCGGGATATTTCTGAAAAACAATGGGCTGGAGCGAGTTCTGCAACAGGACGCCGAGGCTGATGGCCCCGCCCAGCCATTGCGCCAGGCGGTCCCCGGCTCCCTGCGGGTCGGCATAGGAGGCCGGAGCCCGGGCGGCCAGGGCCTGGTAGGCCCAGGGAGTGCTGACCGGAAAGGATGGTTTGAAGAGCAGGACCCTGGTGCCGCCCAGACGCCTGGCCGCGGCATCGTCGAACGGGTTGAAACGCTCCCCCCGCCCGCGCATGACCCCGGGTTTTTGGTGGAGAAAAAGAGGGCAGTCACTTCCCACGGAGGCGGCGATGGGCGAAAGTTTCTCAAGCCCCAATTCTTTGCCCGAGAGGCGGTTAAGCAAAAGCAGAACCGAGGCGGCATCGCTTGATCCCCCGCCCAGTCCGGCACCGTGGGGGATGTTTTTGACCAGTTCGAGATGGACCGGCTGGCTCCAACCGGTGTTGAGACGGAAGGCTTGGACGGCTTTCCAGACCAGGTTTTCAGGACCGGTCGGAAGCGTGGGGTCCGAACAGGTGAGACTGTCGGTGTCGGCGGGAATCACACGGACGGTGTCCGCCAAGGCCAGGGGGGCCACCAGGGAAACAAGCTCGTGAAAACCGTCGGGCCTTCTCCCCGTGACGGCAAGGGTCAGGTTGACTTTGGCAGGGGCGAGCATGCGCCTTCAGGGCAGCACCGGAACGCAGGTCTCACCAACGGCCGCATCCAGTTTCAGGGCGGCGAGGTGGGCGGCGTGACGGGCTTTCACAGCGGATTCCTCGGCCTCCCGCAGGGCGGTTTGCAGGCTCGCCAGATCCTCCGGCCGATAGAGCTGCCGGGAGTCGGGTTTGGCCAGAAGGTCGCCCACTTCCTTGCGGAGGGCCACGAGCTGGGATTCGAGTTCCTGCCAGGTTTTCCCGGTGGCCTTGAGGGTGTCGTGGGCGTCACGGACCTGGGACGCAATGGAACGGCGCAGGAGGCTGTGCTGCTCCTCAAAGGTGCGGGCCTCTCCCAGCGCTTCCAGACGGACGAGATTTTTGGGGCCTCCGAAGGGAATGTTGATGCCGAAACGAAGCCCCGCCTGATCCGCGTCGGTGCCGGAGCGCAGCGAGTAGAAGGGCTCGACATAGGTCAGCCAGGCCTGGTCGTTGGTGCTGGCGGCACGGGCGGTGGCACGGGCCTCGGTCGCCCGGCTGTAGAGGGCGGTCAGGTCGGCACGGCGGGCGATGGCGCGGTCCAGAAGCGGGCCGATCTCCAGTTGCTGAAGCTGCGAGATGGTGCCGGGCCATCCCCCTTCCAGGCTCACCTGGGAGGCGGGGACGGTGAGGCCGCCCATCCGGTTCAGGAGGTTCTGGCGGGTGGAAAGGGCGCGGATGTTGGCGACGTTCGCATCGGCCACGGCCCTGATCACATTGGCCCGGGATTTGACCACGGCGGGCAGCAGGGCCTGCCCTTCGGCAAGAAGGCGCTCCAGGGTGTCCCGGAGCTCGATGTGCTGGGTGACCGAGCCCTTTTCCAAGGCCGCCAGATCCTGCTCCAGCAAGGCATCCAGGAAGAGTTGGCGGACCTCAAGCTCAAGGGTGAAGGCCGAGGCGGACGAGGTGTCCCGGGCGGTGGTGGTTTTGGCCGAAAGAAGGGAACGGCGGGCCTTCAGTTCCCAGGGGTTGGTGGGGAAGAGGCGGAGCCCGACCGTGTATTCCTCCTGCCCTTTGCGGCCCTTGGCGTCCTCACCCTCGCGGCTGGCTCCCAGACGCAGGTCGGGGTTCTTCGACAGGAAGGTGTATTTGCTGCCCTGAGCCTCGGTTTCACGGGCCGAACGCAGGGCCGCGCGGAGGCCTCCGATCTCCGGATCTTGCTCCAGGGCGATCTTGACGGCGTCCGAGAGGGTGAGCGAACGGGTCTGGACCGCATCCTGGGCGTGGAGCGCGAAAGGGAGGGCGAGAAGCCCGGTGACGAGAAAGCGGCGCATGTGTTTAGGGTGGATTCGCGTGTGGGGTCAGCGCGGGCTGGGATGGAAAACCAAGGGAAATGTCGGCCGGGGGAATTCGGAGGGAAACTCTTCCTCCCGGGGCCGCCGTCAGGCTCAATGGGTCACAAGATCAAGCCAGGAGGGTTCGGTGTAGAGAATGGAGACAAGCTGGCCTGGGACAAGGCCGTGGTTGGCCTCGGGAATGAGGGTGATGGCGCGTCCGTGGATGAAGCGGTTGGCGACGGGGCTGCCACGGTCCGGCAGGGTTTCGATGTAGGAGGAAACGGTCGCGATTTTGGCGGTGAGTTTGCGGCCTTTGACGTGGGTGTCGTAGATGGTCACGACCTGATCCTTGACGACCTGGATCTTGCTGTCTTCGGAAACAAAGGCGTGGATGATGGTGGAGCCCAGGGCGGCGACTTCCAGGATGGGACGGACCACGGAACCTTCAAAGGAACCGGTGGGCTGGCCACGGGGAAGGACGACCTGCCCGTCGCGGGCGTAAACGGCGTGGATGAGGCCATCTCGGGGGGCGCGGAGCGTGTAGGCATCGCGGCGGGCCTTGAGGGCCAGAACGGGAGCCACCGGAGCCTGCAGAGCGCCCAGTTCCTTGGCCAGGCTGGCCTTGTTCTGCGTCAGGGACTCGTTGGCCTGGGTGAGGAGGGTGGGGAGGAGTGCGGTGGATTTTTCGAGTCCGCCGAGGTCGGCCTGAAGGCGGACGAGGACATCGCGGGTGAGGCCGCCGGAGTTTACCATCTTTTCGACCTGGCCAATTTGCTCGCGGAGGGTTTTGAGGCGGCCCTCGTCCTCGGCCTGACGGAGGGAAAGGTCGCGGATTTCGCGTTCGAGAGAGGAGCCGGTGCTTTGGTAGGTGCGGACGATGGCGAGACGGTTTTTCTCGTTGTCGTTGGCGATCGAGGCCTGGGCGTCGGCGATCTCCTGGTCAAGGATGTTGGTGTCCAGCTCGACCAGGGGCTGGCCGGCCTTAACTTCCTGGCCCACGGTGACCAGGATTTTTTTGACGTGGGCCTCCTCCAGCGAGAGGATGGGATCAAGCTGGTATTCGAAGGCCCCGATGGAGCGCTCGAGGCGTCCGCCGTGGTTGAAGGTCCACCAGCCGGCGACGCAGGCGAGGATCCAGACGAGGAAAGGCCAGCGCCACTTGAGGCGGCTCCAGAGAACCTTGGGCTTGCGGTAAACCGTGGCGGGAGAGGCAGTTGAGTCCATGACGGGAGTGCTTGGGCGGGATTAGATTTCCACGGTGGAACGCTGCATGATCAGGCTGACTTCGGAAAGATCAGGGACCTTGGTGATGGCCTTGAGCAGATCAGCCTTGTAGGAGGGGTCGAGGAGGCGCAGCTGGTAGGAATATTCAATGGCATCGCCCTGGACGGCCTCGCGCATGGCGACGAGTTCGGCGGACGAGGTGTATTGGGCAAAGAGTTCGTGGACCTGTTTGTCGGAGTTGGACTGGGGAGGGAGGACGAAGCGGAGCAGGCCTTCAAACTCGCGACGGGAGGAAAACGGGGCGGCGTGAAGGTAGAAGGCGATCATCGCAAAACCGATGGAACCATAAATGGCGACCTGGAAGGACTGGGACCCGCAGGCGATGCCCAGGGCCAGGCAGGCGAAGAGGAAGATGAGATCGCGCGGGTCGCGGATCGGGCTGCGGAACCGCACAATGGCGAGCGCCCCCATGATGCCGAGGCCCTTGGCCAGGTTGTTACCGATGGCGATGATCATGATGGCCGAACAGAGGCAGCCCAGGATGAGCGTCTGAACGAACGAACGGCTGTAGGAGAAGCCGCTGTGGGTCCATTTGTAAATGGCCGCCATGAAGGAACTGAGGATGAAGGACAGAATCAGGGAGGTGATGATCTGCGTGCCATCAAGTTCGCGGGCCGGGCCGATGAAATCTAGGAGGTTGTCCATGTGAGGGAGTAAGGAAGGGGGTGGGAGGGTGGGACCGGGGGAACGGTTTTAATCCCAGGTCGTGTTTTCAGAAGTGTCGGAGTAGGAATAACCCATGAAAAGGGACTCAAGTCGCACGGCGGTGCCGTATTTGCAGAAACCGGTGCGGGTGAGGCGGAAACGTTCGATCATTTCAGCCATCCAGCTCGGCATGTTGCCGTCGGTTTTCAGTTCCAAAACAATGCCGGTGGGCATGCCGCGGAACGCGGTGGGCGTGTCCATGGTGTGCCAGCCGCGCGAATTGAAATGGAAGTTGTAATCCCGGGTGGAGCGATACTGGAGCTTGCGGTCGAAGGAGATGCGGGCGTAGGCGTCGTTGACCGAGAAGTAGGACTCGCGCCAGTAGCGGATGAGAACGACGGGGCGGCAGCCAATCTCCTTCATCAGGCGGAGAAACTCCAGGTAGTAGATGTTCTCGGAGGGGCTGAGGAGCTTGACGGCGTATTTGGGATCAACGATGGCCTCGGGGACAAAATCCTTGAAGAGCATGCGGGCCCGGGATTTCACGATGACATTGTTGATCTTCCGTTTGATCTCAAAGAAGACGGGCGCGTTGCCTTCCAGACCGTAGGTGCGGATGCGGAGTTTGAACCGGTTGAGCGATTTGTTTTCCTTCGCCATGCACAGGTCAAGGCGGGGGTTGTCCACCTGCAGGGTGGTCGTGATATACTCCGGCGGGTTGCCCACCGCGTAGGGATCGGGCTCGCACCAGTTCATCAGGTAATTCCTGATGGGCGCCACCTCCTCGGGCCGGATGATGTATTTCAGCTCGTGCCGCTCGATCTGGGCGGGCGACTTGGCGTTGGCCTCCTGGGGCGCCTTCTCCCTGGGTTTTGAGCGGATCAGCATGGCGTGAAGGCTAACTCTTGGCTAACAATTGTTTCGGCGATGAATCCAGTTCGGGACCCCGGGCTCAGGCCGGGGAGTTGCCCGAGTAGAAGGCGTTGATCTTCGCCTCGACATCACGGTATCCGATGTCAATGGAATAAATGATCTTGTATTCGCTGATCGCCTGCTCGCGCCGGCCCATCTTCTCGTAGCAGTCGGCCAGTTCGTAGATGACCTCCATCTTGAACTTGTCCATGCCAAGGGTCTCCTTTTTGGAGGTTTCCAGCTGGTCGGCGGCGAGGTCAAACTTGCGGCCCATCTTGAAGCATTTGGCCAGGTTCAGAAGGGCCAGGGGGCGGACCTTGGGGCTGCGGGTGGCCATCTGGAACTGTTTGGCGGCCTCGTCGGGCTTGCCATCGGCGAGGTGCAGCAGGCCGAGCTCGTAGCGGTAGTCGTTGTTGGTCGGGTATTTTTCCACCAAACCTTCGATGTTCTTGCGCTTGATGAGGATGACTTCCCGCTGAAGCCCGGCGGCGGCATCGGCCAGGGCCTGGTCGGAGGGGGCGTTTTCCGAGGCGGCCATGGCGGCATCCAGTTTCTTCTGAAGGAGCGAGGTCTGGTAGGTGACCTCCTTCTGCTCCAGGGCGGCGTCCGTCGCGCCCTTGGGCAGCGCGCGGGCCTTGCGGATCCACACGATGGCCTGGTCCAGGTCGTTGAGCTGTTTGTAATAGTCGGCCACCTCGGTGTGGGCCTTGACATCCTCGGGCTCGCTTTCGATGCGCTTCATGGTGCGCTCAATCAGCATCTTGAGGGTGGCCTCATCCTTGAAGGCGGAGTTGAGTTTTTCCAGCTCCAGGGTCTCCTGGGAGTTCTTCTGCATGTCCCGGGCGGAGCCCTTGTTGCCTTCCCAGCCGGCATTGAGGGCGGAGGAGACGGAAGCCTGCTTGATGATCTCGCCGGCCTCGGTGTTGCCAGGGTTGCGGGACATGATCTGCTCGGCCACGCGGATCGCTTCGGCACCCTGGCCGGCCTTCTGGAGGGCCCAGCCCAGGGAAACCAGATTCTCAATGTCATCCGGCTCAAAACGGCGCACCTCGCCGTAGGCATAGGCGGCGGTGGCATGGTGCCCCAAAGCGGTCGCGGCGAGGCCAAGGGTCTTGTGGCCGACGGCGTCGTAGGGGTTTTTGGAAAGCATCACCTCACCCAGATCCAAATATTTCTGCGGCTCCTTCTCGACCGTCTTCATCTTGGGCATGAAGGGGACCCGGGTGACGGCAAACAGTTTGCTGAGGCCACCCGTTTTGGCCGGACCGGCCTTCTTGTATTGGGCCGTGCGGAGGAGTTTGCGCACCTCGACACAGTCGGGATGGCGCTGAAGGATGTTGGAGCAGACTCCGAAGGCGAACTCGACCTCACCTTTCTCAACAGCCTTTTGGGCGGCTTCCACTTGTTTGAGTAAACGTGGGTCTAAATCCTTTAACAGGGTGGCAGGCATGGGTAGTGTGGGCAGAAGTAGTTAAGAGAGGAGGGATTGAGGAAACAGGGGGCACCTTCAAGCCGGAAAATCAGATCTTAAGGCACCTTATTCGGATGATTCCTCATCGGCGGCGCGGCGGCGCTCCAGGACACGGCCCGTCCAGATGGAGATCTCGTAGAGAATCTGAAGGGGGCCCGCCAGCAGCAGGAAGGTGAAGGGATCCGTCGTGGGGGTGATCAACGCCGCAAAAATCAGGAAGAAAACAAAAGCGTGGGTGCGGTATTGCCGGAGAAAATCGGTCGAAAGCAGCCCGATGTAAACCAGCAGGAGGATCACGAGGGGAAACTCAAAGGCCAGACCGATGCCCAGGATCATCCAGGTGACCAGGTCGAAATAACTGTCCGCGTTCCAATCAATGGCAAAATCCATCACATCGGAGAGTTGTTTCGCCACCTGCACCGAGGTGGGCAGGAGGACAAAGAAACTGAAAACCGCCCCGAGCAGAAAGAGGACAAAGATGGCGATGCAGGCCGGGATCAGCACGGATTTCTCCTTCTGCTTGAGGCCGGGAGCGACAAAATTGGAGATGAAGTAAACAATGGCGGGCAGCGAAAAACCGATGCCCAGGATAAAAGGGACCTGGATGGCCACCGAAAAGATTTCACCGACACTGTTGAGTTTCAGTTTGAAGTGGGGATCATCCAAACCATAACGCAGAGGCCATTGGAGAGCGGCCGAAATCTCCTGAAGGAAGTAAAGGTTGATGATAAAAAAGAAAACGAAGGCGGAGATACACTTGATCAGGGTCCAGCGGAGCTCCTCCAAATGATCGAAGAAACCCATTTTCGCACGGGGATCCGAGCCATCGTCATCATCGTCGTCATCATCATCGTCGTCGTCGTCCCGACCACCTCCACCACCGCCGCCCGTCGAAGCCCGCGGCGTTGGCACCAAGGTGGTTTCCACCGCGGCGTCCGCCGAAACCTCGCCACTGTAAACGGGCCCGATCTCGTCATACGGATCCCCCCCGGGCGGAGTATCCGCGGAGGGGGGGGGAGGGTTGGGTGTGTCGGACATGGGACCGGTAAGGGAAACGGGAAGGGGTTGAGAACGCAGCGGAAAGGCCGGGGTTCAAGGCGAAAGCGAGGGACTCCCCGCTCCGGCCTCAACCCATGGTGGGGATGCGTTCGGCCAGGGCGACCGCCTTCATCACCCCGGCGGCCTTGTTGATGGTTTCCTGATACTCCGAAAGGGGAACCGAGTCGGCCACGATCCCGGCTCCGGCCTGGACGGAGACAGTGCCGTCCTTCAACATGGCGGTCCGGATGGCGATGCAGGAGTCGAGGTTGCCATCGTGGCTGAAATAGCCGAGCACGCCGGCGTAGGGACCGCGCTGGTCGCGCTCCATGTCACCGATGATCTGCATGGCGCGGATCTTGGGCGCTCCGCTGACCGTCCCGGTGGGGAAGGTGGCGCGCATGAGGTCGAAGGCGTTGCGGTCGGGCCGGAGGTGCCCTTCCACTTGGGAGACGATGTGCATGACGTGGCTGTAGCGCTCGATGATCATGAACTCGGGGACCGTCACGCTGCCGTAATCGCAGACGCGGCCCAGGTCGTTGCGGGCCAGGTCCACCAGCATGAGGTGCTCGGCGCGCTCCTTGGCGTCGGCCAGGAGGTCCTTCTCGTTGGCCACATCCTGCTCGGGGGTGGCCCCGCGGGTGCGGGTCCCGGCGATGGGGCGGATCTCGGCGCGGCCATCCGTGAGGCGGACATGCACCTCGGGCGAGGCGCCCACCAGGGCGAAGTCGCCGGCCTCGTAGAGGAACATGTAGGGCGAGGGGTTGACGGTGCGCAGGGCGCGGTAGAGGTCGAGGGGAGGCCGGTTAAATTTTTTCTCAAACCGCTGGCTGAGAACAACCTGGATGATATCACCCGCCTTGATGTATTCCTGGGCGCGGAGCACGTTGGCCTCGAAGGTGGCCTGGTCGAGGTTGCTGGCGGCGGCCTCGGGCACGCCGGGGTCCACCACCGGGGCGGGGGCGAGGGAGGCGGTCTTCTGCAGCGCGGTGAAGAGCTCCTCCAGTTCGGCCACGGCAGTCCGGCGGGCCTCCTGGATATCGCCTTCAATGCGGGCGTTGACGAGAAGGCGGACCGTCTGGCGGGCGCGGTCGAAAATGACGGCCGAGTCGGTGATAAGGAAGTGGAGTTCGGGCGCGCCCTGCGGATCCTCCTTGGCGGCGGGAACGGACTTCTCCACCGCCCCGACATATTCATAGGAAAGAAAACCCACCGCCCCTCCCGTGAATCGCGGCATGCCCGGCACCTTGACGGGGCGGCAGGCCTTTAACTCGTTCTCCACCAAGGTCAAAGGATCGGCCGGACGCGGCACCTTGGTCACGGCGCCGTCGCGGGTGGTGATGGTGGCGACGGAGCCCTTGACGCGGATGACCTTGCGGGGGTTGCAGCCGATGAAGGAGTAGCGGTTCAGGACCGCGCCTCCCTCGACCGATTCGAGAAGGAAGGCCGGCCCCTTGCTGCGGAGTTTGGCGTAAACGGAGACGGGGGTTTCCAGGTCGGCAAACAGATCGGCCCAGACCGGCACGAGATTACCTTGGGCGGCGAGGCGGGCGAATTCGGCGGGAGAGGGTTGAAGGTTGGTCAGAGCCATGGGAAACAAGTGAGAAAGCCAAACAATCGCGGCAAGGCAAGCAGGCGTGTCATCCGGGCAACAAACCTCACGCCGCCAACCGTTCGCAACCTCCCCAAACCACCGCCGGCCCCCCAGCCCACCACCCCACCCGCCTTCCCGGAAGTCCTCCCCCCGGATTCCAACCAGGGTGCGGAACCAAGGCGGTGAAACCGGTGGTTCACGCGTAAGCTCGGGGAGCCGGGGAAGCGGATGAATTGAACGGAAGTGTTCCTCGCCTGCTTAGTTTACCGGGCTTTACCAGATGTCTCACCAGCAAAAACCCGATCCGTCAGGGTGCCCGCCCTACTCCCTGCCTCCCTGCCTCCCCACCCGCCCATGCGTTTCCTCCGCCACCTCCTCCCCGCGCTGCTCCTCCACTTCCTGATGCGGGCAACATCACTTCAGGCCAATGACGCCGGCGGAGGCGTCGCGGGAGTCGGCGCCAATGTGGCGCTGGTCGAAACCTCCACCACCGCCACCCTCGCCAACGGGGCCATCGAGGCTGTCATCCAAAAAACCACCGGCCGGATCTCGTCCTACAAACTCAACGGCACCCAGATGGTGGACACCGCCAACCCCATCTACTACAGCATGGACGGCGGCACCAGCTACGAGCAGCCCAGCGGTTGCGTTTATTCGGTCGTTTCCAGCACCACCGACCACGTCGAAATCTCCTGCAAACGCGTCTGGAACGCCACCGCCGGTTACAAACACATCTTTGACATAGACTTGCACTACGTCCTGCGCCGGGGCGACACCGGCCTCTACGCCTTCGCCCTCCTCGACCACCCCGCCGCCTACCCCGCCGCCGGCGTCGGCGAATGGCGCATCGTCTGGAAACTCCCCCGCACCTCCACCACCTTCACCTTTGAGCGCGCCTATGTGGACGCCCGGCGCCACTGGGAGATGCCCTCCTACTACGACTACCAGCAGGCCCAGGGCACCGGCATCGCCGAGATCGTCAAACTCACCACCGGCGTCCGCTCCGGCCTCTTCGACGGCAAATACTCCTACGCGGCGAGTTACTTCGACATCGGCACCTGGGGCCACGCCAGCAACATTGCGAAAAAGGGCGTCTGGTTCGTCCTCGGCGGCCACGACTACTTCAACGACGGCCCCGCCAAGCAGGATCTCACCCTCGCCGTGGACTACCTCCTGATGCACTTCGGCCGCAACCACTACGACGGCTCCTCCACCTCCGTCGCGGCCGGGGAAACCTGGCGCAAACTCTACGGCCCCTTCCTCCTCTACTGCAACGCCACCAACGCCGCCGCCAACGCCGGGGACGCCCTCTGGGCCGATGCCCAGGCCCAGGTCGCCGCCGAAAAAGCCGCCTGGCCCTACGCCTGGCTCAACACCGCCGACCACCCCGCCGCCGGCGGGCGCGGCACCGTCACCGGCCAGCTCGTCTTCTCCGATCCCCTCAAACCCAACGTCTCCGCCGCCAACGCCTACGTCGGTCTCGCCCCGCCGGAGGACACCGACGGCCACTGGCAATACCAGTCCAAAGGCTACCAATACTGGACCCGCGCCGACGCCTCCGGAAACTTCACCCTCCCCGCCGTCCGTCCCGGCGCCTACACCCTCTACGCCTACAACGACGGCGCGGTCGGAGAGTTCTCCAAAACCGCCGTCACCGTCACCGCCGGCGCCACCAACAGCCAGGGCGTCCTCACCTGGACCATCCCCCGCGCCGGGGCCAGCCTCGCCTGGGAAATCGGCACCCCCGACCGCACCGCCAAGGAGTTCTTCCACGGCGACGACTACTTCACCGCCTTCCTCTGGGACGTTTACCCGGCCCAGCTTTCCAACCCGTTGAACTTCAACGTCGGCAGCAGCACCGCCGCCACCGGCTGGAACTACGTCCACTCGGTCTGGCCCGTCACCGACGGCTCCGGCAACACCACCTACCAAAGCTGGGATTGGAACGTGAACTTCAACCTGGCCCCCCCCCCCCCCCCCCCCCACCCCCCCCCCAACCACCCCCCAAAACCCACCACCAAAAACCCCCCCAAAGACATAACAAAAAAAAAAAAAAACACCAAAAACAACCAACAAACCCCCCCCCCCCCCCCCACACCCCCCCA
>JANOBW010000135.1:0-1425 GCA_031411855.1 Opitutia bacterium
GCGAACCCGACCATCTCCACGGATGATGCCGACGGCACCACCGAGATCAACACCAGCCGGTTCTCTTTTGAAAACCAGGTCTCCAGTTCGCTCACAGAGGAACTCGCTCTGCTCCGCGGCCGCGATGCCTCGGGCACCCGCGTGGACGTGGCCCCGGCTTACAACCGGCTCTACTGGAATTTCACCGGCGGCATCAATGCCGGCGAAGCTCTCTACGCCACGAATTATAACATCAAGGAAAAGGCCGGCAGCAGCACCGCCGACGGCGTGGTGGACGAGAAGGACGCCCAGCGCATGTTCCCCCAGGGCCACGGCGACGCCTACGGCCACTATCTCACCGCCCTGACCGGCTATTACAGGCTGCTGACCAACATCAACTTCACGTGGACACCCCGCGCCGAGGCCGTGACCGTGCTCGGCCAGCCCGTGACGGTGGACTTCCAGGACGAGCGCAAGTTTGCCGCCGCCGCCGGCAACGTCGCCCGCACCGCCCAGCAGATCGTCTCCCTCGCCTACCGCCAAAGCTACCAGGACGATCCCGCCGCCGGATGGGCCCACTTCCGCGACACCAAACCCACCAACACCTCCACCGGCGTGAAAAGCAGCCAGGGCTTCGACGAGTGGGCCAGCCGCAGCACCCAGGGCACCCTCTTCCATTGGGCCATCGGCAACGCCCTCCTGCCCGACGAGGACACCTACCACACCGGCGTGCAGAAGATTGACCGCGGCACCGTCCCCGAACTGGCCGAACTCGCCGGGGCCGCCGCGAGCTTCCAGACCAGCGCCGACAACGCCAGCTCGCACCTCAACCCCCTCGGCCTCAGCCCCGGGGCCATCACCTTCGACATCGAACCTTATTGGATCACCTCCCTCGGCCAGGAGCTGGCCGACCCGGCCCTGGTCGGCAAAAGCCACTTCGAGCAGATCTACGTCCGCGCGCTCCGCGCCCTGACCAACGCCGCCGGCGCCTTCAACCAGGCCGCCGTCATGACCCGCTCCCTCCGCGGCCAGCAGAACCAGCTCGACGACCAGAACACCGCCATCGTCGAGCAGGAGCTCGCCTACGTGAACCGTCTCATTGACATCTTTGGCCGCCCCTATTCCGGCGACATCGGCGCCGGCAAACTCTACGCCCAGGGCTACACCGGCCCCGACCTCGAGCACTGGTTCATCGTGGACCGCCCCAACGACCTCGTGGACACCTCCGCCAAGTTCACCGTCAACGTCACCGAGGCCACCGCCCTCAAACCCTTCACCGGCGATGCCAACGCCATCCTCTCCGGCACCCTCCTGACCTCCTATGTGGACAGCCTCGTCAGGGCCCCGCAGACGGTCAAAACCGTCACCGTCCAGCCGGGTCAGTTTGTCCAATACAACGATGTCTGGCAGACCGGCGGCCTCGGCTCCCGCGCGGAAACCGGCGAT
>JANOBW010000136.1:0-6131 GCA_031411855.1 Opitutia bacterium
GCGCACCCTCGACCTGGACCTGCTGTTTTATGAGGATACCCGGTGCGAAACGCCCCTCCTCACCCTTCCCCACCCCCGCTGGCGCGAACGTCCCTTTGTGGTCTGGCCCCTCCGCTCCCTCCTCGCCCAGGAGTGGCCCAACCGTTTCCGCTGGAACGACTTGATGGCCGAGGCGGCCGCGCTGGACGCGGGCCCCAGTCCCGCGCCCCACGGCTGAGTTTCCACCGGCGGAAGGCGGTCAGCCGCGCAGCACTTCCATGACGGGCTGACGCCACAGCCCCCGGGCGCTGAGCCAGCCGGAAGCGAGGGTGAGCAGGGCGGCACCGAAAGAGACCTCAATGGCCGAGCGCCAGTCGAAGACAAAGGTCATCTGGTCAAAGCGGGAGGCCGCCATCGCGCCGAAGATGGAACCCACCAGCAGCACTCCCGCCAGTCCGCCGACAAACCCGATCAACGCGAACTCCACCGCCAGAATCCGGGCCACACGCCCACCGGTCGCCCCCAGCGTGCGCAGAAGGGCGGCCTCGCGGGCCCGTTCGCGGCGGGTGGCCGATACCGTCCCGGCCAGCGCGAGCGCGCCGGCCAGCGCGGCGGCCAGCCCCAGCACCTCCACGGCCAGTCCGGCCTTGTCAATGATGGTGGTGACGAGGCCAAGGATCTGCCCGACATCGAGCAGGGAAACATTGGGAAACGCCTTGGCCACGGCGGTGCGGACCCGCGCGACCTGCTCCGGAGACTGCGTCTTGAGCAGCATGACGTTGAACCCCGGCATCTCATCAAGGACGGTGCCACTCGGGAAGATGACGAAGAAGTTGGTCCGCACCCGGGTCCAGTTCACCTCGCGCAGGCTGCCGACCACACACTCGACCGGAACTCCCTGGGCATCAAAGACCAGCCGGTCCCCGATTCCGATGGCCAGGTCCTTGGCCCGGTTCGTTTCGACCGAGACGGGAATGGGCCCCGTCTGGCCGGCCCAGCCGTTTTCCGGCAGATGGCCCGCCTTGAGCGTTTCCGTGTTGGTGAGTTTGTCGCGGATGGTGACCCGGTATTCCCAGTTCAGCGCGAAGCCCCGGCTTTCCCGGTGGGCCCGGGGGATGTCGCGGATCTGCTCGACCGTCTTGTCCTTCACCTCCTGGAGGCGGAGGGTCAGGATGGGCGCGGTGTCAATGACCGGCACCCCGAAATGCTGGATGAGGGAGCCCAGGGCGTCCTTCTGATCCGCCTGAATGTCAAAGAGAACGAGGTTGGGCTCGTTTTCCATGGACTCGCTTTTGAACTGCCCGAGCAGGGCGGTCTTCGACTGCCAGACGACAAAGACCAGCCCCGAGGCCAGGGCCACGGTGGTGAGCAGCAGCCGCGGACGGTTGCCGGGCCGGCGCAGGTTGGCGAAGGCGTGGCGGACCGTGAAGCCGCCGGCGCGCCGCCCCACCCAGCCGCAGGCAGCGGCCAGGCCTTGGGAAACTCCCGTGAGAATCCCCAGCAGAACCATCAGGACCGCCACGGAAATCAGCGCGGGCTGCCACTCGCCCAGCTCCCAGCGGGCCGCGCAGGTGAAGAGGCCCAGGGCGCCCAGGCCGGCCAGCAGATCCACCCCGTAGTGACGTTTCAAACCGATCTCGGTGTCGGATCGAAGCGCCACCAGGGGCGGAGTCCGCACCACCAGCCTCAGCTCGCGCCACAGCCAGGGAATCAGCCACAGCACGGCTCCGGTCGCGCTGGCGGCAAGTTCCAGCCAGGGAATCCGGGCCTTGAGTTCGAAGGGGAGAATTCCTTCCAGCCAGACGGGCAGAAGCATGAGAACGACGGCCGCCCCCAGCACGCCGAGGACAATTCCGAGAAAAATCAGCAGCCCGGCCTGGAGTCCGTAAACCAAACCGACCGTGCGGGCCGGGGCGCCCAGGCAGCGCATGAGCGCGATGTTGGGACGCGCCTCGCGCCAGTGGGCGGCCAGCGCCCCGGCCAGTCCAAGCCCGCCCAGGATCACGGCGGCAAAACCGACGAGTTGCAGAAACTTGGTCACGTTGGCCACGGCCTTGCCCAGGTCTTCCTTCCGCCGTTCGGCGGTTTCCCAGCGCCCCCCGTTTTTTTCCAGCAGGTTTTTCGTGGCGTCCCGTTCCTTGCCCTCAGGCATCTTGCCGTCGGGAAACGCCAGCATCATGCGGCGGGTCTGAAGGCTCGCTCGGGCCTCCAGGCCGGTGGAGCTTAACTCCTTTTGCGGCATCCAGATGCGGGGCATGAGCAGGCCGCGGAACTCCGGCGATCCGGGCGCGCGGACCAGCCCCCCGGCGACGTGGAACTCGCGCTCTCCGATCTTGACCGCATCACCCGCCTTGACCCCGAGCTCGACCAGCAGCGAGGCTTCGACCAGCACGCCCGGAGTCGTCCCTTCGCTCCAGTTTTTGGCCACCTCGGGCGGGTCCGTCACCAGCGTCCCGTAAAACGGAAAGGCCGGGTCGGTGGCGAAGAGGCTGCACAAGCGCGCCTCCCCCTGGCGGGTGGGAAACGCCGCCATGGCGTTGAGCTCGGTCGCGTTGGCCTGGCGGCCGCCGAGTTTTTCCAGGGCGGCCGTCAGCTCGGGAGTCCAGGGACGGAAGGACGACACCATCAGATCGGCACCGATCAGGGCGGCCGACTCGCGTTCCAGGGCGTATTCCACGTTGGAGCGGAGCCCGGCCAGGGCCGCCAGGGCCGCCGCCGCGCAGGCCGCCGCCGCCGTGAAGAGCACCCAGCGCCTCCGCTGGCCCCGCCAGAGCCGCAGGGCCAGGCGGACGGTTCCGGCCAGGCCGAGACCAGGCTCTTTCACAAGACTTCCCCCGCTCACAAACCGCTCTCCTTTCCGGAAACCGAAACCGCCTCGCGGAGACGCCCCGCATCCATGTGGAACTGGCGGGCGGTCTTGGCCGCCAGGGCCGGATCGTGGGTCACCAGCACGACCGTGGCTCCCGTATCCCGATGCAGTTCAAAGAGTAACTCCACGACCCGGGCCGAGGTCGAGGTGTCCAGGTTGCCCGTGGGTTCGTCGGCAAAAAGCACATCCGGCCGGGCCGCGAAGGCGCGGGCCAGGGCCACGCGCTGCTGCTCGCCGCCGGAAAGCTGGACGGGGAAGTGGTCGAGGCGTTGGCCCAGCCCCACCCGGTCGAGCAGGTCGCGGGCCCGTTTCACCGCGCCGGACTCGCCCCGCAATTCCATCGGCAACGAAACATTTTCCTCGGCCGTGAGCCCCGGCAGGAGCTGGAAGTTTTGAAAGACCATGGCCACATGTTTCCCCCGCCACAGGGCCCGGCCGTCCTCCGTCATCGAGGCCCAGCTTTTGCCCATGAGGAGGGCCTCGCCCGTGCTGGCCGTGTCCAGGCCCGCCATGAGGGCAAGAAGCGTGCTTTTGCCCGAGCCGCTCGGGCCGACAATGGCGGCGATGTCGCCCCGGCGGAGGGCGAAGCTGGCCTCGCTGAGCACGGTCAGGGGGCCGGCCGGGGTTTGGTAGGTCTTGCCCAGCTGGCGGGCCTCAAGGACGGTTTCGGAGGGGGAGGTCACGGAAGTTGAACTGTGGGATTGGCGGGGAAGATGAAACGGGTTTGCCTATGAACGGTTACACCCTCCCGCCATGTCACTCCTTTTCCGTCTCGGCCTGTTTCTCCTCCTGGGTTCGTTTTCAGCCCTTGAAGCCGCCGAGACCGCCCGCCTCCTCATCATCGGCGACAGCATCACGGCCGGCCACGGCCTGGCACCCAACGAGGCCTACCCGGCGCTGCTGCAAAAGAAACTCGACGCCCTCCGCCCCGGCTGGACCGTGGTCAACGCCGGGATCAGCGGCGACACCAGCGCGGGAGGCCTCCGCCGCATGAGCTGGCTTCTGAAACAACCCGCGCCCCGCATTGTGGTCATCGCCCTGGGAGGAAACGACGGCCTCCGCAAATCGCCCCCCGCCGATCTCGAGAAAAACCTCCAGGGCATGGTGGACAAGGCGCGCACCTTCTCCCCCGAGCCCCTCATCCTTCTGGCCGGGATGCGCATGCCGATGAACTTCGGCGACTACGGCAAAGACTTCGCGGCGGTTTATCCGCGGGTGGCGGAGAAAAACAAAATCCCCCTGCACCCCTTTCTGCTCGAAGGCGTGGCCCTGGACCCGGCGCTCAACCAGGACGACATGATCCATCCCAACGCCAAGGGCCAGGCCGTCATCGCCGAGGGGCTGTGGAAGACTCTGAAACCTTTGGCGGAAAAGGCCTTGGAAAAGAACTGAAGCCCCCCGGCACAAGGTGGGTTTCACGCCCGGGCACTTCCCCGTTCCCGCTCAGGGGGCGGCCACGCGGATGCGGAGGAAACGCCGCGGACCTCCGGCGGGAACGGGGGCGTCCTGCCAGGTGACGAGCGAGGTGCCGTTGCCCTGCGCGACCGGAGTCCCCCGGGTGATACCGGCGGCGGACCAGGTGGTGAGATCATCGCTGCCTTCGACCACCAGCGTGACTCCCGACCCCAGACCGTCGCGGACCGGCAGGGTGAAACGCAGGGTGGTTTCCCCATTGACGGTTTGGGAAATCAGTTGGGGAAGCGGGTGGGACGAGCCATTGACGGGAGTGCTGCCCAGGGCAAACTCCAGGAGGTTGGGCCAGCCATCGGCGTCCGGATCGGCCGCGTCACCCGAGATCAGCGGATCGGCTAGTTCGGCCGGGGTAAAGACCTGGGAGCGCCAGAGCGGGGCCGTCCAGGTGTCGGGACCACCCGGGGCACCGCCGGGAACCGTGCTGGCCAGCCAGCTGGCCGGGAGGGCGGGGTTGGCGGTGCTGCCAGCCAGGACCAGGGAGGAGCCGGCGCCGTCGGCCTGGACGGGCCAGGGGGCGAGATCCGAGTAGGTCACCTCGAAGATGGTCGCTCCCGAGGCGTCAATGAGGCGGACGGTTTCCCCGGAGTTGTTCAGGTTGCCGGTGAAGGCTCCGGCGACGGGTAACCCGGAACCGTGGCGGGCCGTGAAGGCGGAAGGGTTGGAAACCACGAGAACGCGGGCTCCGGGAGCGAGGTTGACCACGGACGAACCCGTGAAACCAAAGCTGATGCCGGAGTCGAAACGGACGCCGTTGAGGTCAATCGTGGAGGCCCCGGTGTTGAGCAGCTCCACGTATTCGAAGTCCGAGGCGGAGAGGAGGCCGGCGGGGTTTTCCGCAGGAGTCGGGTCGGCCGGATGGTAGTGCAACTTGCTGATGACCAAGTTACCTGCGGCCGCCGCCGGGTAGATGGTGAAGGCGGACTCGTCGAGGGCGGACCAGACTCCGGCCGTGCTCCGGAAGCGGGTCCGGACGGTGACCTGGGAGTTGATGGCCACCCCGGAGGCGTAGGTTTGGGCGTTGACCCCGATGGCGCCACCCACGGCCCGGGGATCGGACCCGTCGGTCGTGTAGTAAACATCGCCGGTCTGCCCGCCCAGGTCGAAGGTGAGCTGGAAGCCGGGCGCGACCTGGCCGCCGCGTTGGGAGAACGAGGGCGGGTTGACGCCGGGATAGAAGCCGCGGGTCTTGAGATGACCCAGAACCGCGGCGGCGCGGGTGGGGAAGAAACCGGTGCGGATGGCGTCGAGGCGGGCCTGCCATTGCGCCAGGGTGTGGGCCGTGGGGCTTTGCCCCCAGCGGACGGCGTCGGCGATGATGGCCTGGTTGATCTGGGCGGCCCGGGCGTCAAAAAGGGTCTGGGCTTTGGCGGCGGTCATGCTGCCGTTGTTGAAGAGGTGTTTCTGGGCGACATCGGCGATCTTGAGCCGGTATTCCTCGTTGGTGGCGAGGTCCTCATGGAGCCACTCCGAGTTGGAGTAGGTGAAACTGGTGCGGTTGGCCCCGCCGGTGGTGTTGGCGATGGCCCGGCCGTCCACCCAGGAATCGGCCTGGAGCGTGTGCTCGCAGTCGTGGGGGAAGAAGCGCCAGCCCTTGTCGTCGAGGCGGCTGCGAAAGCCCCGCCAGTTGTTGGCCCGGTTGAAGGTCAGGAAGTTGGAAAGCGGGCCGTCGCCGTCGCCCGTGTAGTAATGGAGCAGCATGTAGGCGGCGAGATGTTCGGGATCGACATAAACCGGCATGGCCGGGACGCGGTTGCCGGAGGGGTCCCGGCCGAGCAGGGCAAAGTAGTTGGCGTTGGTCGGGCTGGCCGCG
>JANOBW010000137.1:0-5887 GCA_031411855.1 Opitutia bacterium
GCTCGGCGAGGAGGACCTTTTCCACGGGGGTGTGGCCCAGCCAGAGACCCAGCGGGATGACAAAGACCGCCAGGATGGCCTCCTCGCGGAAGGCGTGCTCCCGCTCGAAGGCGGAGGAGAAACCGGCCATGGAGTAACGGAAGGCCTTGAGCACGCGGACGATGCCTTTCGCGGGTTTGGGAGGGTGGGAGGGGGCGGACTCGGGCATGGGCTGGAAACGAGTGGAACGGCCGGGACCACGGCAACGGAAAACCCGGCAAAAATCGGCTTGTCGCAAACGACCGGCTCATGATTGTGGCTTAAAACATGTCCGAAGAGATTTACATTCGCGAGGCCGACAGTGAAAACGCGCGCGGTCCCTACTCCATGGACAAGATCCGGACCCTGGCGGAAGCGGGACAGATGACACCGGACACCCTTTATTACGATCAGACGCAGCAGGCCTGGCTCCCCATCAGCTCGAACGACACCCTCAAAGCCCAGGTCTTTCCCGAACGCGCCAAGCTGTCCCTCAAACCCAAGGTGAGCAGTGAGGACAAACGTTTCGAGACCAAGGAAGAGACAGGCAAGGCGGTGGACGTGCGGGACACCATTGCGGCCGCAGCCGGCATGACGACGGAAACCAAGGCCTTTCGCTCCAATCTGAACAGCCTGGAGAGGGCCGCCGCCCTGGCGGTCCCGCTCATTGGGGCCACGATCCTCCTGACGGCGGTAAATCTCATCGTTCCGTATCTGGAAGTGTTGCAAACCAACGTCATGGGCGAGACCGGCAAACCTATCGCCATCCTGCGCATCCCCGGGTTGATCCTGGGCGGGGTCAACGTGATCACCGGCGTGCTCATCTTTCTGGGACTCACCACGCTTTTCCCCTTTGTCCGCTTCCTCTCCATGGCTGCGGCGGGTTTCTTCTTTTTTCTCCACTACACCCAGTATAACGCCACGGACGTGAAGACGGTGCTTTATCTGGCCCTGGCCGGAGTCATCGGTCAGTTCGGGCTGTTTGGCGCCACCCTTTGCTCCCAGTTGAGCCGCATGATTTTCATGGGGCTGCTGGGTCTGGGGGGCATGGGTGTCTATGCTTATCTCAGCATTTTCTAAACCTTTTCCGTTTGCCTCGCCAACCGCGACTTTTCACCTTCCGAACCTTTTCCCATGAACCACTTCCGACTTTCCGCCTTAGCCGCCTCCGTGGCCGCCCTGGCGTTTCTTCCCTCCGGCTGCACCAGCGTGGCTGTGGAAGGCGACCCGGCCGCCACCGCCCAGTATCAGGTCCGCACCTTCCACGGCGCGATCTCCGAGGGTCTTGAGCAGACCTTCAACGCCTCCATCCGCGCGGCGGACGCCCACGGCCTCCTCCGCTACAAGGAGCGCAACACTGACAAGGAAAAGAACATCTTCGCCCGCGCCGCCAAAAACAAGTCCTCCCACGAGGTCAAGATCACCCTCCGTCCCCGCCCGCAGACCGCCGCGGACGCCCAGCCTGTGACCGATGTGCTCATCACCTACGGATGGCAGGGCGATCTGGCCGAGAGCCAGCGCATCTTCAACCGCATCCTGAAGAGCTTCTGAGTCTTCCCCCCCATTTGACCCACGGAGGCTTCGGCCTCCGTTTTTTTTTGCCCGCAAACCCAAAGCCGCCAACACGTTCCCACCATGAGCGACCATCATGAACTGGAGGAGGGAAACGCCCTCCGCCTCGATTTTTCCAAACTCCGCAAAGTCTCCGAAAAGTGCCCCGACGTGATTCCGGCCGTGGCCCAGGACGCCGCCACCGGCGAGATCCTCATCCTCGGCTACGTCAACCAGCAGGCCCTCGACGCCGCCCGCCGCGAAGGCATGGCCGTCTTCTGGAGCACCTCGCGCAACGAGCTCTGGCTCAAGGGGAAAACCAGCGGCGACTTCCTCGAACTCCTGGAAATCCGTGTCAACTGCGAGCAGAACAGCGTCCTCTATCGCGTGCGGCCCAAAGGCAAGGGCGCCTGCCACACCAAGGACCCGAACGGTCTGCCCCGCTCCGGCTGCTATTACCGCCGTCTCAAGGCGGACGGCACGCTGGAGCACGTCTGAAGACGTGCCATTTATGATTCTTGATTTATGATTTTGCGGGCTTTGCCCGGAGTCCGCGCTTCGCGCCCAAAAAGGGGCCGCAGGCGGTATCGGGCCATCGGCCCAAATCATAAGTCATAAATCGTAACTCATAAATAGCCTTCCCTTTCTCCTCTCACTTTCAAAGTTTTCCAGCATGTCCGTTCCCTTCACCGAACCGCTCCGCCTCCTCACCTCCGCCCAGGCCTTCGCCGTCGCGGAAACCATCGGCACGCCCGCCTACGTCTATGGCGAGGACGCCCTTCGCGCCGCCGCCCGCGCCGTCAAGGCCTTCCCGAACGCCTTCGGGCTCACCGCCCGTTTCGCCATGAAGGCCTCGCCCAACGCGGCCATCCTCCAAATCTTCCACCAGGAGGGCCTGCACTTCGACTGCTCCTCCGGGTATGAGGCGGCCCGGGCCCTCCGCGCCGGCATCCCCGCCTCCCACCTCAGCCTCAGCTCCCAGGAGTTTCCCGCCAACTTCGCCGAGCTGCACCGCGCCGGCATGGGGTTCAACGCCTGCTCCCTGGCCCAGCTCCGCCGCTTCGGCGAGCTCTTCCCCGGCGGCTCCTGCGGCCTGCGTTTCAACCCCGGTCTCGGCTCCGGCGGCACCAACCGCACCAATGTCGGCGGCCCGGCCTCCAGCTTCGGCATCTGGCACGAACTCCAGGGCGAGGCCATCGCCATCGCCAAAGAGTTCAACCTCAACATCTTCCGCATTCACACCCACATCGGCTCGGGCTCCGACCCGGCCGTCTGGCAGAAGGTCGCCGGGATGAACTTCGAGCTCGTCCGCCGTTTCCCCTCCGTCACGCACCTCAACCTCGGCGGCGGTTTCAAGGTCGGCCGCATGAGCCATGAGAAGTCCACCGATCTTCAACTGGTGGGGGCCCCGGTCCGCCAGGCCTTCGAGGAGTTCGCCAAGGAAACCGGCCGCAAACTGCACCTCGAAATCGAGCCCGGCACCTTCCTTCTGGCCAACCAGGCCGTGATCGTGAGCACCATCCGCGACCTCGTCGAAACCGGCGCTTCCGGCTACCGTTTCCTCAAGGTGGACACCGGCATGACCGAGGTCCTCCGCCCCTCGCTTTACGGGGCCCAGCACCCGCTGGCCGTCGTCTCCCGCCAGCCTTCCGGCCAAACCAAACCCTACATCGTGGTGGGCCACTGCTGCGAGTCGGGCGACATCCTCACGCCCGCCCCCGGGCAGCCCGAGGAACTGGCCCCCCGCGAGCTGGCCGAGGCCGCCATCGGCGACCTGCTGGTCATCGGCGGTGCCGGTGCCTATTGCGCCGGCATGGCCGCGAAGAACTACAACTCTTTCCCGGAGTCCCCCGAGGTCCTGCTCCGTTCGGACGGCGCCCTCGCCCTCATCCGCGCCCGCCAGCCCGCCGAGCAGGTGACGCAGAACGAGCGCCCCGTTTCCTGGTAAGCCTTTTCATTCAAAGACTTACCGCCCCTACGGGTTTTGACAGAGTCCTACACGTTTTAACTTCCCGATGCCCGTTTCCCCAGCCCTCCCCGCCGGCCTTCCGCTTGGCGGCCTTCCCGGCGGCACCCCCCACTCCGTGGTCTGCTGCCTGCCCCGCATGCGCGATGTCGTGGGCTACGAGGAGCGCCATGCCGAGACGATGGCCGCCGTCACGGTGGGTTATCCGCGTTTTGTCGCCCACCGCTACCTGGCGATGGTGGCCGCGGCCCTCAAGGCCCGTGAGAAGTGGGACTGGCATGTCTGCCTCGTGGCGGGTCAGACCGAGGCCGACACCTTGTGGGACTTCGTCAAACCCCGTTCCGGTCTGATCCAGGACGAGGGCGACTTCACCGTCGTCTGCCTGGAAAACACCAGGGAAAACGCCGGCCTCGCCAAGTCCTGGCTCCAGCACACCGGCATGGCCGCCTCCTCGCGGCAGGCCGAGGCCTGGCTGGTCTCCCATGGCCTTCTTCCGGCCGCCCATCCCGAGGAACGCGCCCCGGTGGAATGTGCCGAAGCCGTTGTCCGGGAAACACTTCGTCCGTTTCTCGACCCCGCCTCCGACCGCGAGATCTTTCTCGCCCGCGCCGGGGCCAACGCTTTTTACGCCGCCTACCAGGCCGTCTCCGCCGTGCAGGGACCGAAGCGCCCGCTCTGGATCCAGCTCGGCTGGCTCTACCTCGACACCACCTGCCTGCTGCAGAAGATGGCCCGGCCCGACGTCCCGCCGATCCTGCGACTGGACGTCAACGACCTGGCCGGCCTGGCCGACCTCCTCAAACGCGAGGGCCACCGCGTGGCCGGCATCGTCCTCGAAGCCCCGACCAACCCTCTCCTCGAAACCGCTGATCTGGCCGCCGTCCAGCAACTGACCCGCGACTGCGGGACGTTTGTCATCGCCGATCCCTCCACGGTCAGTGTCGCCAGCGTCAACCTGTTGCCCTTCTGCGACTTGCTCGTTTCCAGCCTGACCAAATACACCGCCTTCCATGGCGACGTCATGGCCGGCCTTCTCGTCGTCAACCCCGAGTCCAGTCTCGGCACGGCGGCCCGCCGCCACATCGCCAAGCACCTGACCGCCCCGCACCCGCTCGACCTGGCCCGTCTGGCCGCCCAGATCCCACGGTTTCCCGCCATGGTCAAACAGGTCGCCGAGACGACGGCCCGCCTCGTCGAGTTTCTCTCCACCCATCCCGCCGTGGCCAAGGTCTGGTGGAGCGGCCAGGAACGGACCGGAAACTCCTACCGCCAGGTGGCCCGTTCGCCGCAGTCCCACGGCGGCCTCTTCAGTTTCGCCTTCAACAAGCCGCTCGCGGAGGTCCACGACCGGCTCGACTTCGTCAAGGGGCCCAGTTTCGGCACGGAGTTTTCCATCGTCTCCCCTTTCCTCTACCTGGCCCACTACGATTTGGTCACCACGGTGGAGGGACGCAAGTATTTGAAGGACAATGGCCTGGAACCAGACCTGCTCCGCGTGAGCGTGGGCCTGGAACCGGCCGGGGTGCTGATCGAGCGTTTCCGCCAGGCCCTGGCTTGAACCACGATTCCTCTTGGGGAAAACGGATGCCGGGCAGGGCAAAGTGAACGGTATGAGGCGGCCCGCCTTCCGACCCGTGACGGGGCGGCGCACAGGGATGAGCCCTCTCCGCCACCGGGCTCAATAACTGACCGAGACCCTGAGGAACAACTTCCCGCCCTGGGCCGGGGCCGGGGTCGCGAAATTGACCGGCGACCCGTTGCCGGCCACCGGGGGCGAGACGGGGTCCGACCACGGCCCCGTGGGCTCGGGGGCGGTTTGCAACTGGTAGAGGCGGCCGGGCACGGTCTTGACCGTGACTTGCAGTGTCGTGCCGGAGGAGTTGGTCACCGAGGGGACCAGTTTGTCCGAGGGGTTGGTCGGCGAGGTGCCCTGGATCAGTTCCTGCAAGTTGGTCGAGCCGTCGCCATCATCGTCGCCATCGGGCAGCGGGGAAAGGCCGCCAAAGTTGGTCACTTCCCAGGTGTCCGCGAGGCCGTCGCCGTCCGAGTCGGGGTTGACGAAGTCCTTGACGGTGAGGGTGATGCTGGTGGGGAGCTGGCCGGGGCCGGTGGCGAGGACCGTGACGGCCTGGTCGCCGTCGGCCGTGCCGTCGTTGACGGCGGAGACCGGGAAACTGGCCGCGGTCTGCCCGGCGGGGACGGTCACCGTGGCGGGGAGGGTGAGTTCGGAAACGTCCGGGTTGGTCAGGGAGAAGGTCAGATCGGTGGCGGCGGCGTGGGCCAGGCGGAGGGTGACGACGCTGGCCGGGGCGGCGGCGTTTTCGAAAAACTCCGTGGTGGTGGCGGTCAGGG
>JANOBW010000138.1:0-46690 GCA_031411855.1 Opitutia bacterium
AAACATCCATCCGGCATTTCTCTGAAAGTTGGTGACGGATGCGTTCCAGGCGGTCCGGGGTCAGGGCTGGGTTGGAGCGTCTGGGAAAGGACTGTCGTATTTGTTTCGGATTCAGGACTTTGACACTGCCATTGGCGGTCCGCTCCACCCACCAGCCGGGAAGGGTCAGGATGGGCTCCACTTCGGTTTTTTCGCCCGTGGCCTTGGAGAGCCACTTAGAGAGTGTGGCGGCGTTGCGCTCGGCTTGTTCGAGCCCGAAACGATCGGTGCCCCAGGGAAATTTCAACTGCTGGCCGTCAAAGAATACCTTGGGAGTGCCTTTGATGTCGGCGGGCTTCCGCCGGGTCTTGGTTTCCACAGAATAAACCCCCGTTGGTCCGACGATCACATGGTCAATATTGAAGCCGTCAAAAGGCAGATCATGGAAGACTTGGTAACCATCCGAGACCAATTGGTTGAGAATTTCCCCCACCACGCGTTCACCCTCAAATCCCAGGCGGTGGTCGCGAAGCTCCTTCTGTAACTTCCACAGCCGAAAACCTTGGCAGCCCTGATAGGCCAGGACCAAAAGGAAGGTGACGGCACCCATTCCAACCCTGACGGACAGCGGGTAAAACTGCACGGCGATGGTTGAGCAAAGCCCGGCCAGCAGGATGCTAAGGAGAAGCATGGTCAGCTCGTCCGACATGTCCTCGATTTTTAACCTCAGGGATTCTCCCGCCGGGCGGAGGGGGGCATCGCTGAAAGGTGACCGGGACTCCTTGGCGAACTTTTTTCGCCTCCAGGCCAGGGCGATCCCCAGCGCAAAAAGGGGCACAATACTAAGAATGAGATAACCGATGGTAAAGGCGTCGGGACCGTCCGAAAGGGCGAGAAGGGTGTGCATCGTTTGGTTCGGCAGTAAAAACCGTCGTTTGGCAACCCGGCCTTTGTTGCGGAGGCACAAAAAAGGGAGGACCGGTGAAGGTCCTCCCTTTCTGTGGGACTGTCCTGCCAGGAACAGAAATCAATTCGCTACGGCTGGGGCGGGAGCGGGGGTGGCGCGGGAGGTGCGGCTGAAGAAGCGTTTGAGACCGTCGCTCAGGTCGTCGTCCACTCCGGCCACGTGGGCGTCCTTGAGGGAGCGGCGCACGCCGAGCAGGGCGGAAAAGGCATCGCTGCGGGCCAGGAATTGGGTGGTTTGCATGCGGTCCACCACACGTTGGAGGCGCATGAGGCGGGGAGTCACATCCTGGTCGAGGCGGAGGTCCTGGGCCACGGGCTCGGGATCAAAGGCGCGGGAGAGGATCCCCATGTTTTGCCGGGCGCGGAGGAGCATGCCGTTCATCCAGTCGGTGGCGTTGTCGGGGGTTTTTACCAGGGCGGCCTTTTCTTCCTGGGTGAAGACGGCGAGGTCGGCCGTGAGGGCCTCCAGACCGGTGAGGAGGGTGTCGAACTCCGCCAGTTGCTGGGGAGTGTAGGTTTTGTTGATCTCGTTTTGCATGTGCGGTTTGGATAGAGGTGGGTCAGGTGACCCGGGCCGAACATGAAAACAGAGTGGGAACGGTCAAGAAGTTTTTACGTTATTTATTGGTTGTCATGTCAACCGTAAATCCTTTACAGGCTAAAGAGTAAAGGTTGGCTGACACTTGTTTTCTGTTGTCCGTGAAATTCATGAGTTCAAGGTGTAAATTCATGTGGAAAGAAGTGGGATATATTCAGCCGAAGGCTTGCTTCAGCCTTCGTTTGGCGGGCTCAATCCCGCCTGAGACTAAAGGGAATAAGCCTGAGGCTCCTTCCATCGAGCCTGAGACTAAAGCGAGTAAGCCCGAGGCTCCTTCGGACTAGCCATGAGACTAAAGGGAATAAGCCTGCGGCTCCTTCCATCGAGCCTGAGGCTAAAGCGAGTAAGCCTGAGGCTCCTTCAGTCTGTCCGGGACCGAGCCGCGACCCCGGCCCGACGTTTCCCCCCTGGGTGTGGCGAAGGCGGCTTGCATGCGGGGGGCGGGTCTTCATCTTGCCGCCCATGGCTGAAAAGAAAAAATCCCCCACCGAGGGCTGGGTGCAGGACTACTGGGGCTGGTGCCGCCTGCGTTGGAACGAGCGCGCCCTGACCGGGGCGGAGTGGTTCAAGGACGCCCCGTTGGACGCGGCCAAAAAAAACGCCAAGGCCCTCGTCTGGCACGAGTTGCTGCTCAAACACTGGCGGACGGGTTCGCCGCTGGAGATCGAGCTGGCGGGCACGCCGTTTCAGATCGAGGTGTGGAACCTGCTGCGGGAGGTGAAGTTTGGCCAGACGATCACCTATGGCGAGCTGGCGGCCCGGCTGGGCAAACCCGAGGCGGCCCGCGCCGTGGGCGGGGCGGTGGGGGAAAACAAGATCGGCCTGGCCGTGCCCTGCCACCGGGTGTTGCCGGCCGGGGGCGGGCTGGGCGGTTTCCGCTGGGGCCTCCCGATGAAGGAATCCGTGCTGCGGGGCGAAGGCGTGAAAGTCGCGCCCCTGCCGAAGAAGTGAGGCGGGGCGGAGGTGGGCCCCGGCAGGGACCGGACGCTTTTCGGCCGGAAGGGGGGCAGGGAAGGGCCCGGGTGTGGCGCGAGCCCACGGGGACGGCAGGGGGCAGGGGCATCTTCCGGGCCGGCGATCCACAAAGCCGTGCCAGCGCCTGAAGGTGATATTTTTGCCTGGAAAATGACATTTCCGTCACCGCTTTCGGGCATCGGCGGGGGATAAGACAAGGTTCACAGCGGAAAGCGGCGCTCCCCGGGGTCCCGCGGCCGCCTTGCGCCCAAGCGCACCTCATCCAAAGCAAACCGCTTGCCCCCCCCCCAGCCCGTCTTGCCCGGCAGGGTTTGGACAAAGGGGGCGCCCTCACCTGGCAATTTCCCCAGGCCGAATATCCCGGCCAAACTGTCAATAAAATGGACCGTTTGGCCGGGATGACACCTCCACCGGTTTGCCGTAAGGCGTGCCCCGCCCCCCCCCTCCCCACTCAAACATCCCGGCCACCATGCCTACGGGGAATGGTAGGAGAGGCGGCGTTGGAACGGCGGCTCACCTTGAAACAACAGGCAGGCAACCACGTGTGACCTCAAAGCGATCCCACTGTCCGGGCGGGCGCCTTTGGCGGGAGCGCACCGGCCAAAGCGGGACACCGGCCCTGCCCGCCACGCACGCCCAGGCCGGTGCGGAGCCTGGCGCTCCCAGAGGCGTGCGAAAACACTTTAAGCGGACAGGATGGGCCGGCGGCCCAACCGTGTCCGCTTGGGCGATTCAAGACGGCCCGGGCAAAATCATGTTGTTTTCGGGGTCACCTCCTCCGCACTTCACCCCTTCGGCCTGGGTGGGCGGGAGCAAACTTTCCCGCCGTCTCTTGCCTTTGCCCCCGTTCCGCCTGAGTTTCGTTCCGCATGCCCTCCGCAACGAACCCAGGTGATGTGATTGTCCGCGCCCGCGGCGTGACCAAAAGCTTTGGCGGTTTCGCGGCTTTGCGCGGCTTGGATCTGGAGGTGCGCGCCGGTGACTGTGTGGGGCTGCTCGGGCCCAACGGGGCCGGCAAATCCACCTTCATCGGCTGCCTGTTTGGCGTGGTGCTCCGGACCGGGGGAGAGCTCGGGATCTTCGGCCACGACCCGGCGGTGAACCCGCGCGCGATCAAGCGCCGGCTGGGGGTAGTGCCCCAGGAAAACGCCCTCGACGAGGGGCTCACGGTGGAGGAAAACATGCGGGTTTACGCCCGGTTTGTGGGGCTGGAAAAAAACGCCGCCGAGGCCCGGCTGTCGGAGCTTCTGGCCCACATGTCGTTGGAGCACAAAAGGAAGGACCCGATCAAAACCCTGTCCGGCGGGATGAAGCGGCGGCTCACCTTTGTGCGCGCCCTGCTGTCCGACCCGGAGCTGCTCATCCTCGACGAGCCCACCACGGGCCTTGATCCCGCCGTGCGCCACCAGCTCTGGGACAAGGTCCATGCCTTCCGCCAGGCGGGGCGCACCGTCCTGCTCACCACCCACTACATGCACGAGGCCGAGGTGTTGTGCGACCGCATCGTCATCATGGACAAGGGGGCGGTCGTCGGCTCGGGCCCTCCCCGCGGGCTGATCGAACGGGAAACCCCCGGGTTTGTCGGCATCTTTCCCGGCGACGCCTCCGACCGTCTGCGCCCCCTGCTGGAAGCCCGGCCGGACTGGAACGCCTTCGCCCAGGGCCGCAACACCTGCGTGCGCGCCCCCAGCCTGGACGACCTGATGGCCCTCCAGCACCAGTCCGGTGTGACGGCCCTCCAACTGCGCCCGGCCAACCTGGAGGATGTTTACCTCAAACTGACCGGACGCGGGATGGAAGACGATGAATGAAACCCAAAGTGATCCACACGCACCCGGGAGCGCGGGGCTCCGCACCCGCAGACCCTCTCCCACCGCGAGCGCGGTGCCTTGCGCTTCCACCAACCCCATGAACGAAACGCTCGACTCCCTCCGCCTGGCCTGGCCCGTGGCCCTTCGCAACTGGACCGTCTTCCGCAAGGACTTCCTGGCCAACATCTCGCCGACCCTGGCCGACCCCGCGCTCATGATGACGGCCCTGGGCATGGGCCTCTCGCCCTACATCGGCCAGATCGGCGGCATGAGCTACGCCCACTACCTCGCGCCCGGCATGATCGCGACCACCTCGCTCTTCACGGCGTTTTTCGAATGCAGCTACGGCTTCTATGTGCGGATGAGTTTTGAGAACATCTTCAAGGCCATGCTGACCACGCCCATCGGGGTGGCGGAGATTGTCCTGGGGGAGTTCATCTGGCTCTTCATCCGGGCCTCGCTCATGGCGGGGTGCGTGGGGCTGGTGCTGGCCGGGATGGGCATGGTGGCCAACCCCTGGGTGCTCCCGCTTTTTCCCCTTCTCGGCGGGCTGCTGGCGCTGCCCTGCGGCGCGATCGGGCTGATCGCCTCGGCCCAGGTCGCCAACATCAACCAGTTCCAGACCGTCTATTCCTTCCTCATCGCCCCCATCTTTTATCTCTCGGGCGTCTTTTTCCCGCTCGGTGACCGGCCGGTGCTCGATGCCATCACCCAGATCTCACCTTTCCACCACGGCGTGCGCCTGCTGCAAATGGCCGCCTGGGGCACATGGAATCCCGGCGAGATCCTCTACCACGTGGCCGCCCTTCTGGCCTTCACCGGCGGCCTCGGCTACATCGCCTACCGCCGCATCCGGCTGAAACTGATCAGCTGAGCCGGGACGGTGGAGGCTGGCGAAAAATTCCGCGCCCCGCGGTTCTTTCCCGCCGGGGTCAGGCTCAACGCTCGCCGGCCCGCACCGGTTCGAGGGCCGTTTTCAACTGGTTGAGGGCGCGTTGCTCGCGGCGGTGGACCTGCTGGAAGGAGACGCCGACGAGGCTGGCGACGGTCTTGAGGTCGCGGCCCTGGGTCTGCCCGCCGTCAAGACCGTAGCGGAGCTCGACCACGCGGCGCTGTTTTTCGGAGAGGCTGGCGACGGCGCGTTGCAGTTGGGCGCGCTCTTCGGCGCGGGTGGCCGCCTCGCTGGCGGCGCGGTCGGCACGGCCGGCCTGGGCGGCCCCCAGGGCCTCGATCTCGCGGGTGGCCTCCTCCCAGGAAACGCTGGGGTGGCGGAGACTTTCAAAGATGAGGGCCTCGCGGCGGCGTTCCTCGTCGGCCGGGGCACCGGAGGCGTCCTCACGGGCGGCGTCGCGGACCATGCGTCCGGCGAGGTTGGAGGGGACGTGGACGGGGAAACGTTCGCGGAGGGTGAGGGCGCGGACGCGGCGGGAAATCCAAATGCGGGCGAAGGGGGTGAGGCTTTCGGGCGTGTCGTTGGCCCGGTCTATGGCCTGAAGGAGGCCCAGGCAGCCTTCCTGGCGGGCGTCGTCTTTCCAATCGAGACGTTTGACGAGAACCTGCACCACGCGCTCCACCAGCCCTTTGTAGTTTTGGAAAAGCCAGCCCTGGGATTTTTTGTAGAGGCGGTGTTCGCCGGAGAGGGTGAAGAGAAGGCGGTCGCGAAACTCGATCCACTGGCGCTGGGTGAGGTTGGTGTCGAGGGAGCGCCAGTCGGGGTGCTCGACGCCAAACTTGGTGGCCAGGGACATGGCGGAGCGGCTGTCCATCGGGGCGCGGAGCCGGTCAAAGGCCTGGCGGATGAGCTGGTAGGTGGCGTCGAGGAGGAGGCTGTCGAGACGGCCGCGGAAGGTGGCTCCTTTGCCGGGGGCGAGGCCCATGGCCTCCAGGCCCTGCTGGAGTCCGGGTTCGAGTTCGGGGAAGTGGGTGATCCACTGCAAACGCTCCCGATGCCGCCGGATGATCTGGCGGCACACTCTCTCGGGAGCGGCGGCGGGGCCTGGGGTCAGGCCGGGCGGCAGGGGGTGCTCGCCTGGGTTCATGGGTGAAGTAGTTGAAAGAAAAACTGGGGCAAAAGGCCCACACAGCAAGCGGATTGGGGTGATTTACTTAGCTGCGACTGAAGAGGAAATGCCACCTTGGGGCCGGCTGTTCACCCTGTTTCACTGTTTTTCTTTCCGGGCGGGAATCACCATTCCCCGAGAGCAACCCGCAGGGGGACCGCCGCCGGCGGGTCACCACACGCCGGTGACGGCGTTTTTCACATCGCGGGCGATTTGCTCGGCCACGGAGGGAAGGGTTTGGTAGCGGGCCGAGGGGAGGTCCTGCGGGCCGGTGGTGGTGAAGGCGTGGTTGGTGCGCTGGAAGGGGCGGTTTTCGAAGTAAATCGTGCCATCCTTGCCGATCAGGTTGCCCGTGGCGCCCAGGTTGAGCAGGAGGGAGCTGACTTGGTCGGTGTCGCGGCTGGAGTAGGCGCCGGTGTTGATGTCGTAGGAAACCAGCCGGACGGTCAGGGTGACCTCGGCCTGGTCGCGGTCCACGAGTTGAAGGGAGCCGTCGCGGAGAAACTCCTCCCGCAGGTTTTTGGAGAACAGGGCCACGACCTGGGGGGCGACGGTCCGGTTGTCCACCGGTTCGACGTAGATGCGGTGGAAAGGGGGCTTGGCGGCGTGGCGCGAGTAGGAGGAGCAGCCGGCGAGGGCCAAGCCAACAAGGCAAAGGATGAAAGATGAAAACTGAAGGATGTGGCGGGGCATGGCGGCGGTGGCTGATTTATGATTCTTGATTCCTGATTCTTGAGTTAGATCAGCAAGGTCAGGAAAAAAGTCTCAAGATAGGGCGAAGGGTGGCGGGAGGGTGAGGACTGTTTTAAAATCAAGAATCTCGAATCGGGAATGTCCTCAGGGTGTTTTTTTCCTCCAGAAAAAGAGGGCGTTGGCGGCGCGGGTGCCGAGGCCCTGTTTCTTGGGCTCGGAAGGGGTGGTGGCGGGCGGAGCGGCCTCGGGAGAGCTGGTGGCCACGGCGGGCGCGGGAGCGACGGTGTCGCCGATCTTCGGGTTTTCCGGGCGCGGCGAGGAGGAGGGATCGCCAAAGCCCTCGCCCTTTTCGGGGCGCCAGACGGCGAGGGATTCCAGCAGGGGGGAAAGTTTTTTGAGGGGAGCGGCGGGCGGAGTGGCCTCGATCCTGGCCAGGAGTTCCTTGGCGTCCTTGGCGGCATTGCTTTCCGGGGCGAAGGTGATGGCCTCGTTGAGGAAAACCTTGGCGGACTGGCGGTTTTTCCGGTAGATCCAGAAGTATTCTCCCAGGATGTAACGGGAGCGGGCCTGCTCCTCCTTGGAGATGGTCAGGCCCTTTTCAGCCTCACTGAGGGAGACGGCGTTGGGGAAGAGGGCGAGGTAGTCCTCAAAGTAGCGCTGGGCGCGGTTGTTGGTGCCCTGGTCGTAGTTCGGACCGGTGGAAACCGAGCCGTATAGCTGGGCGATCTGGAGGAAGGCCGAGGGGGCGAAAGCGTTGCGGGGGTAGATGTTGACGAGGCGGTCGAGGGCGTCAATGGCGAGGTCGGGGTCACCCTGTTTGACATGGACCTCGGCGAGCCGGCGGAGGGCTTCGGGGGCCTCGGGGGAGAAGGGGGAGTTTTTGGCGATGGACTCGTAGAATTCGACCACCTTGGTCCAGTCGTGAAACCGGACGATGAACCAGCGGGTGGGGTGGTCCTTCATGTAGGTCGCCATGTCGTATTCCTCCTTCACCACGACGCCGTATTCGGGGTAGCCGGGAAAGTTGGTGACGACCATTTCCAAGGCGGGGAAAGCCTTGCGGTATTTTTTGCGTTCGACCTGGATGCGGGCGTAGCTGCGGAGGGCCTCGGGGGCGTATTTGGAGCCGGGGGCGTCGTCCTTGATCTTCTCGTAGAGGTTGGCGGCCTTGCGGAGCGAACCGTCCTTCTCGGCGGCCTGGGCGGATTGGAAAACGGGCTCGGCGCGTCGGTCCTGGTCGGCGATGGTGCCATGGTCCTTGTAGGCGTCTGAGGTGCAGCCGGAAAGGGCCAGCAGGACGAGCCCGAGAAAGAGGGCGAGGGAGGTGGGGAGAAAGCGAGGCATGGGGGCTTTTTTTGAACGTCGAACATCGAACTTTGAACGTTGAGCTTCGAAGTCGTGGTGAGCGGGAGAAAGTGTTAAGTGTTTGAAGGTTAAAAGCTTGGGAGGACCTGATTCAAATCGGCAAGTCAGGAATCACGGATGGTTTCAGGGCCAGCGGATAAGGTTGGCGGCCCAGGTCAGACCGGCGCCAAAGGCGACCAGCAGGATGAGGTCGCCGGAGCGGATGCGCCCGGCGCGGAGGGCCTCGTCCAGGGCGAGGGGGATGGAGGCGGCGGAGGTGTTTCCGTAACGCTCCAGGTTGACGACAAAGCGGTCCTCGGGAATGCCCAGTTTCTCCGCCATGTGGGAGATGATGCGGAGGTTCGCCTGGTGGGGGATGACGAGGGCCAGCTCGGAAGCCGGAATGTGGTGTTTTTCCAGGATCTCGCGGGTGACCTGTTCCGCCACGGTGACGGCAAACTTGAAGACCTCCTTGCCGTTCATGCGGAGGAAATGCTCCTTGGCGGCGACGGTTTCGGTGGTGGCCGGTTTGGCGGAGCCTCCGGCCGGAACCTCCAGCACGCAGCCGTTGCGGCCGTCGGCTCCCAGAATCGAGCCGATCAGACCGACATGGGGAGTGTCCGATTTGGAAAGGACGGCCGCGCCGGCGCCATCGCCAAAGAGGACGCAGGTGGAGCGGTCGGTCCAGTCCACAACGGACGACATTTTTTCCGCCCCGATGATGAGGGCGTGGCGGTAGGTGCCGCAACGCATCAGCGAGGCGGCGATTTCCAGGATGTAGCAGAAACCGGAACAGGCGGCCTCGACATCGAAACAGGGGACCGGGCGCAGGCCCAGCTTGGCCTGGACGATGCAGGCGGTGCTGGGAAACAGTTTGTCGGGAGTGATGGTGGCGACGATGACGAGGTCTATGTCGGCCGCGGCCAGACCGGAGGCGGCCAGGGCCTGGCGGGCGGCTCCCACCGCGAGATCGGAGGTGGCTTCGGAGGGCCCGGCCACGCGGCGCTCCCGGATGCCGGTGCGGGTGCGGATCCACTCGTCCGTGGTGTCAATCGTGCGGGAAAGATCCTCGTTGGTGAGGATGCGGGAGGGAGCGTGTGAGCCGACGCCACTTAGGACAAGGGAAGCCATCAGAATGCTGCGAAACGGGAAACAAAGCCGCCGACGGGCCGGAGTGTCAAGGGAGAGGCGCGAAGGTTTCGGCCGGGGGAAGTGAATGCCGCCGCCATCGGGGTTGTCGCCGGGCCCTGTGTTCGGGTGGAAGGCCGGTTTTGTCGAATGGTTCCCTGCCATGACCTTTCCTCCCTTTGCGCCGAGGTGGTTTTGTTTTCTGATCCTGGCCCTCGGGACGGAACGGGGGGCGGCGGCCCCGGCGGACGAGTTTCCGCTGACAGCGGCGGTGGAAAATTCGCCTGCGACGGGTGCCCCGACTTTTTCGCGAAACGGGAGGCAGGGAAGGAGGTTCGAATCCCCTATCTCGCGGGCTCGATCACCGCTCAGGAGGGAGGGCGGGGCCAAGTCACTGGGATGGGGTCCGCACGGTGAAAATCGAGGTCCGGCCGGAAGCGCGCGGCAAGGCCGGGATCCTGCTGCAAAGGAAGGAAAAAATGGACGACCCGAAACGTTTTCGAGGCCAACGATTTTTCCCGGGAGCGCTCCTCCTTGCGGGGCAGGTGGTGGAGTGAAGACGGGGGCCTGTGGCGCCGTCGGGTGAAGGGCGGCGCGGGCGCACGGCAACGGCTCTCCCCTTGGTCCGGGGCGCAAAAAAAGCCCGGTGATAAAACCGGGCTTTTGAAAAACTGGCGTGGGAAAACCTCAGGCCTTGGCGGCGACGGGAGTGGCAATGTATTCCAGAAGGCGCTTTTCCTTGACCTTGTTGGAGGCGCGGCCGACGCGGTCGCGGAGGTAGTAGATGCGTGAGCGCATCACGATGGACTCGCGGTCCACTTCGATTTTCTCGATGTTGACGGAGTGGACGGGGAAGACGCGCTCGACACCTTCGCCGTGGCTGATGTTGCGGACGGTGAAGGACTTGTGGATTCCGTGGCCCTTGAGGGCGATCACGATGCCACGGAAGATCTGGGTGCGGGTCTTTTCACCTTCGCGGACGAGGGTGTGGACCTTGACCCCGTCGCCGACTTTGAAGTTGGCGCGGTCAGGCTTGATCTGTGACTGGGTGATTTCGTCAAGAAGTTGCTGATTCATGATGTTTGATTGGTTTGAAAAGAGTTGGGAGAGAGTAGGTCCGGCCTGAGTTTTTTGGTCCGGGCGAGGCGCTGGGCCTGACGCCATTTTTCAATTTCCGGGTGGTTGCCGCTCATGAGGACATCGGGAACTTTCATTCCGCGGAACTCGGCGGGCCGGGTCCATTGCGGGAAGGTGAGAAGTCCGTCGCTGAAGCTGTCCTGTTCGAGGGATTGGGCCTCCCCGAGGACACCGGGGATGTGGCGGGCCACGGCGTCAATCACCACCATGCCGGCGAGGGTGCCGTTGGTGAGGACGTAATCGCCGATGCTGATCTCGCGGTGGACCAAGGTGTCACGCACCCGCTGGTCAAGGCCTTCATAATGCCCGCTGATCAGGAGGAGGTGACCAAGGCCGGCCAGCTCCCGGGCCATGTTGGTGGTGAGAGGCTCGCCGTCCGGGGCAAGGTAGATGACCGTGGTGCGTTCGCGGCTGAGGGCTTCGACGGCCTTGAAAACCGGTTCGGGTTTCAGGACCATTCCCGCGCCTCCGCCAAACGGACGGTCATCGGTGACGCGGCCTTTGCCTTCCGTGAAATCCCGAAGTTGGTGGATGCCGACCTCGAGAAGGCCGTTTTCAATGGCCCTCCCCACCATGCTTTCCCCGAGGTAGCCTGAAAGCATTCCCGGGAACAGGGTGAGAAAATCAACGCGAAGCGCAGCTGACATGGCGCGTGACGGTTGGAAAATCCCGGAAAAACCGGGCGGATGGGAAAGAACGGGGTCCGGGCTTAAGCCTGGACGGGAGCGGCCGCGGCGGCGGCGGCGGAAGCGCGGGCGCGCTTGATGAGGGTGTGGACCGTGTCGGAGGGCTGGGCGCCGACGCTCAGCCAGTAATCCACGCGGGGAAGATTGAGAATGATCTCGGGGGTCTTGCCGCGGGCCTTGGGAGTGTAAGTCCCGAGCTTTTCAATAAAACGACCATCGCGGGCTTTGCGGTGGTCGGCGGCGACAAGGCGATAGGCCGGCTCGTGATTGGAGCCGCCACGCTGGAGGCGAAGGGAAACTGCCATGGCTGAAAGTGATTAGTGGAAAAACGTTGAGAAAATCAAAACGCCTTGGCACGTGTCAAGCAGCAAAGGAAGGAAAGCTTGCCCCGGGGTTGCGGCTTGCCCGAGGGCAGGCTTGGCAACAGTTTTCCCCGCCATGAATTTGTCCACCATCCTGACACTGCTGGGGGCCTCGGGGTTCTTCGCGTCGCGGGCCTTCACGACCGCGTTTCTCTCGGCCGTATGCCTGCGTTTTGGTGATTCCATCCCGGTCCTCAAGAATGTGGACATGATCAAGGCGGCCGCCGCCCACCCGCCGACCTGGTTCACCGGCAACACCTCCCTCCTCGTCCTGGGCGTGCTGGCGGTGGCGGAAATTTTCGGGGACAAGGTGCCCGAGCTTCAGGAGATCCTCAGCAAGGTGAACACCTATGGGAAAACCGCCGTGGCCGGCCTGGCCTCCTTTGGCATCATCTCGACGGCCGACGCCGGCTTCATCGAATCCAACACCCATCTCACCGCCGCCCTGGCCGGAGGGGATTTTGTTTACCAGGCCGGCCTCATCGGCTCCGTCCTTTCCGTCATCGTGGCGGGAATGACCCTGGGCCTCGGGCTCATCCGCGGCGCGGCCCTGGGCATCCTGGCCGAGGCCGACGCGGATGATTCCCTCGGCTTCCGCAAACTGATCAGCTGGATGGAGGATCTGTGGGTCGCCTGCGGCCTCTTCGTCCTCATCATCTACCCGGTCGTCATCATCACGGTCCTGGCGGGGTGCTACGCCCTGCTCGCCCTCTGGCGCTGGTGGCAGCACCGCCGGGAGGAGCAGTCCCGCCAGCCCTGCGCGAAATGCGGCGAACTGGTCCGCTCGGCCGCCCTGTGCTGCCCCAGGTGCGCCGAGCCCAACCCAACCCCGAAAGGCCTCACCTGGCTGGGCGCGATGGATTCCTCCCCGGCCGGCCCCCCCGAGGAGCACCGCCTCCTTCTCGCCACCAAAAAACGCTGCCCCTGCTGCGCCAAGCGCCTGCCGGAGCGGAAGGTCCGCCAGTTCTGCCCGGAATGCGGCAGGGAAAGTTTCGCGGACTCCGAGTTCGCCGGCGCCTACCTCGGGCATCTCAATGTCCGCCTCATGGTCGTGCTGGTCGTCTGCACCCTCCTGAGCCTCGTCCCCGTTTTCGGACTCATCGCCGGGGTGCTTTATTACCGCGCCAAGCTGGTCTCGCCGCTCCGCTGCTACCTCTCCTTCGGCCGGAGCTTTTTCCTCCGCATGGTCCTGCGGTGCTTCCATTTCGCCCTCATCATCTTCCAGCTCATGCCCGGCCTGGGGGCCGTCTCCGTGCCGCTCATGGCCCTGACGAGCTACCTGGTTTACAAGGGCGCGTTCGAGTCCGGCCTGGACGAGCCGGCGGTGAAGACGAGCCGGCGGTGAAGGTTTGATTCGTTGACGAAGGAAACTTCGGCCCGCCCCCTCAGCTCCCGGCGTATTTTTTTGCCAGCGCCAGGCGGTGGATCTTGGCGTTGTGGCGGGGGTCCACGGGCAGTCTTTTCTCGAAGTGAAAACGCGTCACCGCCGCCGTGTGCGGGCGTGACCGGGCCAGCGCCAGAAGCTCGGCCTCAAACCTCCCCGACTCCTCCCGGCCGCGCGGGAAGTCCCCCGGCCGCGGCTCGACCACCAGGGCCGGCCGCTGCGCCCCGCGCGGACCGGGGCCGATGAGGGCGCAGCGGGCCACTTTGGGGTGGGCGAGAAAGACGGCCTCGACACAGTCCGGCAGCAGGGTGGCGGCGGCGGTTTCGACCCGCTCGGCCCGGCGGCCGCAGAACCAGAGGCGCCCCGCCCCGTCCTTCCGGCCGAGGTCGCCGATGCGGTGCCAGAGCGCGCCGTCCGGCCCCCTCACCTTGGCGAACCGGGTTTCCTCCGGGAGGGAGTCGTAGGCCTCCGTCACGACCGGACCCGAGACGAGAAACTCCCCGACGCTTCCGTCCGCGAGGGCGTCGGGCAGGGTCTCGAAAGGAAGGTCCGACACGGCCACGACCCGGACGGTGTTGCCGGGGAGGACACGGCCCACGCAGGTGCCCCCGCCCGCCTCGGTCTCGCGGCAGGTTTCCCCCAGGACCTCCGGCCCGCTGATGCTGGCGACGGGGAGGCACTCGGTCGCGCCGTAGGGGGTGTGCGCGGTGGCGCGGGGGGCGATCCGGGCCAGATCCCGGAGCAGGTCGGGCGGGACGGACGCCCCGGCGGTGAGGATCAGGCGCAGGTCGGGGAGGGTCGCGCCCGTCTCCAGGGCGCGGCGCGTGATGACGCGCCAGACGGCCGGCGAGCCGAACGTGTTGGTCACCTTGAAGTTGCGAAACACCTTCAGAAGCCGGTCAGGATCGGCCGAGGCGGGCCGGGAGGGGTTCATCGGGGGAACCACCGTGGCCATCCCCAGGGCGGGGTTGAAGAGGGAAAAGACCGGCAGCATGGGCAGGTCCACCCCGCCAGGCTCGATGCCGTAGGCCGAACGGACGGCCGCCACCTGCGCCGCCATGACCGCGTGGGTGTAGCACACCCCCTTGGCCGGACCGGTGGAGCCGCTGGTGAAAAGGAGGGCGGCCAGGGGGCCGGGATCGGCCACCGGAGCCGAGGAGCCGGCGTATGCGGCCAGCCGGGCCGGGAAATCCCCGCCAATGCTGACACGCCGTCGCACGCTGGCAAAGGCCCGCGGGAAGAGGCGGCTGAGGGCGCAGGGCAGCGGCGAGGCCAGGAGCGCGTCGGGTTTCGTTCGTTCGACACACCGCAGGAAGGAAGCCAGGCCGAGGCCGGGATCGGCCACCACCGGAACCAGCCCCAGGCGCAGGGCGGCAAACACCACCAGGATCAGCTCGTGACCGGGCCGGACCAGCAGCAGCACCCGGTCCCCGGCCCGAAGCCCCTCGGCGGCCAGCAGGCGGGAGGCGGCCGAGACCTGGGCTTCCAGTCCGGCAAAGGTCAGCCGCAGGGTCGCAGGGGCGAAGCCGCCCTCCTCACGCCCCGGGACGATGAGGGCGGTAAGGTCGGGATGCCGGGCCGCGGCATCCGGCAAAAACCGTCCGACATTGGGAGAGGGGGCACTCATGGCGGCAGCTGGCATTCGGGCAAAAAGAAGGGCCGGTGACACAAGGCCACCGACCCATCGCAACCATCATGAAACCGATTCAGTAATCGGTGAAAGTGATGAGACCCCAAAAGAAAGTGTGGCGGTTGCCGGAGGGGTTGTCGCGGATGGCGAGTTCGTCGCTGCTGACGCCAAAGGTGCTGGTTCCGGTGGCGGTGAAGGCTTTGTCGGTCTTGGTGTAGATGCCGGCAAAATTGACGGTGGTCTCACCGGGGGTGCCACGGACAAGGAGGGCATCGTGGGTGCGGCAGCCGGAGCCGAGGAGCAGGGCGGCAAGCAGGGACAGGGTGAGGGTGGGCTTGAGGAGTTTCTTCATGGCAAAGGGAAGGGATAGGTGTGTGGACGGGCAGTGGAGTATATTAAATCCCTGGCTGGCAACATCAAAAACAGGGCTCCCGGCCGGGGATCAGTCGGAAGATGAACCACTGTCGGACGAACCGGAGTCCGAGGTGCTTGAGGAGCCGCTGTCGGAGGAATTGCCGGAACCTCCGTCGGACGCCCCGCCGTCGGAGGCGCCACAGTCACTGGCGGAGCAGGAAGTTTCGACATAACTGTCATCCGAGGAACCGCCCCAGGTTTCCTGGGACTTTGGCCTGCCCTCGTCGGACCGGTCCGGGGAGGGCGAATCCAGTTCCACCGGTGTGCTCTCCGGATCAGGCGGGGGGTGGAAACGTTCCTCGCCGAGCCGGTGGCGCATGGCCTGAAGATCATCCCCGTCGGCCGGGCTCGTGGGCAAAACCGGGGGCCAGCCGGAATCTCCGCTGAAAACTCCCGGATTCCCGGTGTTTCCCCTCCAGTTTCTCCCGCCCCTTGCCACATTCCTGGCCGTTTTTCCGGTGGACCGAGCCGAAGCTCCCCCTGCGCCCGCCCCGGAAGCGCTGTTGAAGATGAAGCAAAGGATCACAAGACCAAAAAGGATCAGGAGCATGGGGAACAAAGGGAAGCGGCGGGCCGGTTGAACCCGGATGAGCGTTAGCCCGGCAGAATCCGGCAGAACTGGCGTTTGCCAGCCTGGAGCACGGCCGGTGCCGCGGGCCGGTCCATTTCGGCCTGGGGACCACTCACCTTCTGCTGGTTGAGCTGGACGGCCCCCTGCTCCAGGAGGCGGCGGGCCTCGTTTTTGCTGGGGGAAAGTTTGGCGGCCACGATGAGGTTGGCGATTTTTTCCCGGTCGGCCCCGTTTGGCACCAGCGCGCTCCAGGCAAATTCCGGCATCTCGGCGGGAAGTTCGTGACGGGAGAACACCTGTTCGAAGTTGGCCAGCTCGCGGGCCCCGGCACCCTCGCCGTGAAGTTTGTCCACCAGCGCGGCGGCGAGGTTTTTCTTGGCCGCCATGGGATGGCCGGCCTTGCGCGTGGCGACCTCCCCATCCGACGCCAGCAGGAGCAGGCGGTAGTAGTCCCACATCACCACGTCGCTGACCGACATGATCTTGCCGAACATGTCCCTCGGCGTGTCGTTGAAGGCGATGTAGTTGCCGAGGGACTTCGACATCTTGTTCACGCCGTCGAGGCCCACCAGGAGCGGAAGCGTCACGCAGGCCTGTTCAAACATCCCGGCGTCCTTCTGCAACTGCCTTCCCACCAGCAGGTTGAACAACTGGTCCCGGCCGCCCAGCTCGACGTCGGCCTTCAGTTCCACGCTGTCCCAGCCCTGGAGGAGCGGGTAGAGGAACTCGACGATCGAGATGGCCGAGCCGTCGGCGTAGCGTTTGGCGAAATCGTCCCGTTCCAACATGCGGGCCACCGTCATTTTCCGGGCCAGGCCCAGCGCGCCCTCAAAACCCATTTTGGAAAACCACTCGGAGTTGCGGCGGACCTCGGTTTTGGAGCGGTCCAGCACCTTGAAGGCCTGGTCGAGGTAGGTGGCGGCGTTGGACTCGATCTCCTCGCGGGTCAGCACCGGACGCGTGCTGGAGCGGCCGGACGGATCGCCGATGAGCGTCGTGAAATCGCCGATGACGAGCACCGCCTGGTGGCCGAGCTCCTGGAACTGGCGCAGCTTGTTGAAGACGACCATGTGGCCAAACGTCAGGTCCGGGCGGGTCGGGTCCACCCCGAGTTTGACGCGCAGGAGGCGTCCCGAGGCCAGGCGCTCGGCGAGCTGTTCGGCCCCGATAAAGGAGTCGGTGTTGGCGAGAAATTCGGGCGGTAGGGCGGACATGGTGCTGTGCTGCGATGGAGGAGGGATGGCGGGCAAAGTCGAGGCAGAAGCAAGGCGGGGCGGAACGTCGAACATCGAACATCCAACGTTGAACTTCGAAGGAAAAGGCAGCGAATCCTCGGCCAGGCCATCCCTTCCTCCCTCCGCACTCCCTAACTTCAACGTTCGACGTTCAAAGTTCGATGTTCGACGTTCTGCCTTGTCCCTTTGTTTTCCGACTGGTGAAACCCACCCGCTGCGGCATGGTCTGAAATTTTCCTCATTCCCATGACACCCACCCGTCTCGCCTGTCTCGCCGCCCTTTCCTATGCCGCCCTCGCGGCCCAAGCCGAGGAAGGCAAGTTTCCCGCCCTGAAACTCACCCCCGTCTGGGAAAACATCGCCCTCAAACGCTGCCTCTGGCTCCAGGATCTGCCCGACAATTCCGGACGCCGCTGGGCCCTGGAACAGGACGGCCGGATCCTCCTCCTCCCTGCGGATGTGAACGCCAAGGAGTCCTCCGTCGTCCTCGATATCTCCGATCGCAAACCCCACCGGGACAACGAGGAAGGTCTCCTCAGCCTCGCCCTTCACCCCAAGTTCAAGGACAACCGCCTCGTTTACCTCTACTACACCCAGCAGAACCCCCGCCGCAGTGTCATCAGCGAATGGAAGGCCAGCGAGGACTTCACCAAACTCGACCCCGCCTCCGAGCGCATCGTCATGGAGGTGCCCCAACCTTTCAGCAACCACAACGGCGGCCAGCTCACCTTCGGTCCCGACAAAAAACTCTACATCGGCCTGGGCGACGGCGGGGCCGCCGGCGATCCCAAGGACAACGGCCAGAACCTGAATGTCGTCCTCGGCAAAATCCTCCGCATTGATGTGGATACCAAAAGTGAAGGCCTGCAATACGGCATCCCCTCCGACAATCCCTTTGCCAACAAACCCGACATGCGCGGCGAGATCTGGGCCTACGGCCTGCGCAACCCGTGGCGTTACAGCTTCGACCGCAAGACCGGCCAGCTCTGGGCCGGCGAAGTCGGTCAGAACAAGTGGGAAGAGGTGGACATCATCGTGAAGGGCGGCAACTACGGCTGGCGTGTCCGCGAGGGTTTCAAGGCGTTCAAAGACGACCAGAAACCCTCCGGCTCCGCGCCGCTCGACCCCGTCATTGATTACCCCCACCCCGGCCAGACGGATGTGAAACACTCCCCCGGGGTCAGCATCACCGGCGGCTATGTTTACCGCGGCGAAAAGATCAAGGGCCTCCAGGGGGCCTACCTCTACGCCGATTTCGCCTTCGGCACCGTCTGGGCCCTGCGCGAAAAGGACGGCAAGGCCACCATGGACGAAACCATCTTCGAGGGCAAAGGCGACAAGGGCAAAACCCGCCAGGTAGCCAGCTTTGCCGAGGACAACAGCGGCGAGCTCTACACCCTTGTCTTCGAGGGCGGCGACACCGGCCGCATCTACCGCATCGAGTCGAAGTGATGCGCGCGGCCGTCGGTGTGGTCCGAACCGCCGCCGGCCGCCTCTCCCCCCGGGAATCATCCGCCCGGGCCGCATCACACTTGCCCCGGTCCCGGGGGCGGTGATTCTGACACCCCGCCACATGTCGTTCTCGGACAAGCCCATCCTCCCTTCGCAAGAAAAGCTCCAGTTCACCCTCGGCTTCAACCAGCTCACCGTGCGCAAGGGCATGGCCTACGTGCGCGAGGGCCGGGTCGTCTCCGTGACCCACAACCCGGCCGGCACCACCTACATGGGCAGGGTCCAGGGCACGGAGGTTTACGATGTCACCCTCTCCCGTGATCCCAAAACCGGACGCTGGTCCGGATCATGTTCCTGCCCCGTAGGAGTTTACTGCAAACACATCTACGCGGTTTTCCACGAGATCTTCTTCACCGACAGCAGCCTGGCCGTGGCCGACCTCCAGCTGAACCTCCCGCTCGCGGCACCCGCCGACCCCAGGCTCACCCTCCGGCAGAAACTTTCCGAAAAACTCGGCCGGCCCCTCAACGACCTGGAAAACATCCAGGTGTCCCGGGCCGAACGCTGCTTCCTGCGCCTCGGCTCTGTGCTCAAACCCCAGGACCTCGCCGACCTCGGCATGGCCGGGCAGACCACGGGCTGGACGGTGGAGCGCCTCTGGCCAGTCACTCCCGCCACCGACCATGACCTCTGGATGGCGGTCTCGGCCGAGGCGGTGAACCGCAAACTCCCCATCCCCAAGGTGTTGGAGCCCGTCACCGACCTCGCGGAATCCGCCCGGATCATGGCCGAGATGCGGTCCAAACTGGAGACCGGGCGCTGGCTCGACCTCTTCCAGCGCACCCTCAGCCCCGAAATGGAGGCCCAGACCATCGGACTGATTGACCTGCGCGTGCGCCTCCGCGCCGACCACTACGACCTCGAGATGGCCAGCGCCCAGTCCCCCGTCTTCGCCCCGATCAAGAACGCCACCTTCCGCTCCTGGTTCAACGGCAACCTCTCCATCGCCGACCTCACGCCCGACGCCCTCGTCGTCTGGAACCTCTTCCGCGGCTGCGTGAGTTACCCCGACCGCGCCGGGGCCACCTACGTGACCCACGGCTCCCTCCGCCTCCTCAACAGCCTCCTGCGCTCCGAGGACCTCCGCTCCCGCGTCATCGGCCTCGACGGCGAGCCCGCCCGTTTCGAGCCCGAGCCCCTCCGCTGGCACCTCACCCGCGTGGCCGGCTCCTCCTACACGCTCCGCCTGGGCCGGCTGGACGGCTCCCCCGCGCCCCGGGTCGCGGCTGTCATCGGCGGCCGCCGCTGCCTCTATCTCACGGACGGCGGCGTCTTCCTCGGAGAGGGCGCTTCCGCCCCCCATCTGGACCCCAACAAGGACAACCTCATCCCCGTCGCGGCCGTCGAGACCGGGACCGGGGCCGACTTCCTCCGCCGGATCGGCGTCCCCCTGCCGGAAACCCTGGCGGCCCGCCTGCGCACCGTCACCCTCCGCCCCACCCTCCGCGGGAAACTGGAACCCAACCGCTGGGGCGACGGCGAGATCATCACCCTCATGGCCGAGGCCCTCTCCGACGAGGGCGACATCCGCGACGAGCTCACCCCCGCCGGCTGGAAAAACCGCTCCGCCCCGGCCGCCTCCGGCACCATCCTGACCGTGGACCGCTCGAAGCTGCCCGAACTCCGGCCCCACATGGATGTGCTTGGCGCCCAATGGGATGACATCCACGGCCAGTGGTCCGCCCGCGTCGGCAAAAAGTTCGCCGAAACCTTCTCCACCTGGCTGGCCAGCCTCCCCTCCGACCTCACCGTGCTCCTCGCCGGGGAGCTCGCCGGGTTCACCGATTCCCCCGTCGCCGGCAGTGTCAGCCTCGCCGTCCAGGAGTCGTCCGACATGGACTGGTTCGACCTCTCCGTCGAGCTCAAGGTCGAGGACACCACCCTCACCCCCGAGGAGATCAAACTCCTCCTCTCGGCCAAGGGCGGCTGGGTCCGCCTCACCGGCAAGGGCTGGAAACGCCTGAAGTTCAACCTCAGCGAGGAGGACGACGAGCAGCTCGCCCAGCTCGGCCTGACCGCCCGCGAACTGACGGACGAGCCCCAGCGCATGCACGCCCTCCAGCTCGCCCACCCGGCCGCCCGGCGCTTCATGCCCGAGGCCCAGGCCGAGGCCGTCCGCCGCCGCGCCTCCGAGCTCCAGACCCGCGTGACGCCGCCCCTGCCCAAGGGCATCAAGGCCGACCTCCGCCCCTACCAACTGGATGGTTTCCACTTTCTCAGCTACCTCTCCACCAACCGTTTCGGCGGAGTCCTGGCCGACGACATGGGCCTGGGCAAAACCCTCCAGACCCTGGCCTGGATCCTATGGCTGCGGCAGAACGCGAGGGACGCGAAACAGCCCGTCCCGCCCGCCCTCGTCGTCTGCCCCAAAAGTGTCGCCCCCAACTGGGAGGCCGAGGCCGTCCGCTTCGTCCCCGGCCTGCGCGTCAAGGTCTGGACCAGCCACGGTCTCGACTCCGTCCACGAACGCCTGGACGAGGCCGACCTGCACGTCCTCAACTACTCGCAGCTCCGCTCCGCCGGGGAAAGCCTCGCCCAGGTCCACTGGCTGGCCGCCATTCTGGACGAGGCCCAGTTCATCAAAAACCCCACCTCGCAGACGGCCGCGTTTGCCCGCGCCCTCCGCGCCTCCAACCGCCTGGCCCTGACCGGCACGCCGGTGGAAAACCGCCTCCTCGACCTCTGGAGCATCTTCTCCTTCACCATGCCCGGCATCCTCGGCACCCGCGCCGAGTTTGCCCGCCTCTACGACGGCAAGGACGACCCCTTCGCCCGCCGCCGCCTGGCCGCCCGCGTCCGTCCGTTTCTTCTCCGCCGCACGAAGTCCCAGGTGGCCCGCGACCTGCCCGACCGGATCGAGGAGGATATCATCGTAAGCCTTGAGGGTGAACAACATAAGCTCTACCAGGCCGAACTCAAAAAAGCCCGCCTCATGCTCCTCGGCATGAACACCCCGGCCAAGCTGAACAAGGAGCGCTTCCACGTCCTCAGCTCCCTCCTCCGCCTCCGCCAGATCTGCTGCGACCCGCGCCTCGTCAAGGCCAACTCCAAGACCGGCGGGGCCAAAAACGAGGCGCTCATGGAAACGCTTTCGCCGCTCATGGACGACGGCCAGAAGGTCCTCGTCTTCTCCCAGTTCGTGACCCAGCTCGAACTCCTCCAGGCCGACATCGCCAAGGAGGGCTGGAAAACCTTCCTGCTCGAGGGCGCGACGGAAAACCGGGGCGAGCTGGTCAAGACCTTCGAGGCCCACGAGGGGCCGGCGGTGTTTCTCATCTCGTTGAAGGCCGGCGGTTTCGGGCTCAACCTCGTCTCCGCCTCCTACGTCGTCCTCTACGACCCGTGGTGGAACCCGGCGGTGGAAAACCAGGCGATAGACCGCACGCACCGCATCGGCCAGACCCGCCAGGTCGTGGCCTACCGCCTCATCGCCAAGGACAGCATCGAGGAGAAGATCCGCGTCCTCCAGAAGAAGAAGTCCGCCCTGGCCAACGATCTTCTGGGCGAGGAGAAGTTCAACGAGTCGCTCAGCCTCAAGGACTTGGAGTTTCTCCTCACCTGAGCGCCAGCCCGGCCAAGGGCGGCGATGGTTCGCCCCCCGGAGCGCCCGGCGGCATGGCCGCAAGGACCTGCCCTACGAGGCTCGCCCGGTGGGTGAGCGCCTCTTCCTGGGAACGCCGCGTTTAGGAAGTCCCGCCCTACCGCCCCTTCAGCACGGGTCTCCGGCACACCCCGGCGGCGGTGCCAGAAAACAGCTTCCGAACGGAGTGCTTGATTCGTGACGAGTTTCTTGGGTCGGCCGCGTGGCCCTGGCTTGACGTCTGGAAATTCCACCCGGCGCCTTCGGCGCTCAATCACCCCAGCTCATGCGCTCGATCTCCCACTTGTAGCCCTCGCCGCGGGGCAGGATGCGGCCGAGGCCGGGCCAGGGGAGGTGGAAGCCGTAGGCGCGCTCGCGGGTTTCGCAGGTTTTTTTGAAGACGCGTTTGCGGGTGGCCACGGCCACGTCCGGGTTGTGGTCAAACTCGATGAACCAGGAGGGGTCCGTGAACATCAGGAGGTGGTTGTGGGACAGGTCCATGAGGTGGAGCAGGGAGTCCTTTCCATCCTTGATCCGCAGCACACAGTGGCCGTCGGTGTGGCCGGGGGCGGACTCGATGGTGATGGCGCCGTTGAGGATCTGGTCGCCGTCCCTGTTGATCTGAAGGTTGGGCTGAAGCACGTCGAGGGCGTTGCGCACATCGCGGATCATGTTGGGGATGTTGTCGCGGCGGTGGGACTTCGAGAAGTCGGGGGTGGCTCCGCGCCAGAAGTCCACCTCCTCCTTGAGGACGTGCACGGCGGCGTTGGGGAAGAGGGGTTTGCCCTTGTGGACGAAGCCGCCGATGTGGTCGGAATGGCCGTGGCTGAGGATGCCCTTGGTGACCTGCTCGGGGGAGATGCCGATGGATTTCAGGCCGTCCCAGAGCCAGCCCATGTTGGTGTTGTCGCGGATGCCGAAGCCGGCGTCGCAGACCACCACCTCGGTCCCGAGGCGGAGCACCAACACGTTGACGTAGAGCGGGATGCCATCGGTGCGTTCGCCGTGCTCCTCCAGGTCCCTGACCATGGCCGGGCGCTGCTCCGGGGGCCACATCTTGTCCACCCTGTCGTTGAAGAGCATGTGGGCGTCGCTGATGGACCAGGCCTCGATCTTGCCGATGTTGAACTTATAGACGTAGGGGTTGTTGATGTTCTTGGGCTTGGCGGCCGCGGGAGCCGGGGCACCCTGGGCCAGGGCGGTGCGGGGCAGGCTGGCCAGGCCGAGGGCGGCGGCGGTGGTGCCAAGGAAGTTGCGGCGGGAGAAGGAGGACATGGTGGGGGAATTAAAAATTAAGAATTAAGAATGAAAAATGAGCCCGCCCGCTCTGGCGGGACTTCGCCGAGGCTCGGTGGCATTCGGTTTGTGGCTGAGGAACATGCGGGGCGTTTTTTTTGAGCCGACGGCAGGGGAAGAGTTCCTTGCGGCTGAGCGAAAACCCGCGCTCAGAGCGCGGCGCGGATTTCAGCGATGAGTTGGTGGGTTTCAGCCTCGGACAGATGTTTTTTCACGGCCGGCATCATCTCGAAGGGAGAGCCCCAGGCCGTTCCCTCCGGGTATTTGGGAACAAGGTGGAAATGCAGGTGGGGGAGTTTGTCCGAATAGGCCCCGTAGTTGATTTTGCCGGGGCGGCAGGCCTTCTGAACGGCGCGGGCGGCGCGGGCCACATCGGCCATGAACAGGTCGCGCTCGGCGTCGGTGAGCTCGAAGAGTTCGTTGACATGGCCGCGGTAGGCGACGACGCAGCGGCCCCGGTGGGTCTGCTCGCGGAAAAGGAACAGGGTCGAGACCCCGAGCGGGGCGATCTCGATCATGAGGTCCCGCAGGCGCTGGTCGCGGCGGCAGTAGAGGCAGTCGGGGAGTTCGGACATGGCCGCCAGCGTGGCCTCAAGCCGGGCCGGGAAAAGCCCAAATCGTCAGGAGTATCAAAGGTTTCAGGGGGATCGCGGCGTAAAAAAAGCCCGCCGGCGGGGAGCGCGGCGGGCTGCGAAGGTGTTTCCGAAACGAACGATCAGTAGCTCACGAAGATGCGGCCAAAACGTTTCTCCGTGGGACCCACGGGGGCGGTGAAGGTCACGGTGACGCGCTCAAAGCCGCCACCGGCGTCAACGGAGGAAGCGGTGTAGTCGGTGCCGGAGGCGGCATCGTTCCAGGTTCCGCCCAGCTCGTTGGCGTTGGCTGTCTGGACGGTGTAGGTGACACCGGCGACCCCGCCGCCGGAAGGACGGAGGTAGGAGAGCGAGAAGGTCGAGCCGGTGGTGGCGCTTTGGGGCAGGAAGGAACCGGAATTGGCGGTCTTGGGGATGGTGCCGAAGGCGTATTCCAGGGCGTTGGAGAGGCCGTCGCCATCGGGGTCGGCGTTGACCCCCGAAACGAGCGGGTTGCCCCGTTCCTCGGCGGTGAAGTTCGCGGTCTGCCAGCTCGTGTAGGGGTTGGCCGAGATGATGCTGACGACGCCGTCGGTGGCGAAGGCGGAGGTGTCCCAGAGGAGGCCTTCCACCAGGGTGGGCAGAATCAGGTCGGTGGCGGTGGCGAAGTTGGTGACATCAATCGCGCCGGTGGAATCAATGAGGTCGAAGCTCTGGCCGGCCGCGGGGATAAGCCCGTTGAACACCACGGTGATGGTGCCATCGAGGGCCAGGGGGGTGGAGACGGTGAGGGCGTCGTAGTCCGAACCGCGGGTGCCGGCATCGGTCAGCTGGAAGGTGATGGCGGAGGTCGAGGTGACGGTGGCGGAGGCGAGGGTGAGAAGCCCGTTGGCGGCGCCCCCCGGGGTGACGGAGCCGCCCAGGGTGGCGGCCCCGAGGGAGCCGGAGCCGGTGAGGAGGGTGCCGGCGGCGAGGGTGGCGGTGTTGGAGGCGGCCTGGCCGTTGAGGTCGAGGGTGCCGACGTTGACCGTGACCGGACCCGAGCCCAGGGCGGAGGGGCTGCCCAGTTTCACGGTGCCGGCGCTGACCGTGGCGCCCCCGGTGAAGGTGCTGGCCCCGGAGAGGGTGAGGATGCCGTTGCCGACCTTGGTGATGCGGGTGGCGCCGGCGTCATCCACGATCGTGCCGGCGAAGGTGGAGTTGGTGCCGAGGCCGCCGATCTGCCAGTTCACGAAACGACCGCCGACGGGATTGCCGCCGAGGTAGGAGGTGGGGTCGCCGGAAAGTTCCCCGACGGGCTGGTTGGTGACGGTGCCGGTGCCGGAGGGGGGATTGAAGACCTGGCGGAGGGAGACGTTGGGACCAAGATTGACCTTGGCGTTGGTGAAGACATTGACTTGGAAGTCGGAGATGCGGAACTCGCCGCCGGCGCCGGTGGAGGTGGTGATGTTGATCTGGCCGGTGAAGGCGGACCAGTCGCCGTTGAAGTTGGAGCGGACGTAGGGGGCGACCACGACGTTGAAGATGCCGCTCCCCGTGAGGGCACCGGAGACGCGGCCCCGGTAGGCGGCCTTGAGGGTGCCGGTCTTGCCGGCGGCCACCACGAGGGGGTTCGGGAGGGTGCCGGTATCGGTGCCGGCGTCGCTGTTCATCGCCAGGGTGCCACCATCAAAGGTGATCGTGCCGACACCATTGCCGATGCCTTTCTGGGTGTTGGCCGTGCCACCGCCGAGGGCGAGGGTGCCGGTGACCAGATAGGAGCCGAAGCGGGAGAGGGAGTTGTCGCCGTCGAGGGAAAGGGTGCCATTGGCGACGGTGATCAGGCCCGAGCCCGAGAGGGTGCCGCTGGCGCTGAGGGTGGTGCCGAGATCGGGGCTGAAGGTGACGCTGGCGGCTCCGGTGGAGACGGGGCGGCCAGCCAGGGTCAGGGTGGCGGTGGACCGGAGGGTGGTGCCATCGGCCAGGCTGAGGCCGGCGGCGGCGGCCGGGACGCCCAGGGAGTCGTTGGAGTTGATGACCAGGGCGCCGGCGTTGAGGGCGGTGGGGCCGTTGTAGGTGTTGACCCCGCCGAGGGTGAGGATGCCGCCGCCGTTTTTGACGAGTCCGCCCAACCCGTTGTTGCCAAGGGTGTTGGCGAAGGTCAGGTTGTTGCCGTTGGTGTCAAGGACGAGGCCGCCGGTGCCGACGGTGACGACGCGGGCGGTGATGTCCGCCGTGTTGCCCGTGTTGAAGAGAAGGGTGCCTCCGGCCACGGCCAGGTTGCCGGAGCCGAGGTTGGAGAGGGAGTCAAAGGCCAGGGTGCCGCCGGAAACCGAGGTGCCGCCGGTGTAGCTGTTCGAGCCGGAGAGGGTGAGGCTGCCGGCGCTGGACTTGGTGAGGGAGCCCGGGCCGGAAACGGAACCGGAGAGGGCGAGCGAGGTGGAGGCCAGGGAGCTCACAATCGTGTTGGAGGCCAGGACCACGGGGGCGGAAACGGCGTGGGAGCCGGAGGTGACGATGAAGTTGGCCTGGGAGCCGCCGTTGTCGAGGGTGAGGGTGCCGGAGGTGCCCTGGGCGATGGTGTAGGCCTGGGCGGCGCCGAAGGTGAGGCCGCCGGAGGTGACATCGCCGTCCAGGGTGACGGTGCGCGGGGCGGTGAGAGCGAGGGTGAAATTCGCGGCCTCGCCGACGCCGTTTGCCAGCACATCGTTCTGCCAGTTGGCGGAATCGTTCCAGGAGCCGTTGCCGTCGCGGTTCCAGTTGGCGTTCACGGCGGCGTCGCCGATGGTGATGGTGACGGCGGATCCCGTGGAGCCGAACTCATAGGTTTTGCCGGACTGGGGATTGGCCACGACGAGGGCGCCGGTGCCGCCGCCGCCGAGGGCGCCGGAATACTGGAAGAGCTGGTAGGACCCGTTGGTCTTGTAGGCGAGCTGAGTGGCGGCATCCAGAAGCGCGACGGCACCGCCGTCGAGGGTGAGGCCGCCGGAGCCGGTGACGACGACCTTGTCGTTCACGCCTGTGCCAAACTCGGCGGTGAGGCCGGAGCCGGCGGCGAGGGTGAGGCTGCCGGCGGTGAGGGTGCCCACGGAGCCGGTGCCGGTGCCAGGGGAGACGGTGGCTCCGGCCGCGACGGAGACGGCCCCGGAAAGGGTGCCGGTGCCGCCAAGGGTGGTGCCGGAGGCGGCGGAGACCGCTCCCGGGAGGGTGCCGGTGACGAGGAGGGTGCCGGAGCCGGAGACGGTGGTGCCACCGGTGAGGGTGGACGTGCCGGAGAGGGTGAGGGTGGAGGAGCCGGCCTTGGCAAGGGCGAGCTTGCCGCCGCCGGTGCCATTCACCAAGGCTCCGCCGAAGGTGCTGGAAACCGTTCCCGAAACGGTGAGGGTGGCATCGGTGGCCGCGCCGTTCTGGACGGACGGGGTGCCGACGGTGGCATTGGTGGCGAGGGAGGCGACGGTGGGGGAGAAGCCGTTGAGCTTGACGGTGCCGGCGGAGGAGGCGCCAAAGCCCAGGCCCGCGGTGACGGGACCGAGGGAGTTGGCGGAGCCGAGCAGGAGGGTGCCGCCATTGACGGACCAGTTGCCGGCGTAGTTGGAGGCGAAGGGGAGGGAAACGGTGCCGGGGCCGGAAACGTTCAGGACGGTGTCGGAAAGGCCGCCGGTGATGTCGTTGGCCGCGTTGCCGAGAGTGAGAACGTCACCGGAAGCGGTGGTGGCGATGGTGCCGACGACACCGGAGCCGACGGTGGGCAGGCGGAGGGTGGCGTTGGAGGTGGTGGAGCCGACGGTGGAAAGGGTGCCGCCGTTGTTGAGGTTGAGGATGATGCCGTCGAGCAGGGTGATGCCGTTGGCGAGTTCCAAGGTGCCGGTGCTGTTGATCGAAGCCTGGTTGCCGTTGGCGGCGGAGGCGGCACTGCCGAGGGCGAGGTTGTTTTGGATGGAGAGGGTGCCGCCGTTGACCTGGAAGCCACCGTTGGTAAAGGGGCTGGTGATGGTGAAGGTGTTGGCTCCCGAGAGAATCCAGCGACCGGCGCCGGTTTTGGTGATGATGCCGACACCCTGGGCCGCCATGGTGTCCGTGATGTTGGACGAGATGATGTTGTTGCCGGTGTTGGAACCGGCGAGGGTGAGGGTGGAGGGGCGGCCGTTGGCGCAGGTGAGGGTGAAAGCGGGGGCGGTGAACGAAAGAATGGCCGAGGCGGTGGTGGAATCGTTCTGGAACGTGTAGGTGGCGTTGGTGCTGGAAGTCTGGCGAACTTGGATGGGGTTGGCGATGACCTGTGGGACGGTGACCCCGGCCTGCATGAGGATGGAGCCGGCCCGGTCAAGCTGGAGAAGGTTTCCGGCGGAGCTGCCAATCACGTAGGAGCCGGCTCCGGTGCCAAACGTGAGGCCCAGGAGGAAGCGGTTGGTGTCAGTGACCACAGGTGCTGAAGCTCCGCCGAAACCGGAGCCACCGATGGCCTGGTTGAAGGTGGCGACATCGGCGTTGCGGCTGGCGTTGGTGTAGCTGCCGGCGGCGGTCCCCGGCGCCGTGCCGACGGCCCAGTTGGCGCCGGTGGCCCAGTTGGCATCGGCGGGGGCGGCCACCCAGGAGGTGCTGGCGGCATGAAGGGCGGGGGCGGCGGCGAGGGTGGCGAGGGCCAGCGCGGAGAGACGGAGGTTGGAGGGTTTCATGGGTAGTTGAAAAGAGGTGGACGGGTGGGTGGGGACGGGAAAAAATCAGCGGGCACGGCGGCGGCGCAGGGCCAGGCCAAGCGCGGCGAGACCGGCGAGGGCCGCATAGGTGGAGGGCTCGGGGACGACGGGGGTCCACACGGCGTTGATGATGCCGGAACCGCCGGAGTTGTCATAGTTCAAGGACCACGCTCCCTGGCCGGTGGCATCGCCCGCGCCGCTGGCGTCGAGGGTGAAGGTGCCAGAGATGGCTCCGGAGAGGCTGCCGATCACGGAGAAGACCCGGGAGTTGTTCCAAAGGGCGGTGGAGTAGTCCACCGCGCCGCCGAAATCCACGAGTTTGATGACGGCGGTGGGCGCGATGGTGACGGTGCCGTTTCCGGCGAGCCAGTCGTAGTCGGTGCCGGCGCCGAGACCGGCGTCGCTGGTGACGCTGATGAAGCCGCCCGCGAATTCCCATTCCAGGGTGGAGCCGGCGTTGTAGGTCAGGCCACTGTCGAAGGTCTGAAAACCGGGGGAATTGCCGGGGGCGTGGGTGGACCCGTTGGCGAAGGTGACGACCCCGGCGAAGGTGGTGCCGGAACCCTTGACGGTGCCGGTGAAGGTCGGTGAACCGGAGATGGTGCCGGACGAGGAGAAGTTGCCCCCGATGGTGCCGTTCAGGGTGCCGCTGCCGATGGTGCCGGAGAGGGAGCCGCCCGTCTGCGTGATCGGGGTGGCGGTGTTGAGACCGGTGATGGCGCCGCCGTTGTTGGTGATGGGGTTGCCGATCGCCTGGCTGGCCAGGTTGAGGGTGGCCCCGGAGAAAATGGTGATGGTTCCGGTGCCGAAGGCCGTGGTGGAGCCGGCCGCGAGGGTGCCGGCATTGACGGCGGTGCCCCCGCTGTAGGTGTTGCTGCCGGAGAGGGTGATGGTGCCGCCGCCGTTCTGAACCAGGGAGCCGGTGCCGGAGATGACGTTGGCAACCGAGAGGGTGTCGGCGCGGTTGAAGGCCAGGACGGCGTTGTTGGTCACGGGGCCGGCACCGAGGGTGCCGGAGGTGCCGCCGTTGCCGACCTGGAGGGTGCCGGCACTGACGGTGGCGCCGCCGGTGAAGGTGTTGTTGCCGGAGAGGATGAGGGTGCCGGTGCCGACTTTGGTGAGGCGGGCCGCGCCAGCGGAGTCCTGAATGACGCCGGCGAACTCGGAACCGGTGTTCAGGGAACCGACGGACCAGTTGACGAAACGACCACCGACGGGATTGCCGGCGATGACAGAGCCGGAGGCGCCGGAGAGCTCACCGATGGGCTGGACGGTAACCGTGCCACTGCCGGTGGGCGGGTTGAACACCTGGGAGAGGGTGACACCGGCCCCGAGGTTCAGCCTGGAGTTGTTGAAGACGTTGTTCTGGAAATTGCTCAGGCGCACCTGGCCGGCACCGGACGAGGCCGTCGCATTGATCTGGCCGGTGAAGGCGGACCAATTGCCCTGGAAGTCGTCGAAGCCGCCGTCCACGTCCACGTTAAGGGTGCCCGCGCCGGTCAGGGTGGAATTGAGGGTGACGCGCTTGGGAAGGTTGAGGGTGGCGGTCTGACCGGAGGGGACGACCAGGGCGTTGGACAGGGTGCCGTAGGTGCCGCCGGCATCGGCCGCGCCGCGTCCGTTGAGGCTAAGGGCGGTGCCATTGCCGAAGGTGACCGCTCCGGTGCCAAGCCCTTGCTGGCCATTGCTTTGGGCACCGCCGAGGGCGATGGCGCCGGCGTTGAGGGCGACGGGGCCGGTGAAGGAGGCGGAATTGTTGCCCGCGAGGACCAGCGAGCCCGCGCCATTTTTGGTCAGGGTGGAGGATCCGCTGAGGCTTCCCGTGACCGAAAGGGTGGTGGCGGGCGCGGTGGTGACCGTGCCGCCGGAAGCTCCGAGGGCGAGGGTGCGGGCATTGGCCCCGGCGTTGTCGAGGGAGAAAGTGGCGGTGGTGACGAGGGCTCCGCCGTTGAGGGTGAGCGTCGCGCCGGTGGCGGCCGGGCCAAGGTTGGAGTTGTCCGAGATGGAGACGGCTCCGCCGGTGACGGAAGTGGCTCCGGTGTAAGTGTTTGCGCCGGAAAGGGTGAGGACGCCCAAGCCCGTCTTGACCAGGCTGCCCGCGCCGGAGTTGCCGACGGCGGCGGCGAAGGTGACATCGTTGCCGTTGGTGTCGAGGGTGACCCCGAGGGTGCCGAAGGTGACGGTGCGGGAGGAAATGTCGGCGGTGTTGCCGGGGTTGTAGCGGAGGGTGGCCCCGTCGAGGGAGAGGTTGCCGCTGCCAAGGCTGCCGAGGCCGGAGAAGGCGAGGGTGCCGCCGGAGACGCCGGTGCCGCCGGCGTAGGTGTTGGCGGTGCCGGAGAGGTTCAAGGTGCCCACGCCGGACTTGGTGAGAGCGCCGGCCCCCGCGACCACCCCGGAGAGGTCCAGTGAGGCCCCGGAGGCGACCGCGACGACGTTGGAGGTGGAGTCGAGGGAAAGTCCGGAGGAGATGCTGTTGGCGGAGGAGGAAACGATGAGATTGGCCTGGCTGGCCCCGTTGTTGAGGCTGAGGACGCTGGCGGTGCTGCCATTGGCGATGACATAGCCGTTGGCGCCGCCATCCAGGGTGAGGCTGGCAACAGTTTTGTTGCCGTTGAGGGCGATGGTGCGGGGAGCGGAGAGGGAGGCGGTGAGCTGGGCGGTGTGGTTGGCGGCATTGGGGACGCCGTTGCTCCAGTTGCCCGCCAGATCCCAGTCGCCGGAGGTGTCGGAAGCCCACGCGGTGATCACGCCGGAAGTGGCGATCTGAAGGGTGACGTTGGACCCGGCGGTGCCAAAAGTGTAGGATTTTCCACCCTGGGGGTTGAGGACTTTGAGGGAGGAAGTGCCCGTGCCCTGGATGGAACCGGCGAAACCAAGGAGGTTGTAGGTGCCGTTGGTGTTGAAGGCGCTGACCCCGCCTTCCTGGTAAAGATTAAACCCCGCGCCGTCGCTGGCGGCGCCATTGAGAGTGAGCCCGTTGGCGCCGGTGACGTTGATGAAGTCGTTGGCCGGGCTGTTGTTAAACTCGTAGTCAAGCTGGGAACCGGTCCCCAGGGAGAGAGAACCGACGGTGAGGGTGCCCACGCTGTTGCCGGGGGCGAGGATGCCGCCGGAGGCGACGGTGACGAGGCCGGAGACCGTGCCGGCGCCGCCGAGGGTGGCGAGCGAGGCGACGTTGACCGCCCCCGCGACGGACCCGTTGACCTTGAGGATGCCGACGTTGACGTTGGTGGCCCCGGTGTAGGTGTTGGCTCCCGAGAGAGTGAGGAGGCCCGCGCCGGACTTGGTCAGGGCGAGGGTGCCGGCGGCACCATTTTGGAGGACCCCGGCAAAGGTGTTGGCGGAGGCGTTGGAAACGGTCAGGGTGGTGGTGCCAGCCACGCCGTTTTCCACCACGGGCGTGCCCGGGGTGGCGTTGGTGGAGAGACCGCCGATGGTGGCGCTGTTGCCGTTCAGCTGAAGTTTGCCCGTGCTGGAGGCCCCGAATGCCACGGAGGTGGTGGTCAAGCCCAGGGCCGTGGACGAGCCCAGGCGGAGGGTGCCGGCGTTGAGGGACCAGTTTCCGGCGTAATTACTGGCGACGTTTTGGAAAACGGTGCCGGGGCCGGAAATGTTGATGACGGAATCAGCCGCGCCCCCGGTGAGATCGTTGGTGCCGTTGCCAACCGTGAAAACGTCCGAAGCACCCACCGTGGAAAGGGTGACGGAGGTGGAGGCGGCGGTGCCGACGTTGACGCGGCCGCTGGTGGTGGTGCTGCCGCTCGATCGGATGGCGCCGCCGGAGTTCAGATTGAGCGAAAGGCCGTTGTCGAGGGTGATGCCGTTGGCAAGCTCCAGGGTGCCGGTGTTGTTGATGCTGACCTGGTTCGTGTTCGCGGTGGTGTTGGTGCCCAGGGCGGCGTTGTTGCGGGCGGAGAGCACGCCGCCATTGATCTGGATGCCATTGGCGGCGGTGGTGGCCCCGGTGCCGGTGAAGGTGTTTGCTCCCGAAAGAATCCACGTGCCCGCGCCGGATTTGGTGATGACATTCACAGCCTGGCTGGCCGTCAGGTCGGTGATGTTGGAGGAGATGGTGTTATCACCCGTGTTTGCCCCCGCCAGAGTCAGGGTCGTGGGGCGGCCGTTGGCACTGGTCAGGGTAAAAGTCGCCGCCGTGAAGGTCAGGGTCGCGGCTGTCGTGGTGGAGTCGTTCTGAAAGGTGTAAGTGGCGTTGTTGCTGGAAGCCTGGCGGACTTGGACGGGATTGGCGATGACCTGGGCGTTGGTCACACCCGCCTGAACGAGGATGGAACCGGCGTTGTCCAACTGAAGGAGGTTTCCGCCCGATGAGCCGATCACATAGGCGCCCGCACCGGTCGCAAAAGTAATGCCCTTGATGAAACGGTTGGTGTCAATGACCACGGGGCTGGCGCTTCCACCGAAACCGGAGCCACCGATGGCCTGGCTGAAGGTGGCCACGTCGGTGCTGCGGGTCGCGTTGCCGCTGAAGGTGGTTATCCCGGGCGCGGTGCCGGCGGCCCAGTTCGCGCCGGTGGCCCAGTTCGCATCCGTGGGAGAGGCCACCCAGTTGGTGCTGGCCGCGCGGGCATTGGCGCCGAGGGCAAGCAGGGCCAGGGCGGCCTGGGCAAAACGGAAGGGAGTGAGCGTGGGGGAAGGGACGTGTTTCATGTTAACAACTCGGGCGGCGGGGTGAACTGGTGGGTAAAAAAGACTGGGTGGGAGCGTGCTTTTATCCACGGTCCGGTAACTTCTTAGCAGCCGAACGGATTTTTTTGCACCCACCTCCCGCCGGAACGCACCTGCGGGCCTGCTTCCGTTTTCCGCCGGCGCTTTACAACGGGGGGCGCTCCGGCTTGCCTCTGCCCATGTTTGACCCGATCCAGGCCATTTCCGACTTCGTCCGCGCGCCCAGCGTCTCCACCGACCCCGCCTTTGCCGCCGGGATGGCGGGAGCCCGTGACGTGCTCTGCAAACTTTTCCGGGACATGGGTTTGACCGTCGAGGTCTGCCCCACCCCGCTCCATCCCGTCGTGCTGGCCCGCCGCGAGGGTCCGGCCCACTGGCCCCACGTGGTCATCTACGGCCACTACGACGTGCAGCCGGCCGACCCGCTCCCCCTCTGGACCACGCCCGCCTTCGAGCCCGTGATCCGCGACGGACGCCTTTACGGACGCGGCACCGCCGACAACAAAGGACCCCAGATGGCCCACATTTACGCCGTCGCCAAACTGCTGGAGAAAAACCCCGGCCTGCCCCTGCGCCTCACGTTTCTGATCGAGGGCGAGGAGGAGATCGGCAGCCCCAGCCTGGAGGCGTTTCTGGCCGCCAACAAAGAGCGCCTGAAGGGCGACTTTGTGCTCCTTTCCGACACCATGAGCCCCTCGGCCGACCAGCTCACCATCACGACCGGCCTGCGCGGCATCCTCTGCCTCGAGGCGGAACTGACCGGCCCGCGCACCGACCTGCACAGCGGCATCCACGGCGGCGCGCTGCTCAACCCCATCCAGGCCCTGGCCGAACTCTGCGCCAGCCTGCACGACGCCGACGGGCGCGTGAACATCCCCGGCTACTACGACGGTGTGCAGCCCGTGCTGGCCTGGGAACGGGCCGAGCTCGCGAAACTCCCCACGACGCGCGAGCAATACCGCAAGTTTCTCGACATCAGCGATTTCCACACCTGGGGCGGCATGACCCCGTTTGAGGCTACACGTTTCCAACCCACCTTGGAGTTCAACGGCATCGGCGGCGGTTACCAGGGCGAGGGCAGCAAGACCGTCATCCCGTCGAAGGCCTTTGTGAAGATCTCCTGCCGCCTCGTGCCCAGCATGGACCCGGCCCGGATCGAGGCGCTCGTGGTCAAAACCCTGAAGGAACGGTGCTCACCGAAGGTCAAAATCGAGGTGAAGTGCGGCCACAGCGGCAACGCCTACCGCGTGGTGCCCCCGGACCGTCCCGACACGCCCGCCGACCAGTCCCCCGTGCTGGCCGCCGCCTTCCGCGCGGCCGAGGCCGAGGCCGTCAAGGTCAGCGGCAACCCGCCCATTTACCTCCGCGAAGGCGGCAGCGTGCCGATCATTGACACCATCCGCCGCACCCTCGGCATGGATTCGGTCATGCTCGGCCTCTTCACGCCCGAGTGCAACCTGCACGCCCCCGACGAGAGCCTGCACCTCGGCCTCTTCGCGAAAGGCGCGGCGGTGTCCGAGGCGGTCCTGGCGGCGGTCGCGGGCATGGCGCCTCGCACGAATTAAAATCTCGGGGCAGAGTTGCCTGAGGCGTGAGAGGAAGGGGAAAGTCGGGCCCGCGAAACCCCGGCCGGAAACCGAGGTCTCGCCTCACACCCATGCGACCCCTCCTCCTCTTTCTCTGCGCCCTCGCCGCAAGCCCTGGCCACCTTCAGGCCGAAACGACCGCCGCGGAAATCGCGGTCTGGCCGGAGGGGAAGATGCCGGGGAAAGGCGCGAAGGAACCCGAGGCCGACATGCCCGCGAAGGGCGACGGTTTTCGGCGGATCACGAACATCAGCCGGCCCACGCTCACGCTTTTTCCCGCCCCGAAAGCGGAAACTCCCGCGCCCGCCATGATCGTCTGCCCCGGGGGCGGCTACGGCTATGTGGTCCACGACAAGGAGGGCACCGAGATCGCGGCCTGGCTCAACCACAACGGCATCACCGCCCTGGTCCTGAAATACCGCACCCCCAACAACCGCGAGGGCGCGCTCCAGGACCTCCAGCGTTCCCTCAGTCTGGCCCGCGTCCGCGCGGCGGAGTGGAACGTGGATCCGAAACGCCTGGGCGTCATCGGCTTCTCCGCCGGGGGAAACCTCGCCGCCAAGGCCGCCTGCCCCGCCGCACCGCGCTCCTATGCGGCGTTGGATGAGACGGACACCCTCCCCTGCCGGCCCGATTTCGCCGTGCTGGTTTACCCGGCCTATCTCGAAAAGGCCGGCCAGGTCGCCCCCGACCTGAACCTCAAGGCCGACCTCCCGCCCCTGCTCCTCGTCCACAACGAGGACGACAAAACCTTCGTGCCCGGCAGCAAACTCTTCCACGCCGCCCTCGAGGCCGCGAAAATTCCGCACGGGTTCAAACTCTACGCCACCGGCGGCCACGGCTACGGCCTGCATTGCGACCGGGAGGCGAAAGCCTGGCCTGAGGACACGCTCAAGTGGTTAACTCAGAACCACCTGCGCTGAGGCGAACCGGACACACCGACTCCGACCGCCATGCCTTCCCGCCCGACCACATTTCTCCGGCTCCTCGCCGCCGCCTGTTTTGGCCTCGCCGCCCTTCCCGCCAGTTCCGCCGAAACAGTGGGCCGGATGGTGGTCGCAACCCAGGCGGGCGTGACCGGGGACGGAACCACCCTGAACACCGCCCCGATCCAGAAGGCCATTGACGAATGCTCGGCCTCCGGCGGGGGAACGCTCGTGTTTACGGCGGGCCGCTACCTGACCGGCACGATCCAGATCAAAAGCAATATCACCCTGCGCCTGGAGGAGGGCGCCACCCTGCTCGGCAGCACCGAAGTCGCTGATTACCGGAACGTTGACCCGTTCGTTGACGGCAGCGGCCAGCCGCTCGGCCACGCGCTGATCGTCGCGGTGGACGCCGACAACGTGGGCCTCGAGGGCCAGGGCACCGTGGACGGCCAGAGCCCCGCGTTGAAAAAGAAACAGAAGGCCTACACGATGCGGCCCTTCCTGGTCCGCTGGATCCGCTGCTCCCATGTCACCGTCCGCGGCGTGCGCCTCACCAACCCGGGCTCGTGGACGCTGAACCTCTTCCAGACCAAGGGCGCGGTGATCGAGGGTATCACCATCCGCAGCAGGGATTTGGGGATGCACAACAACGACGGCATCAACCTCGATTCCAGCGAGGACATCCAAGTGAAAAACTGCGACATCAACAGCGGTGACGACGCCCTGGTCATCAAGGCCACCAGCTCCTCCAAACCGAGCCGGAACATCTCCGCCAGCGGTTGCAAACTCTCCACCCGGACCAACGCGATCAAACTCGGGACCGAATCCATCGGCGGCTTTGAGAACATCACCGTTTCCAACTGCCGGATCACCAACACGAAGATGTCCGGCATCGCGCTTTACGCGGTGGACGGGGCCGACCTGCGGAACGTGACCATCAGCGACGTGACGATGGACGGCGTGACCGTGCCCATCTGCATCCGTCTCGGAGCTCGGCTGAAAACCTTCCGCGAGGGCGAGCAGCCCAGGCCCGCCCCGGGAAGGCTGAGCGACGTGACGGTCACAAACGTCACCGCCACCAACGTGGGATTCATCGGCATGCTCATCAACGGTGTGCCCGGCCACCCCGTCGAGTCGCTGACGCTGGAAAACATCCAGCTGGAACTGCCCGGGGGCGGCACCGCCGAAGCCGCCGCCGTCCAACTGGGCGAGAAGGAAAAGGCCTACCCGGAGTTCGACATGTTTGGCAAAACCATGCCGGCCAGCGGGATCTACGCGCGCCATCTCCGCGGCGTGAAGTTCGGCAACGTCCGCACCACCCTGCTCAAACCCGACGCCCGCCCGGCCGTGGTCCTGATTGACGCCCGGGAGGTCACGCCGCCGGATTTCGCCACGCGGACGGCCGAAGCGAAGTAAGGCGCGCCGGGTTCAGGGGGCCGAGGCCTTGAGGCGGACAAACAGCTTCGTTTCCGAAGTTATCGGGATCGTCACGGTGATGCCGTCCAGGCCCGCTCCGAGCAGATCGTCCTCCACCAGGATGCCGGAGGTCACATCGGTCCAGGGACCGCCGGGCGACGGCGCGGTCTGGGGGACGGGGGTCTGGCCTCCGGCGGCATCGGCCCGGGGGAAGGAAAGGGTCAGCGCCGTCGGGCCGGAGGAAAAGACCAGCGGGTTGAGGGTGGGCTGCGTCGGGGAGGTTCCGAGCATGAACTCAAGGATGTTGGGCAGGCCGTCGGCGTCGGGGTCGGCGGAACGGCTTTGCTGGGCGGGCGTGGCCAGCGAAGGGTTGGCCAGAAGCCAGAGCAGGTAGGGATCTGTGACCGCCCCGACCTGAAGGTAACCGGAACCGGTGATGAGGGGCGTCTCATGCTGGGCTCCCGAACCGACCGCCCCCCAGGAGCCTTCCGGCTGGACGCTTCCCAGGTCATCGGGGGTTTCCCGCAGCACCAGCGATGCGACCTGGTCGTATTGGCCGTGGGTCAGATTGAGAACAGTTCCGGTGACAAGCGTGACCGTCCCCGCGTCCGGGAGAACGGGCTGGGGCAGGCTGAGGGTCCCCGCTTTGACCAGAAAGCCCCCGGCCGGAAGCGAGCTGCCGAGGGTAAGTTTGCCAGGGCCGTTTTTGACCAGGGAAACCGGGCCGGTGAAAGTGCCGGTGAAAGCGCAGTCGGCGGTGTTTTGGAGGGTGAGGGTGACGGCATTGGCCGAGGTGACGGTGCCGCCGGAAAGGCCGGACTGGAGGCCGGCCAGCGTAAGATCAAGATTGTTGAGGTCGAGCACTCCGGCCGGAGTGAAGGCCCCCAAGGTCACGGTGGCGGCGGAAGGGATGCCGCCGGCGGCCCCGAGGCGGGCGGTGCCCGAAACCTTCAGGGCCGCATAGGCGCCCCCGCCGGAGTAAACCACGGTGCCGCCCGCCTGAAGGAGGGATTTGTCCGTGGCAGAGAGGGGCCCGGCCAGGTTCAGCACGCCGCCCGAACCGGTCCAAAAGTGCCCCCCCTTCGCGGGCTCGGCGGTGATGGTGACCGGGCCGGACCAGGTGGCGGAGTTGCCGGCCGCGACCGCCAGGGCTCCGGCATCGGTGGCACCGGCGTTTTCCCCCAGGGTCAGCTGGTGGGAAAACGAGAGGCCGTTGCCCAGTTCCAGGCCGGACTGACCGCGGGCGGAGCTTTCGGTCATGGATTCGACGGTGACGGCACCGGTCCCCAAGGCCTGGGCGCTGCCGGCCTTGACGATGGCGTTGGTGACCAGGGTGCCGCCCGAGTGGGTGTTGGCTCCCGAAAGTGTGATGGTGCCGCCGCTGTTGGTGCTGAAGGAGTTGGCGGGTTGTTTCCAGCCCAGTTCCAACGGGGATGCGCCCGAGATGACCCCGGAGATGGTCCCGGTCGAGGTGTAAGCCGAGATGCGGGCCGGGGCGGCCAGGGTCACCGCGCCGGAGATGATGTTGCCGTTGGCCAGGCGGAGCGCGCCCAGGTTGGCCCCGGTGGAGACATCCGCGCACCCCGTCCCCGACAGCGAGAGGGCGTTGGTGATCGTCGCGCTGGTCGAGGTCGTGGCCAGGGTGCCGCCCTCCACCACGGTCACGACACCCGCTCCCAGCGAGGCGGCGCGCCCCACATTGAGGCGGCCCGCCTCGATCCGGGTGCCGCCGGAATAGGATGAGGCGGAGCCCAGCAGGGTGACCACGCCAGGGCCCGTCTTGCGGATGCGGAACGCTCCCGTGATGTTGCCGGAAAGACTTTGGGCGGCGGTTGTGGTCCCGGCGCTGCGGACCTCCAGGTCGTCCAGGAGGGTGATGGCGGAGGAGATGGTGTTCACGGCGGTGCTCGCCGCGACCGGGAAGTGGAGCAGGGCTTCGGAGACTCCCGCGGCGTCGAAGACGAGCAGGGAGCCGGAAGTGCCGGTGCTGAGGGAATAATTGCCGTAGGGTGCGGCGGGGTCTCCCAACGTGAGGCTTCCCACGGTCCGGCTGGCGTCCAGCGTGACGGCCCGGTTGGCCGAAAGGTCGAAGTCAAAACTCACGGCCGATCCCGTCCCTCCCGGCACGGCCACCGGAGACCAGTTGGTGTCCAAGCCCCAGCTGCCGGCGGCATCAAGATTCCAGGCGGAGTCAGCCCGGAGGGCGTCGGTTCCGGCGGCGGCAAGAAGAAAGGCGGAAAGTCTCAGTGACAGGGGTTTCATAAGGGAAAAGGGGATGACTTTCATCGGGAAACCATGGGAAACTAAGCAACGGCGGCGCAAAAAAAGACCCGGCGGCAAACCGGGTCTTGCAGGGGGAAACCGGGAGAGGTTCAGAACTTCCAGTTCACAAAGGGCAGGAACTTGGCCTTGTCGGCGGACTCGATGTAGTTCGCCAGACCGATCTGGAGGCCCTTGAGATCCTCGGTCAGGTTGACGAGGCCGAGCTGGAGGCCCTTGACGGATTCCGCGTTGTTGACGAGGCCGATCTGGAGGCCGGTGACGGCTTTGGCGGAATGGTTGTAGAGGCCGGCCAGCTGGAAGCCGCGGAACTTGCCTTCGGTGAAGTTGACGAGACCGGTTTGGATCACCCCGGCGTCACCTTGGATATGGTTGAAAATGGCGGATTGCCAGCCGGTGAAGTCGCCGCCGGTGCTGGAGTAAAGGGCGCTCCATTGCAGACCCTTGGCGTTGTGGTCCACGGTGTTGACCAAGCCAAGGCCGACGCCGGCGAAATTGCCGGTGGTGGAATTGACAAAGCCGAGATCCAGGCCGCTGACATTTTTGTTTTCGCCCCAGATGATGTCGAGACGCACGCCTTTGATGTCGGCGGAGGAGTTGATGAGCTGCATGTCGCCGGGGGCAAACAGGCCGAATTGAAACACGTTGTCCGCGCGGGCGGCGACGGTGGCGCAGGCCGCCAGGGTGAGGAGGAGTGAGGTTTTGGTCATGGAGTTTGGGTGGGATGGGTTGGCCGGAATGGCAAAAGTTTCTTTTGGGAGCAGAGCATGGATTGTCAAGTGGCGGCCAGGGTTCCGCCGCCGCCGAAAGCAGGCAAAAAAAAAGGCCCGGCCATGAGCCGGACCTGAAAGGGAAAAGCGGATGACCCGGGCCACCCGGATCAGAACTTCCAATTGACGAAGGGCAGGAGTTTGAGGGTTTCGGCCGATGCGATGTAATTGCCGAGGCCGATCTGGATGCCGTTCAGATCCTTGGTGAGATTGACCAGGCCGATCTGCACGCCGTGGACATTCTGGGCGTTGTTGACGAAGCCCAGCTGGACGCCGGTGAAAAGTTTGTCGGATTGGTTGTAGAACGAGTATTGCAGCCCCGTGAAATCACCGTCGGCCAACGAGACGATACCGCCCTGAAGACCGGTGCCGGTGCCGCCGATATGGGAGAAAAGGGCGGCCTGCCAGCCCTTGAACTCGGCCCCGGTCTTGGAGTAGAGCCAGCTCCATTGGAGGCCGGAGGCGTTGCCGTCCACCACATTGGCGATGCCGTAACCCACGCCGGCGAAGTTACCCGTGGTGGTGTTGACGATGCCAAGGTCCAGACCGCTGACGTTTTTGTTTTCACCGTAAACGATGTCGAGGCGGAGGCCCTTCACGTCATCGGAAGCCTTGATGATCTGGGCGTCGGGTGCCCAGAGGCCGAATTGGAAAAAGTTTTGGTCCGCGCGGGCGGAAACGGCGGCGAGGGCCGCGAAGGAGAGGAGGAGGGTGGATGTGTTCATGGATTTGGTCGCCATAGTGGCCCCCGCAATCTGCGGCCGGCGGGAGAATGAGTCAACAAGCCAAATGACTTTTAGTCAGACTAAGGCCACGAACCAACTCCCTCCGGACGGGAAGCGCCCAAAATAAATCCTTTTCCCCGCCGCCCGGGTGCTATTTGTTGAAGGGTTTGGGCGGTTTCACGTCCGACCATCACTGTTTCCCGAACTCCTTTTCCCAATGACCTCAGCCCAGCTCCGCCAGTCGTTCCTCGATTTCTTCGCCTCGAAGGGCCACACCATCGTGCCCTCCAGCCCGCTCCTGCCGGACTCGCCCAACCTGCTGTTCACCAACGCCGGCATGAACCAGTTTGTGCCCTACTTCCTCGGCGACCGCCCCGCCCCCTTCAAACGCGCGGCCGACACCCAGAAGTGCATCCGCGCCGGCGGCAAACACAACGACCTTGAGGACGTCGGCTTCGACACCTACCACCACACCTTCTTCGAGATGCTGGGCAACTGGTCCTTCGGCGACTACTTCAAGAAGGAATCCCTCGAATGGGGCTGGGAACTCCTCACCAAGGTCTGGGGCATCCCCGCCAAGCGCCTCTTCGCCACGGTTTATTCGCCCGACAAATCCAAGGGCGACCCGGCCGACTTCGACCAGGAAGCCTACGACATCTGGGCCGCCATCTTCCGCCGCGAGGGCCTCGACCCCGCCCTCCACATCATCAACGGCAACAAGAAGGACAACTTCTGGATGATGGGCGACACCGGCCCCTGCGGCCCCTGCTCCGAGATCCACTTCAACCTCCTGCCCTCGGACGACGAGGCCGCCGGACGCCAACGCGTCAACTCCTCCGACTCCCGCTGCATCGAGATCTGGAACCACGTCTTCATCCAGTTCAACGCCGAGCCCGACGGCACCTTCAAGACCCTTTCCGCCCGCCACGTGGACACCGGCATGGGCTTCGAGCGCGTCGCCGGCATCATCGCCACGACCAAGGGTTTCAAAAGCTTCGATGCCGAACCATCGAACTACAACGCCGACGTCTTCGCCTCCACCCTGGCCAAGGTCGCCCAGCTCTCCGGCAAAACCTACACCGGCACCGTCCCCACCAAACGCGAGGGCCTGCCCGAACAGGAGATGACCGACGTCGCCTTCCGCGTCCTGGCCGACCACGCCCGCACCGTCTCCTGCGCCATCGCCGACGGCATCATGCCCGGCAACGACGGCCGCAACTACGTCATCCGCCGCATCCTCCGCCGCGGCATCCTCTACGGCCGCCGCCTCGGCCTCCAGATCGGCTTCTTCGAAAGCCTGGTGGACACCGTCGCGGCCGAACTCGGCGGCATCTTCCCCGAACTCCGCGCCAAGCAGGACCTGATCAAACGCGTGATCCTCAGCGAGGAGGAGAGCTTTGGCCGGACACTGGACCGCGGGCTGATGCTGTTCAATAAGTCCTATGAGACCTATAAGGCCCAGGGCGGAGTTTCCGCCATTCCCGGAACCGTCGCCTTCGAACTCTACGACACCTTCGGCTTCCCTCTCGACATGACCGAACTGCTCGCCACCGAGCGCGGTCTCAAGGTGGACACCGCCGGCTTTGAAGCTGAGATGGAAAAACAAAAGGCCCGGGGCCGCGAATCCCAGGTCAAAACCGTCATCTCCGTCAACGAAGGCGACACCCATGCTGCCGCCACCCGTTTCATTGGCTTTAACGAAACCTCCCTCCACGACGTTCCCGCCAAGCTGCTGGAAGTTGTGGTCAGTGAAGGAAAAACCTTCCTCGTTTTCGACCAGTCCCCCTTCTACGCCGAAATGGGCGGCCAGGTCGGCGACACCGGCGTGGCCCGCCTGGGCGACCATATCCTCTTCATCACCAACACGATCAAGGACGCCGCCGGACGTTTCCTCCATGAGGTCAAGACCGCCGCCAGCCTCACCGCCCATGTCGGTTCTGCTTTCTCCCTGACCGTGGACCTCGACCGTCGCCGCGCCATCCAGCGCCACCACAGCGCCACCCACGTCCTCAACTTCGCCCTCCGCGAGGTCCTTGGCACCCACGTCATCCAGCAGGGTTCCTACGTGACGCCAGGACGGATGCGTTTCGACTTCGCCCACTTCGAAGCCGTTACCCCGGAACAGCTTATCGAAGTCGAACACATCGCCAACACCCACATTTTGGCCAACGACACCATCAACTGGTTCGAGACCGAGTTCGACAAGAAGCCGGCCAACTGCATCGCCACCTTCGGCGAGAAATACGGCAAAGTCGTCCGCGTCGTGGACATCGGCGGCTGGTCCGTCGAACTCTGCGGCGGCACCCACGTCCGCGCCACCGGCGAGATCGGCGCCTTCAAGATCCTGGCCGAAACCGGCGTCGCCGCCGGCAAACGCCGCATCGAGGCCGTCGCGGGCGAGGCCGCCCAGACCCTCCTCGAAGGAAACCACCAGAAACTCTCCCGCCTGGCCCTCCGCATGGGCTGCGGACTCGACGAAGTGGAAGCCCGTTTCGACAAGTTCTTCGAGGAAAAAGCCACGCTCGAACGCGAACTCAAGGCCCTGAAACAGAAGGCCGCGACCCACCTCGCCGCCGAACTCGCCGCCGGGGCCACCGTCCGCGCCGACGGCCTGAGACTCGTCGCCGCCGTCGTCACCTCGGACGACGCCACCGCCCTCCGCGAACTCGCCCTCCAACTCGCCCGCCGCCTCGGCCCCTCGGCCGTCGTTCTCGGCGCGGAAATCGGCGGCAAAGCCTCCCTCGTGGCCCACTGCACGGCCGAAGCCAACGCCACCGGCCTCCAGGCCGGCGCGATCATCAAGGACCTCTCCGCCAAACTCGGCGGCAAGGGCGGAGGCAAACCCGACCTCGCCATGGGCGGCGCTCCCGACACCGCCAAGATGGCCGAAGCCATCAAGGCCGTTTTCGGCTAAAGGAAGGGTTTCCCTTTGGACTGGGCGGCCTGACCTGGCCACCACCCGCTTGTGAGCCGTAGGCATTCCGGGGGTGGCACTGCGCCCCCCCCCGGCGACCTTCTTTCACCCCTCCGAGGTGCGGTAAACGCCCGTCCCGGAGGGACGGTTGAGCTTAGCCCGGGTCAGGCGTCTGGCACCGCCACCCCGGGAAGCAGCCCCGCCGGATGAAAACTTCCCCCGACACTTGCGAACCCCACGCCCTCCGCCTACCACCACCCCATGAGCACCTTCACGCTGAGCATCAACCGGCAACCCCACACGATTGAGGCGCCGCCGACCATGCCCCTGCTGTGGGCGATCCGCGACCTGATCGGCCTCAAGGGGACCAAATACGGCTGCGGCATGGCCCAGTGCGGGGCCTGCACCGTCCACCTCAACGGCACCCCGGGGCGTTCCTGCTCGATCCCGGTCTCCGCCGCCCAGGGCATGGAAATCACCACCATTGAGGGCGTCTCCGAGGGAAACTCCCATCCCGTCCAGATGGCCTGGATTCAGGAACAGGTCCCCCAGTGCGGCTACTGCCAATCCGGCCAGATCATGGCGGCGGTGGCGCTTCTGGCCGGGAACCCGCATCCGACGGACGGCGACATTGATACGGCCATGAACGGCCACATCTGCCGCTGCGGCACCTACCCCCGCATCCGCCAGGCCATTAAAAGCGCCGCCCTCATGGGTCCGGCCAAACCCAAGGGCAAATAAGCCTCCCCCCCTATCCCACCACATCGCCTCATGAAAAACCAAGGATGGAGCAAACGGGACTTTCTCCGGCTCTCCGGAGTGGCCGGAGCCGCGCTCGTGCTCGGCCTGTTTGACACGGCCCAGGCGGACGAGGCCACGATCGTCAAAGCCCCCGCCCCCGGCTCCGAGAACATCGAGCTCAACACCTGGATCTCTGTGGCCGAGACAGGCAAGGTGACCCTCGTCTGCCACCGCTCCGAGATGGGCCAGGGCATCTATCAGGCCATTCCCCAGATCATTGCCGAGGAGCTGGAGGTGGACCTCGCCGAAGTGGACGTCAGGTTCGCGCAAGGCGACTCCCGCAAATACGGCAGCCAGGTGACGGGCGGCAGCTCGACCATCCGCGGCTCCTACAAAAAACTCCTCCGCCTCAGCGCCGCCGCCCGCGAGATGCTGGTGGAGGCCGCCGCCCGCCGCTGGAGCGTGCCCGCCGGCGAGTGCCAGGCCAAGGCCGGAAGCGTGGTTCATGAAAAAACCGCCAAGAAAGCCCGCTACGGCGAACTCATCGCCGACGCCTCCAAACTTCCCGTGCCGGCGAGCCCCACGCTGAAGAAGCGGGGTGACTACAAACTGATCGGCCAACCGCTCGTCCGGAAAGACTCGGCCTTGAAGACGAACGGGACCGCCGTGTTTGGCCTCGATAAACGCCTGCCCGGCATGCTGTTCGCGGTGGTCGAGCGCAACCCCCGGCTGCGGGGCAAGGTCAAGACCTTCGATGACGGCAAGGCCCTGCAAGTCCCCGGCGTGAAGAAGGTGTTCAAGATCCGGATGGCGGTTTTCAACACCTACCGCGAGGGGGTCGCCGTGGTGGCGGACTCGACCTGGGCCGCGATGGAAGGCCGCAAGGCCCTGACCGTGGAATGGGACGACACCGGTTTCGAACACCTCGACACCGAAACGATTTACGGACGCATGAGGGATCTGCTGGCCAAGGACGAGGGACTGACCGCGCACAACCAGGGCGATCCCAACCCCGCGCTCGCCGCCGCGACGGACAAACTCGATGTGGTTTACGAAACCCCGTATCAGGCCCACTCCTGCATGGAGCCCCTCAACTGCGTTTCCCATTATCAGGGGGACAAGGTGGAGATCTGGGGGCCGATCCAGGCGCCCGAATGGGTGCAGGACTGCCTGACCAAGGAATTCGGCATCCCGCGGGAAAAGATCATCATCAACCTCACGTTCCTTGGCGGAGGTTTCGGCCGAAAGGCCTTCATGGACTACCCCCACGAGGCGACCGTGATCTCCAAGGAAATGGGGGTTCCGATCCAGGTGGTCTGGACCCGCGAGGACGACACCACCCAGGGACCCTACCGCCCGGGAGTCACCTACCGCTGCGAAGGCGCGGTGGCCAACGGCGGCATCAGCGCGCTCAAGGTCCGCCTGGCGGGTCAGAACAACGGCCACTGGATGGGCGGCCCGAAAAACCGCGCCAACGGGAGCACGATGGAGGGCTTCCTCCGCCCCTACCTCAAAAAGATCGCCCACGCCCGCTTCTCGGACGTCCCTTTCGAAACCCCCATCCCCACAATGTGGTGGCGCTCCGTCTATGCCTCGACCAACGGCTTCGCCTACGAAAGTTTCCTGGACGAGCTGGCCCACAAGGCCGGCAAAGATCCCCTGGAGTTCAGGAAGGCCCATCTGGAGGACGAGCGCTGCCTGCGGCTGCTGGAACAGATCGCGGAGATGTCCGGCTGGAAAACACGCAAGCCAAACGAGGGCTACGGGGTGGCCGTGACCTCCTGCTTCGGCAGCACCGTCGCCCAGGTCGTGAAGGTCTCCCAACGCCCCGAGAGCGGCGTGAAGATAGACCGTGTCTGGGCCGCCATTGACTGCGGCTGGTATGTGAACCCCGACACGATCCGCGCCCAGCTTGAGGGCTCCATCGTCATGGCCCTGGGCGCGGCCACGGCGCACGAGATCACGTTCCGGGACGGGATGACGGTGCCGAAAAATTTCGACGTCTACCGGATGCCCCGGATCACGGACATCCCG
>JANOBW010000139.1:0-7333 GCA_031411855.1 Opitutia bacterium
GAAGTGGCATCCGTGCCGGCGGAAAAGACGGCGGTGTTGGTGGACCAGGCACCTGGAGCGGTGGTGGTGCCGTCGGCAGTGGCGTTCCAGAAAGTGGAGGTGCCCCAGGTGCCGGTGGGGGTGAGGCCGGCGCCGGCGGTGGTGCCGTTGGAATCCCAGTAAAGGTTGGCGGCGGGTAGGTAGGCGGAGGAGGCGATAAGAGCCATCGCGGAGGCGGAGGCGACTTGGAACAGCTTGGAGCGGTTGGGTTTCATGAGTAGAAGTTGTTGGGAGTAAATTGGTTGACTCACGGGGCACATGGGAAAATGCGTAAAAGACCCCTGCGAGTGGATTTAAGCCTGTCACCTTTTTGGCCAGTTGTCATGACAAAAGAATAGCTATCTATGGCTATATTTAGACAAAATGTTTCCCGTCCGGGACGGATGGCTCATGAGCAGTAATACCCTGTCGGCCAAGCTTTTCGACCTTCTTCTGTGGGACTGGTCGGTGACTGCGCCTCTCTCGGGCGGCGGTGTGGCTGGATGATTCGAGGATCGCTCCGGGAAAGGCTTTGCCCGCATCCGTTGGGGTGAAACGTCAGGCAGGCCAGGCCAAGGCGTGGACTGATCTGGTCACTTCCCGATCAAGGTGGAGGGTAATCTTTCCCCGGCTCGGGGTAAACGTGAACACGCTGAAGGTCATGTTTGGGATGGCTCGAAGCCACTCTGAACATGCTTAAGGCTAATCTTTGCACGACTCGGAGTGAATCTGAACATGCTTAAGGCTAATCTGCGCATGACTCGGACCGAATCTGAACGAGGTGTGGCCTAGGCTTGTGATGGCTCCGGGGTAAGGCTGAACGTGGTGCGTGGCAGGTGGGGAGAGTCGGACCAAACCTGAACAAGGTCCGGGCTAATCGCTGCATGGCCCGGGGGAAATCTCCACCAGGTCGGGGGTAGGCTTGGCATGACTGGGCCCAGACCTGTGTCAGCCCGGGGGAAACGTTGGCGGGCGCCTGGCCGAGTCCCTGAGCCCGGGAAGGCCGGGCTGCCTCGCCCAGGCAGGTCCAGGCCAGTGCGGAGCCTGGCGTTCCCAGGGAGCCCAACCATCGGCCGACTTTGGGTTTGGTGACCCCCTGCCGCCTCCGGGGCGCAAAAAGGCCCGCCGGCGGTGGGGCGCGGCGGGCCCGGGTTGTTTCGGGAACGAAGGATCAGTAGGTCACCGAGACGCGGCCGAACTTTTTGCCCGAGACCGTTCCCACGAAGGTGACCGTGACGGTTTCGGTGAGGTTGTCCGCGTTGGGGGTGACGCCCACGGTGTAGTCGGTGACGGGGGTGGCGGGGACCCAGTTGGTGTTGCCGCCGACGAGGCCGCCCGAGTTGACCTCGACGCCGTAGGTGACCCCGCTGACCCCGCCGTGTTTGGGGCGGCGGTAGGAGAGGACCAGTTTGCCGGCGTCGGAGGAGCCCTGGCCGCGGTATTCGGGCCCGTTGTTCACGAGGGGGCTGAGGCCGAAGGCGTATTCGAGGGCGTTGCTGATGCCGTCGTGGTCCGGATCGGCGGTGCCGGCGGTATCGGCTCCGGCCAGTCCGAAGCCCTGCGCGTAGGCCACGACCGGATCGCTGCCGGTCACGACGCTGACGACTCCGGTGGTGGCAAAAGCCGAGGAGTTCCAGGAGAGTCCGGGGGGCAGGGCGGGGAGGTTGAGGAGGGCGGTGGTGGCGAAACCGCCGTCGTCCACAAAGAGATCGAACGACTGGCCGGCCACGGGGGTGAAGCCGTTGATGAGGGAGACGTTGACCGTGCCGGCCAGGGTGATGGGCCCCTGGGATTCGACGATATCGAAGCTTCCGGCCGAGGCGATTTCCAGGGTGGAGACGGCGGTGGCCCCCAGGACGAGTGAGCCGGCCACCACCTGATGGCCGATGGTTCCGGTGCCGCCGGGGGAGAGGTTGCCGGCCACATCGCCCGAAGTGGCGAAGGTGCCCGAGCCCGAGACGGTGCCGCCCGCGTTGACGGTGAGCGGGTTGCCGGTGAGGTTTTGCCCGTTGAGATCGAAGGTGCCGCCGGCGTTGACGCTGATGCCGGTGCCGGCGGAGGCGGGCGAGGCCACCCGGAGGGTGCCGCCGCCGACCGAGAGGGTGGAGATGGCGTTGGTGCCGCTGAGCAGGAGGGTGCCGGGGCCGGCCTTGGTGAGGGCGAAGCCGGTGAGCGTGCCCGCGCAGTCCAGGACGGTGGCGGCGTTGGCCACGTTGATCGTCGCGCCGTTGACGCTGAAGTTGCGGGTGGCGGTGGCGGACGCGCCGGAGTAAAGAAGTTTGCCGCCTTCCAGCATGACATTGCCCTGGCCGAGGGGGCCGGGGGTGGCGATGTCGTTGATGACCGGGACGGAGACCGTGCCCGCGCTCACATAGAGGTTGCCGCTGAAGGAGCTGGCCCCGGTGAGCTCCATGGTGCCGGCACCCATCTTGTTGAGGCCGCCGGAGTTGTAGATGCCGCCGGTGACCAGCAGGTCGGTGGCCACGGCGCCGTCGGCGACGTTCATGGTGACGGTGCCCACGAGATTGACAGGCGAGTTGATGGCGGAGGGCTTGGTCGCGTGGGCCACGGTCGTGATCGTGCCCCCGCCGCGGATTTCGCCGGGGCCGTTGATGATCCCCGCCGTGAGCTGGGTGGTGGCGGTGAGATACTGCTCGTTGTTCAGTTTCCAGATGCCGTCCTCATTGAGGATGACGGCGGAGGGCCTGGTGGCGCCGCCGAGGCCGCCGAGGGAGTGGGTGGTGGTGTCGAGGGTGCCGGGGCCGTTGACGGTGATGGTGCGGTTGGGGGCGAAACTGCCGGTCCAGTCGCCCCCGCGGGCGGCCAGCACGCCGCCGTTGATGACGATGTCCGTGGTGAGGTCGCGGGCGGTCACGGTGAGGGTGCCGGTCCCGTTCTGAGCCAGGGTTCCCCCGAAACCTCCGATGGTGCGGCTGAGGGTCTGCGGTGAGGAAAGTTTGAAGGCGAGGGTGGCGCCGGCGGAGACGCTGAGGGAGGTGGGGGTGCCGAGCGATCCGGTGGAGCCGCCATTGCCGACCTGGAGGAGGCCGGACTGGACATCCACGACGCCGGCGAGGGTGTTGTTGTTGGCCAGGATGACGCTGCCCGTGCCGGACTTGGTGAGACTGGCGGAGCCTTCGAGCCCGGCCCCGGTGAACGTGTAGTTCTGGCTGCTGTTGTCGAAAAGGACGGAGGCGGGGCTGATGGTCGCGCCGACGGTGACGGTGCCGGCGGAGGTGGCGGCGTCGTTGAACACGACCTGGTCGCCCTGGAGGTAGCGGACGGTGCTGGCCCCGATGAGGAAGTTGCGGGTGGTGTTGAGGTCCCAGGCGGTGCCGAGGTTGCCGTTCCAGACCAGTTGCGAGACGGAGCCGACGATCAGCTCCACCTTCGAGTCCGCCGTGTTGTTGCTGAGGGTGGCGAAGAGGTGCGGGGTGGAGCCGAGGGTGAGGCCGGCAAAGCCGTCGCCCCCGATGGCGCCCGCGTAATCAATGAGCGTGTAAGTGCCGGGCGCGACGACGCCGGTGGCGCCGATATCCAAGGTGTGGGTGGCCGCGACGGAGAGGGCGTCGGTGCCGGTGATCGTCACGGTGTCGCCCGGGGTGCCGATGCGGAAGTGGGAGGTTTTGCCGCTGCCGAGGTGGGCAAACGGATAGGTGACGACGCCCTCGTCGTTGAAATGGTCGGGGGCGGCCACGGTGGTGATGATGAGGCCGGCCAGGGTGCTGCGGATGGAGCCGGAGCGGGCGTTGCCCACGATGGTGATCTCCGCGTCGCTGAGGAGGCCGGACTGGATGGTGTTGCCGTAGAGCGCGCCGCTGCCCGTGGTGGGGTTGCTCAGGGTGCCGAGGAGAGTGCCGGCATTGGTGGTGCCCTGGTAGATCTTCACATCGGCAAAACCGGTGGCGTCGTCCGAGGACTGGAGGGCCTGGATGCGGTAAAACTCGCCCGGGGCCAGGAGGCTGGTGAGGCCGTGCAGGGTCACCTTGTAGCCGCCGCCGGAGTCATCGAGATAGGAAAGGTAGGCGAAGTTGGGGTCGGACTGGTCGGGGACCGGGTAGGCGTTCTGGTAGGTGTTTGCCGCCGAGAAATCCACGGTCACGCCGGTGGCGCCGGGGGAGGTGAGGGCCTCGCCGACATAGCTGGTGGGAAACCCGTAGCCACCCTCGTCAATGCCGGACATGTTGTTCCAGTTGAGGGCCGGAATCCCCGCGACCAGGCCGGGGGCGGCCGTGTTGATGGTGCTTTCGATGTAGTCCGTGGTCCCGTCGGTGTAGGCGTAGCGGAAATGGAGTCCCACCACGGCGGCGTCTATCTGGGAGGCGGCTCCGGCTCCGACGGCGGCAGCGGCGAGGGCGCGGCGAAGATTGGCAAGATGAGGTTTTGATTTCATGAGGTTGCCTCCCCATACCGCCCGCAACCAGCGGGTGTCAATTATTTTAGAGCATTACAGATGAAGAACTTACCGAATGAACAAAAACGCGCCCAAACACGGCGGCGGGGAGGAAAGTCTTGATCAGGGCTGGATAAATCCGCATCGCTGCCGGTCGTGGACGACGTGATTTCCAACCCCGGGGCGGACGACGAGGTCAGGCTGCTGACCGAGGCCTTCCATGCCCGCCGCCGGGGGGAACTCGCGCAGGCCCTCGGGCTGTTTCTGCGGGTCTTTGCCAACGATCCCACGAACCCCTATCCGCTGGTCGAGGCGGCGCGGACCGAGTGCCTGCGGCTGGACTTTCCCCATCTGCGGGAGCTGCTGGCCCGGGCCGAGGCCCTGGCCCGGGCGGAGGGGACGGAGGAGGAGGTCTGGCTGGGGATCGCGTCCTGCTGGCTGGAGGCGCTGCTTCCGGAGGAATGCGAACGTGTCTGCCGGACCGCGCCGGACGCCGTGATCCGGACGGGTGTGTTGTTACCGAAACATCTGGAGGCCTTGGAACGCTCGGGTCGGACCGCCGAGGGCGTGGCCCTGCTGGACCGTTTGCCGGAGGTTCCGGTCCCATGCCGCGCCATCGGGGCGAGGCTGCTGCGGCGGGAAGGACGGACGGAGGGGGCGCTGGCCCTGCTCTCGGGGCTGGACGGACCGGCCGCGCTGATGGAGCGGGCGCGGGCGCTGGACGTGACGGGCCGTTTCCGCAACGCCGCCGAATCCCTGGAGCGGGCCAAGCGCCTCCAGGCGGAACAACCCGAGGCCGCCTATGAACGGCAGCTGCGGCCGCGCCAGTTGGAGCATCGGGAACGCGTGCGGCAGGCGCTTGGGCCGGGCGTGGTGGCGGGCTGGGCGGGGGCGGAGCTGGGGCCCCGGCGTCGGCTGGCCTTCATCCTCGGGCATCCGCGCAGCGGGACGACGCTCCTCGAAACCCTTCTGGAAAAGACGGGTGGTGTGGTCATCGCCTCCGAGTATCCCGTGCTGGAGCAGGAGATCGCGGCCTGGGTCCTGGCGAGGTCCGGCGGCGGCGGTGATCCCGCGCTGGCTTTGCTCCACGCCCCGGCCGGAGACATCGCCGCCATCCGCGAGGCCTATTGGCGCCGGATCACCGCCGTGGCGGAACCGGCGGAAGGGAGGCTGCTGGTGGACAAAAACCCGGGGCTGACCGACGGCGTGCATTGGATCGCGCGCTGCTGGCCGGAGGCCCCGCTGGTGGTGCTGCTGCGTGATCCGCGCGATGTGATCGTGAGCTGCCTCTTCCAGGACTTCGGGCTGAGCCCGCTTGGCGTGCAGTGCCTGAGCTGGGAAGGGGCGGCGCGGGCCTGGGCCGCCACGATGGCGCATTGGGTGGCCCTGCGCGGACACCTGCCGGAGGGAAACTGGCGGGAGGTGCGCTACGAGGAGCTGGTGGCGGACCCGGCGGCGCGATTGGCGGAGGTGGCGGAGTTTCTGGGCCTGCCCGCCGGAACTGGGACAGACCACGGGCCGCTGGCGAGGCTGATCCGCACACCCAGCTACGCCGAGGTGGCCGCGCCCGTCCACCGCAGGGCGGTGGGCCGCTGGCAGGCCTATGACCGCTGGCTGCGGCCGCAGCGCCCGGTCATCGAACCGGTGATGAACCAGTTGGGGTATGCCTGGTGAGCGCAGGGCGGAGCCTCGCGGGATCGGGCATCATCACCGGGGCATGCGCCAGCCCCGGTCGTCGCCCTTGTCTTTCACGGGTTCGCCGGGGGTGAACTTGCCGCCGTCGTCCTTGAGGTCCCAGCCGACGGACCAGAGGGAATACCCGCCGTCGGGTTCGCGGCGGTAGAGGAAGGGCTGGCCGTTGACCATCTGACGTGGGGCTTTGTCGAGATACTTCGGCATCAAACTGTCAAGGGTGTCGGGCAGCGTGCCGGTGGCGCGGCGGTGGCGCTCCAGGGCGCAGCCCAGGACGATGAGGCCCGCCTGGGTGTCGCGGTCGGTGGCTTCACTGATAACGCGGGTAAACGCGGGAGTGGCGTAGTGGGAAAGGAGATGGTAAGGCCCCGAGGTTTCCAATTCCTGCTGAAGCACCACCTCCGCCGCTTTGAATTTCTCCGGCGAGAAGAGGTTTTGTTTCCGGTCGTAGGTATCAATGAACTGCGAGATCGGAAGCGTGTAGAACTTGAGGTTTTGCCGAATCCAGCCCTTGGGGATAAGTTGGAGGAGAGCGTTTTGCCAGGAGGTGGAGGTGCCTGTTATGTGTTGCACCTCACCTTCCATCACCAGCTCCATGTTCCGGATCCCCCAGATCCGTTCGGAACGCAGGCTGTCAAACACGGTGGCGGAGCTTCTAGTGTCCGCCGCCAGGGCCTGAAGGGTGACCAGGTCGCCGTCCCGCCAAGCATGGAGGGCGAGGCCGGTGTGGATCACTTCCTGGGCGAGTTTTTCGTTCATGGTGTCCATCATGCCGGTCACCAGATAAAGGCGGCGGTTGCCGATGAATTTCCGGTTGGCGGCGAGGAGGGCCAGGTCCTGGAGGGCCTTGTCGGGGTCGCCGAGAAGCAGATGGGACTTGGCGCGGATGGCGGCGCAGCGGCCGAGGTTGCGGATCGGGTTGAATTGCGGGACCGGCATTTTTTCCGGGGAGCTGTAATCTCCAGCGCGGTAAACGCCGGGGCGGCGGGCGGCGGCAAGGATCTCGTCAAACTGGGGTTGGAAGGTGTCGGTGAGGGCGAGGAAGGCGGGTGCCGAAAGGGCCTTGGAAGCGACGAGGAAAAGCTCGAAACGGCGGGGCTGGTCGGTGGCCCGGGCCTCCAGCCGGTAGGGGCCGGAGACGGAGGCCAGGGCCGCCTTGATTTCCTCCGGGGCGGGGACCTGGGGGGCCGCCACTTCCAGGGCAAGCGGGGGAAGCTGGTCGGCGCGGTG
>JANOBW010000140.1:0-5604 GCA_031411855.1 Opitutia bacterium
TCGCACGCTGCTGCTGCGGGAACGGGCCCGGACCTGGCCGCAATCCGAGCTGCCCACCCTGAACGAACTATTTGAAATCTATCGGGTGAAGCGCGACCTGCGCGGCCAGTTCTACGTCATGGCAAGGATCCTCGAGATCCAACCCGGAGAACCGGTGGTGACCAACAATGTCGCCTACCTGCGGCTGCTGCTGGACGAGGACACGGAGCAGGGGCACCGCCTGGCCGCCCAGGTTTTTGAGGGAAATCCCAAGACGCAGGCCTTCCATTCCACCTACGCCCTCAGCCTGGTCCTGAAAAAGCAGGCCGGCCAGGCCCTGGAGTTGTTTCAGGAACTGAAGCCGGAGACGGCGGCCCGCACCGAAATCCGTTACGCCCACGCGCTTTCCCTGGCGGCGGCGGGACGGGTCGCCGAGGGGGCCAAACACTTGGAAGGCCTTCCCCTGGAGACGTTTGCGGAGGAGGAGTGGCTGCTGCTTGAGCGTTACGGTCTGCATAGGCCGGCCTCGAAGTGAGGCCGCGGCCAGGGTTTGTCCGCAGGCATGGGAGGCTGTGTCATACGTCTTAAACGGCTGTGCGGGAACGGCGGGCTGTTTTCCTTCACCGGCCTCTGCCGCAACCAGGCGCTGGGCAGCTACCGCGCCTTCGTCACGGACGAAACCCGCACCGTCGTGCTGAGGTTCCCCAACCGCACCGCCGTGGTCTCGCCGGCCGATCCGGGAAAATTTGCCGAAAGTCTGGCCGGGGCGGCGTCACCCTGACTCATTTGGCGGGCAGCTCGCGGATGCGGATGTTCTTCCAGGAGATGGTCTTGCCGACATTCTCTTTCGACTTCGGGTCAATGCCGTGGACTTGCAGGGCGATGAAACCGGCGGCGGTGTTGGCGTCCCTGATATCGGACATGGCCTTGCCGTTCAGAAACGTCTGGAGGTGGTCTCCCTGGCAGACGACGCGGACGTGGTTCCACTCGTTGTTTTTGTAGGTGCCGGCGGTGCGGTTTTTCCATTCGGCCTCGGAGGCGGCGTCGCCCTTTTTGGGCATGAGCCAGCCGCGTCCGGCCTCCTCGTAAATGCCCGAAGTCCAGGCGCGGGAGGAGGGATCGAGCTCGTGCTGGTAGCCCCAGACGCGGTCGGAGCCGTTCTTCTCCTTCTTCACATTGGAGCGGAACTGGATGCCGGAGTTGATGCCGTCGGCGACCTTGACGTCGCACTCGAACTCGAAGTCGGCGTAGTTTTTCTCGGTGCAGAGAAAGGTGTTGGGACCGGTGGGGACGGTCGTGCCGACGATGGCCCCGTCCACCATCGTGTAGGTGGCCTGGCCGCCGCGTTTGACCCAGCCGTCGAGGTTTTTGCCATCAAAGAGGCGGACGAAGCCGGCGGACTCCTTGGCGGAGGCCGGGGCGGCGTTGGGCTCGCCCACCAGGGCACAGGAGGAAAGGGCGGCAAGACCGAGAAACAGAACAGCGGTTTTCATGAAGAGGAAGTGCGGGACGGGGGCGCGGGAAAGCGCAGGAGCAGGAGGGAAAGAACCAGCAGGCAAAGGTTCCGCAGGATGGCGAGGGGAAGCACCGTCTTCTCGCCGGACGCCCCAAAACAACCGCAGGACAAGTCGAGGCCGGCGGACCAGGCCGCCGCCAAAGCGCACCCGAAGACAATCATGAGGCCGGCGGTGAGCACCAGGGAGCCGCGCCGCAGGCGGGGCCACAGCAGGCCCAGGGCGATGGCAAACTCCAGCCACGGCAGGTAAAGCGCGGCCGCCACAGCGACCGGTTCCGGGATGAGCCGAAAGCCCAGGATCGCATCATAAAAGGCCCCCGGATTGGCGATCTTGGGCACGGCGGCCCAGAGCCAGAGGCCGGCCAGGAGAGCCAGCCCCAGAAAACGAAGGACACGGGCTTTCATGGCGGGGAGGTCCGGCTCGATTCAGGGGAGGACTGGCGGAGCGCGGGCAGCCCGCCCTCAAGAAAACGGGCCGAGAGGGCGGGCATTTCCCGGGCCAGCCGCTCGGCCACCTTGCGGCTGGCCTGGCAGCCGTGGCCGTCGCAGAAGACGACCACCGCCTGCGGGGGCTTCCAGGCCAGCAGGAGCGGTTCCAGGTTCCAGGTGTCCTCGTTGAGGGCAACCGAGCCGGACGGTCCGGGGTCGCGGAGGCGCTCAGGTTCGTGCCGCGCATCCACCCAAAGGATGGGCCTGGAGTTTTTTTTCACTTCCAACACACTGACAGCCAAGGGATTGAACTGAGAGAGTCCCTGCCGCCACCCGGCTCCGAGAAAGGGATAAGACACGGCCGAGAGCACCAGGGCCGCCGCCAGCAGCGCCAGAATCTCCCCCGCCACCCCGCCCCGGCAAAACCTCCTGTTTTCCATGCTCACATGACCCGCAGAAACATCCTCACCTGCTTGGTGGCGGGGAGCGCGGGTTCCATGGTGATGGAAACCTCGCTGAGCAGATGGGGGGTTTTGCCTTCCGGCGTGGCCTTCACCCGGTAGCGGCGGCCGGCCTCGATCTCCTCCAGTTCCACTTTGAAACCGGGGGTGGCGGCCTTGACAGCCTTGATCTTGCGGGCCTCGGGTGTGTTGATGCGGATTTCGCTGATGATCGTCGTGGGCTTCTCGGGATCCGACCAGAACAGTAGTTTGGGAGAGACATCCACCCAGGTGGGAATGTCCACCTTCGCGGTCAGTTCCTGGGCCGGTTTCCCGTCGTCGGTCGTGACGGTGGCCTTGACCTCCTGCTCGCCCTCGCGGGTGGCGTGGTCGAAGGTGAACCGCAGTTTGCCGGTCTCGCCGGGCTGGAGGGTTTTGCTGGTCACCTCGGGACGGAGGCAGCCGCAGCCGACGGAGATGTCGGTGATTTTCAGGGCCACGCCGGAGCGGTTGGTGTAGGGAAACTCGAAAAGAGTCTGCTCCGAAGTGAAATCCGCCTTCAGGCTTTTGACCGGTTCCGAAAGATAAAGCTGGGCCGGAAGGGCTCCGGTGGCGGCCAGGACAAGGGTCGGGATCACAAGGATGCGAGGAGGCATGAGGGAAAGCTGAAAGGTCTTGGACCGGCCGGCAAGTGGGTTGTGCCACGCTTTGGGCTGGCGCGGCTGGCGGGGAAAAGGCTCAACCGCCATGTGAGCCTAAGCACCTCCACCTGGCACGCCCTGGACTTTGAAGGCAGCCGCCACGGCGGCGTGGTCGAACACGGCCTTGTGACCGTCACCGGCGGGGCCATCACCGCCGTGCAGACCCGGGTCTGTCGTCCGCATGGACGCATCCGGGCCGAGGAGACCGCCGTGCACGGCCTGGCCGAGGCCGCCACGGCCGGCGCCGAACCCTTTGCGGCGGAATGGGATGCCCTGGTCGCGGCCCGCCGCTCCGGCCCCCTGGCGGCCCACAGCGCCGGGTTTGAAAACAGCCTTCTCAAGGCCGAATGGCCCCACCCCCCGTTTGTCCCCGATTTCGCCCGTCCCGGCCACGAGAACACCTCCTGGGGGCCCTGGCTGGACACCCGGAGCCTGCACCGGAAACTTTACCCCGGTCTCACGGGGCTCGGCCTGGAGCAGCTGGTGGAAACCTTCGGCCTGAAGGAAGATCTCGAACGCGAGGCGCGGGTCTGGTGTCCCGAGGGACGCCGCCACTACCACTGCGCCGGTTACGACGCCCTCGGCTGCGCCCTGCTTTTGCTGCGGCTGGCCCGGCTCCCCGAACTGGCCGACGCCTCCCTGGCGGACTGGCTGGCCTGGTCGGGTCCGGAAACACCGGGAAGCGGCCAGGGCGAACTGTTCGGGGGATAAACCGAAAACGGCGAGTTACCCTTACCAATCCACTCCCGCATTCGTCCGGGGTTCCGTGACGTTTTTTTATAGAGCCAGTGGTTTTCCGGTCACAAAAAAACCGGGACGCCTGTGAAGACGGCCCGGTTTCGGGAAGGTTGTGGTGGTGAAGGGCTTACTTGGCCTTGGGAGCCTCGGGGTTGCCGATCTCGAGGAGTTCGACCTCGAAGACGAGGGTCTCGTTTGGGCCGATGGTGGGCGGGCTGCCCTGTTCGCCGTAGGCCAGGTTGCCGGGGATGACGAACTTGAACTTGGAGCCCTTGCTCATGAGCTGGACACCCTCGGTCCAGCCGGGGATGACGCCGTTGAGGGGGAAGGAGGCGGGCTCCTTGCGCTCGACGGAGCTGTCGAACACGGTGCCGTTGGTTAGGGTGCCATGGTAGTGGACGGTGACCATGTCGGTGGCCTTGGGCTTGGGACCTTCGGCGGCCTTGAGGACCTCGTATTGGAGGCCGGAGGCCGTGGTGGTCACTTCCTTGCGTTTGCCGTTGTTGGCGAGAAACTCGGCGCTGACCTTGGCGGCTTTGGCCTCGCGTTGGGCGGCCAGCTGTTCCATCGCGGCCTTGAACTGCTCCATGACGGGGGCGATCTCGTCCTGCTTGTAGCGGGCGGGTTTGCCTTCGACGGCGTCCTGCAGGCCCTGTTTGAGGGCCTCGTAGTTGGGCTTGAAACCCTGGCCCGCCATCTGGCGGCCGATGTTGGAGCCGAAGAAGTAGCTGAGTTTTTCCATGTCCACCTTGGCCATGGGGTCGTCGTTGGCCGCAGTGGCGGCAGGGACGGCGATGGGGGCGGTGGTGGCGCTGATGGGAGGAGTGGTGACGGTGGTCTCGGCGACGACGGGTTGCAGAACGGCGAGACAGCCGAGGAGGAGGGGGAGGCGTGATTTCACCCGTGCAGAGAACGTGGATGGCGTGCCGGGGCAAACCCGAAACCGCGGGGTTGGCCGCAAGTTTGCGGGCCTGGCGAGTTTGGTTTGGACGCAAAAAAAAGCCGGACTTTCGTCCGGCTTTGAAGAGGAGGCGGGAGGCTCAGTATTTGACGCCGCAGCCGTAGGGGTCGGACTTGGCCTTGGCGACGGTTTTGCCGGCCATGGCGGCGTCCAGGGCGGCGGCCACGTAGTTGGTGGCACCCGCGATGTCGGCCTGGTCGCTGGAGTTGTTGCTGTCAATCGCGCCCTGGTAGATCACCTTGCCCTCGGGGTTGATGACAAACAGGTGCGGGGTGGACTTGGCCGAGTAAGCTTTGGCGACGGCACCGTCGGCATCCAGGAGGACAGTGGAACCGAGGCCCTTTTCCGAGACGTAGCCGGAGGCGGTGGCGGCGGTCAGGGGACTTTTGCCGGTGGCGATGGTGAACCAGACGACACCTTTGCCCGTGTAGGTTTTCTGAAGTTTCTGCATGTCACCCTTGTCATAGTGTTTCTTGACGAAGGGGCAGCCAGGGTTGGTCCATTCCAGGACGACAAACTTGCCTTTGGCATCGGCCAGGCTGTGGGTTTTGCCGTCGTGCCCGGGGAGGGAGAAGGCGGCCGCGTCGGCACCGTTTTCAACCTTGGCGAAAAGAGCCGAGGCGGTGAGGCCGGCGACCGCGAAGAGGGAGAGGAAGAGTCTGCGTTTCATGGAGGTGATGGGTGAAGGAACGTTAATAACAACAGGCAGCGGCCAAAGTTCCAGAAAATTCTGGCGTCGGCCTGAAACTGTTTTGGGCGTGAGGGGTCCGGCTGTTCATGCGGAATTCAGTCATGTGGAAGGTCGGCCCGGTCCTGGGCCTGGTGGCGGCCCCCCTGTGT
>JANOBW010000141.1:0-30798 GCA_031411855.1 Opitutia bacterium
CGGTTTCGCGCGTGCGCTGCAGATCGCAGGTGACGATCAGCCCCACCGACGGGCTGAGCAGCGCGATCTGGCGCGCCGCGCGTTCCGCCTGCTGTCGACCGAGGTCGGTCAGCGGCACGTCGAGGTCGCCACCGCAGCGCACGCCGGCCGCGTTGGCTTCGGTCGCACCGTGGCGCACGAAACGCAGCAGCTTGTTTCGGGTGAGGGTGTCACGAAGGTCGAGCCGGTCGGGCTCCAGGCCGGATTCCTGCAGTGCCCGCTCCACGATTTCCACGAAGCCGTTGCCGGTGAACTGGCGGGCCGAGACATTGACCGCGACCCGCACCGTGGGCGGCCACTACAACGGCTCCTCCGGCCTCGTCGAGATCAGCAAGGATTTCACCGTCGGACCTGAGCTTACGGTCTCCGGCGGCTCCCCCGCCCAGGTCATCACCAACGGCGACTCCTCCCCCGCCACCGCCGACGGCACCGAGTTTGGTTCGGTCCTTGTTTGCGCCAACCCTTCCTCCGTCTCTCACACCTTCACCGTCACCAACCCCGGCACAGGCACCGTCAACCTCACCGGCCTCACTTTTACCGGAGCCAACCCGGGCGATTTCTCCCCCTCTCCCTCGTTCGTTCCTACCCAACTGACCGGCCCCGGCGGCACGACCACGTTCACCGTGAAGTTCAACCCCTCCGGCACCGGCCCCCGCTCCGCCACCCTCACCCTCAGCACCAGCGTCGGAGCTTACACCTTCGCCCTCTCCGGCACCGGTATCGCGCCTCAAATGTCCGTTTACGGAGGAAGCCCCCCGTCGCTCATCTCCTACAACTCCACCAGTTTCGGCGTCTACTCCGGTGGCAACGGCACCGACTTCGGCCCAGTCTCGATCACCGGCTCAGTCGCCCTACCCTTCACAATCCTCAACTCCGGAAACGCCCCGCTCAACCTCACGGGTCCCATCCCAGGCTCACCCGACCTCGTTGTGATCTTAGATTCCACCGGGAATCCATCCACCGACTTCATATGTAACTCCTCTCAGGAACCCACCTCGCTGCAGCCCACCTCTCCAATCAGCGTCCTCGCCCCCTTCCAGATCACCTTTCACCCCACCACCCCAGGCCTCCACACCGCCACCGTCTACATCCTCAGCAACGACTGCTCCCACGATCTCTACATCTTTCACATTCAAGGCAAAGGCGATGGCCCAGCCATAATCGTGAGGGACACTCTCCTTCCGAACGACATAATCGCCAAGGGCGACTTGAGCCCCACTCCCGCCGACCACACCGACTTCGGCAGTGCCGCCCTCAACGTTAACGGTGGCCTCAACAGCTTCGACATCGTTAACCTCGGCAACACCCCCCTCAACATCAACTCCATCGAGATCAGGAATGACATCGGCACCCAACCGAACGATTTCCTCGTCTTCAACCGCCCGCCCCCGCTGCTCTACGTTGTTGCCAATTTCCCAAACACCACACCTGCCATAGTTCTTCCCGGTTTAAGCAACCGAAAATCTTTTACAGTTCTCTTCCTACCCATCGCCCCAGGCCTCCGCACCGCCCACATCGAAATCACCACCAACGACCCCTTAAACCCCTCCTACATTTTCGCCGTCCAAGGCAATGGCCTCGGCACTCCCAAAATAGAGGTTACTGGCAGCGGTAACCTCATAACCAGCGGCTCACTTCCGGCCAACAACGGCACCAGGTTCGGCACGCTCGCGGTCGGTGCTTCCACCACCAATAATTTCAAGATTCACAACATCACGACTGCCAACAGTCCGCTCCATCTTACCGGCATACCTCCAGAACTCGTAAAGATAACCCTTCTTGGCAGCACTACAGCTTCACCCGACTTCACCTGCACGGTCCTCCCCCTCCAGCAGCCGGCCAGCTCGACCATCCCCTCCAGCAGCTCCGTTCCCTTTGACATCACGTTCGCCCCCACCCAGACCGGCCCCGCCACCCGCACAGCTCTAGTCACAATCCTTAACGACGCCCCCAACCAAGGCACCTACACGTTCCAAATCGAAGGCCACGTTGGAAAACCCGGCATCAAGGTCACAGGTAACACTTACCCCATTCTCAACGGCGACAACTCACCTTGGAACGACGACTTCACCGACTTCGGCCAAACCCCGGCTAACACCCCGGTCACCCGCACATTCTACGTCATTAACCCCGGCAACACGCCTCTCTCCATCACCTCAACCACACCTTTGCCTACTAGTGCGGGATTTGTCGTCAACTCAGGTAATGGCTTCACCACCAGCATAGCCGACGCGAACTCCCCTGCGGTCCCCTTTACCGTCACATTCAACCCAGGCAACAACACGGGCGTTCACAACGCCACCATCAAGCTCACGAACAATGCCACCAGCTCCACCTTCTACACCTTCGACGTAACCTGCAACGTGGTCTCCTCGGCCAACATGCGCGTGATCGGTAACAACAACTTCGTCGCCGACGGCTTTTACAACCCCAGCCCCGTCAACCACACCAACTTTGGCCAAGTCCCTGTCAACGGTGCCGGTGGTCTCCTCACCCGCACGTTCACGATCGAAAACCATGGCCCCAACAGCCTGAACCTTAACGGGACTCTTAACGGAACGCCCCAACGCGTTAAAATAACTACTTCCTTAAACCTACCCTCCACTGAATTCACCTGCACACAGCAGCCCTTAACCAGTTCCATCGCAGGCGTCGCCGGGAGTATCATCAGCTCCACCACGTTCAAAATAACCTTCAACCCCAACACCACGGGCTTTCGCTTCGGCTTTGTCTCCATTCCCAGCAACGACCCCTACAGCCCCTACACCTTCCTCATCAAAGGCGAGGGCACAAAATCGTTGTGGTCCGGCGGCGGTTTCACCTTGGGCAACGACTTTCACACCTGGCTCCGCGTCCCCGACATCGTCTCCGGCGGCGATGAGCGCATGGCGTTGATGGACGACGGCGGCCTCTCCTACGGCCAGCCCCGCGCCTTCTCCTGGGGCCTCAACGACATGGGCCAGCTCGGCAACGGCTCCACCACCCCCGTCCTCACCCCCTCGCTCGCCTCCTCTTTCGCCAACCTGAACCTCGTGGATCTCGCCGCCGGTGAAAACCACAGCGTCGCCCTCGCCGCCGATGGCAGGGTCCATGTCTGGGGCGACAACTCCCTCGGCCAGCTTGGCACGGGTGGAAACCCCACGCCAAGCCTCGTCCCGGTAGCCCTTCCCGCCTTCGTGGGTTCCAACGGCTCCTCCGTCAACATCGTCCATGTCGCCGCCGGTCGCTCCCACTCGCTCGCCCTCACCGAGGAAGGCCGCATCTTCGCCTGGGGTGACAATTCCCAAGGGCAACTGGGCACTGGCCTAACCCTTAACCAATCCGTTCCTGTCCCGGTCAACCAGTCCGGCCCCATCTCCTCCCGCTCCATCGTCGCTCTCGCTGCCGGCGAAAACCACAGCGTCGCCCTCGCCGCCGATGGCTCCGTCTTCACCTGGGGCGGGAACTCCCGCGGCCAGCTCGGCACCGGAAACACCACACCCAGCCTCGTCCCTGTCCAGGTGGACCTCGGCGGCCGCAAGGCCCTCTCCCTCGTCGCCGGCCCCGCCCACACCCTCATCCTCACCTACGACGGCCTCGTCTTCGGCTGGGGCCGCAACGACCTCGGCCAGCTCGGCGATGGCACCACCACCGACCGTCTCATGCCCGTCCCGCTATTCACCACCGGGGCCGCCTCGGGCCACTCTTTCGTCGCTCTCGCCACCGGAGCCTCCCATACCCTCGTGCTCGCCGATGACGACACCGTCTTCGGCTGCGGCAGCAACTCCTTCGGCCAGCTCGGCACCGGCAACACCACTTCCAGCCTCGTCCCCGTCGCCCTCCCCAACTTCGGCCCCGGCCTCATGCTCCGCGGCCTCGCCGCCGGGGCCTCCCACAGCGTCTTCCTTGCCGCCGATGGCCGCTTCTTTGCCTGTGGCGACAACACCTTCGGCCAGCTCGGCGATGGCACCACCACGCCCAGCCTCGTCCGCATCCCCGGCCTGCCCGGCCAGATTGCCGACGGTTCCCGCGTGGACCGCGTCATCTCCGGCCCCTTCGCCTCCCGCACCCACCTGCTCGCCCGCGCTCCCGCTCCGTTTGGTGCCCTCGGCGTCACTGACAACCCCAACCTTGGCCGCACTCCCCTCGGCGGCACCCTCTCCCGCACGGTCAGCATCATCAACAACGGCCTCGTCCCGCTCCTGCTCACCGGCACGCCCCCCGTCACCGTCAGCGGAGACAACGCGGGCGATTTCACCGTCGTCCAGCCCACCATCATGTCGGTCGCCCCCGGCGGCACGCTCGCCATCACCGTCAAGTTCACGCCTTCCGCCTCCGGCCAGCGTTCCGCGATGCTCTCCGTCGCCACCAACGACCCCTTCAACCCCGTCCTGGGCTTCTCGATCTTCGGAAGCACCACCACCGCCGGCGCGGCCGATTCCGACTTCGTTTCCCCGGGCCTTAACAGCCCCGTCATGGCCGTCGCCCTCCAGCCCGATGGCGGCATCCTTTTCGGCGGCAGCTTCACCGCCGCCAACCCCGGCGGAGCCACCCCCGGGCGCATCGCCCGCCTCGACCCCACCGGCCTCCTCGACCCCGCCTTCAACCCCAACGCCAACGGACCCGTCAACGCCCTCGCCGTCCAGTTCGACAACTCCATCCTCATCGGCGGCAACTTCACCACCATCGGCGGCCTGAACCGCTCCCGTCTCGCCCGCCTCCTCGCCAACGGCTCCCCCCACCCGCTCTTCAACCCGTCCTTCGACGGCCCCGTCAACGCCCTCGCCCTCCAGCCCGACGGCGGTATCCTCGTCGCCGGCTCCTTCACCACCGTCAACGGCACCGCCCGCCTCAACTTCGCCCGCCTCAACGCCGACGGCTCCCTCGACCGCTCCTTCAACCCCGCCCCCAACCGAGCCGTCTATGCCGTCGCCCTCCAGGCCGACCAAAAAATCCTCATCGGCGGCAACTTTGACATGGTCTCCGGCAGCCCCCGCCAGCGCCTCGCCCGCCTCAACGCGGACGGCACCCTCGACACCACCTTCACCCCCGCCCCCAACAGCGATGTCACCGCCATCCTGCTCCAGGGCACCAAGATCGTCATCGCCGGCCAGTTCAACGCCATCACCACCGCCGCCGGCGATGTCCCCCGCGTCCGCCTCGCCCGTTTCGACGCCAACGGCAGCCTCGACACCACCTTCCACCCCGAAGCCGACAGCGCCGTTTACGCCCTCGCCGCCCAGAACAACGGCAAACTCCTGGTCGCCGGCTCCTTCAACAACCTCAACGGCGTCGCCTGCTCCCGCCTCGGCCGCCTGAACTTTGACGGCACCCTCGACACCACGTTCTCCTCACCCGCCCCCATAGACGACGTCATCCGAGCCCTCGCCATCCAGGACGACGGCCGCATCGTCCTCGGCGGGGCCTTCGTCGGCGTCGGCACGGAAAGCCGCCCCTTCCTCACCCGCCTCGACAACGACCCCGCCTCCGACACCGTCTCCATCCCCGATGCCTCCAAAATCCGCTGGGGCCGCTCCGGGGCCTCACCGGTCGTCACCGAGGTCCGTTTCGAGCAATCCACCGACGGCGGACTCTCCTGGCTCAACCTTGGCAACGCCACCGCCCTCGTCACCGGCACTTGGGAACTCACCGGCCGCACCCTCGCCGGCGACGGCCTCGTCCGCGCCCGCGCCCGCGCCCCCGGCGGCTCCCCCGGCCTCATCGAGTCCGCCTCCTACCCCTTCCAATACCCCGCCGCCCCCGTCATCCTCGTCTCCCCCGTCAACAGCCAGACGGTCCTCCAGGGCGGCACCGCCTCCTTCACCGTCGTCGCCTCCGGCTTCCCCGCACCCGCCTACCAATGGCTTAAGGTCGGCGGCGCGAGCGGGGGAATCCCCATCCCTGGCGCCACCGAGTCCACCTACAGCATAGGCAGCGTCTCCCCCGACGACCAGGGCCTCTACCGCGTCCTCGTCTCCAACACCTCCGGCAGCGTCCTCAGCATCTCCGTTTCCCTCGCCGTCACCCCCGTCAACTCCGCGCCCGTCATCCACCTCCAGCCCGCCGGCCAGGCCGCGCCCATCGGGGCCAGCGTCACCCTCTCTGTCGCCGCCACCGGCTCCCCCGTTCCCAGCTTCCAATGGCTGAAAGACGGCAAGAACGTCCCCGGGGCCAACGGCTCCAGTCTGACCATCCCCTACGCCCTGCCCACCGACAGCGCCACCTACTCCGTCGTCGTCAACAACTCCGCCGCCTCCCTCACCAGCGATCCCGCCGTCGTCACCGTCGGCTCCGCCCCCGCCCTCACCAGCGCCGCCTCGGCCACCTTCGTCACCGGCGTGAACGGCCTCTTCACCGTCACCGCCTCCGGCGACCCCGCCCCCAGCTTCGCCGCCACCGGCCTGCCCGCCTGGCTCACCCTCGACCCTGAAACCGGTATCCTGTCCGGCACCCCCGCCGATACCTCCGGCTCGCCCTACGCGCTTCAACTCACCGCCACCAACCTCCTCGGCACCAGCCCGGCGCAGCCCTTCACCCTACTGGTCAAAACCCGTTTCCAAGTCTGGCGTGAGGCCAATTTCAGCGCCGCGGACCTCGCCAACCCGTCCCTCAGCGGCCCCGACGCCACCCCCTACGGAGACGGCATCCCCAACCTCTTGCGCTTCGCCACCGTCGGCGGAAAGGTGACACCAGCCCTCAAAAACACCGCCGGCGGCCCCCGCCTCACCCTCCGCTTCATGCGCCCCGTCCAGAACCCGGGCGTCCGCTACGTGGTCGAAACTTCCGACACCCTCGGCCTGTGGACCACCGACGGCGTGGACCTCAACGAGATCTCCAACGACGGCACCACCTCCACCTGGGAAGCCTCCATCCCCGCCGACCCCTCCAGCAAACGCCGCTTCCTCCATCTCAAAGTCTCCGTGCTCTGACACTGGTTCGGTCCCTGAGGCTGAAGGGCTGGGATATCGCAAGTGATTGCCTGCGTGTGTTTTGCCACCTGTTCTTCCCTCCCGTCGCCGAATGAGGCTCAGCCTTTCCTTACCCAGCGGAGCTTGGCCGAAGTGGAGCGGGGGTTGGCCGTCTGCTCCTCCCGGCCCGCCCGGATGACCTCGGTTGATCCCGCCCCGTAAGTGCCGTTTTTCAAACCGGCCTCAAAGGCCTTTTTGACCCGCCGGTCCTCACCGGAGTGAAAGGTGAGCACGGCGCATCTTCCCCCGGCGTTCAGGCAGGCCGGAAGCTGGCGCAGAAAGGCATCGAGGGAGGAAAACTCATCGTTCACCGCAATCCGCAGCGATTGAAACACCCGGCGGACCGTCTGCTCCGATTCCTCCACCTTGGCCTTGGGAAGCAGCCCCCTGATGGCATTGGCCAGGGCCAGGGTGGTCGCAAACGTTTTGCCGGCCAGGGCGGCGGCGATCTCTTCCGCCCTCGGTTCGTCGGAGTTCTCCCGCAGCATCAGGGCCAGTTCCTGCGGTCTGATGTCCCGGAGCAGGCGCGAGGCGGGAACTCCGCTGGCGGGGTTCATCCGCATGTCCAGCGGGCCGCAATGTTTGACGGAAAACCCCCGCGCCGGATCGTCAATCTGCATCGAGGAAATCCCCAGATCGGCCAGAATCAGGTCCACCCCGGCCCTTCCGTTTCCGGCCAGCACCCGGGGCAGGCCGGCAAAGTTCGTGCGGTGGGCGCTGAACGACTCCGGACCGAAGCCGAGGGCCCGCAGCCGGGACTCCGTTTTGGGCAGTTCGATGGGGTCGGCGTCCAGACCGAAGAGGTGGCCCCCGGGCGCGATCCGGGCCAGCAGCTCGCGGGTGTGTCCACCATGCCCCAGGGTGCAATCGGCCGCCGATTCCCCCGGCTGCGGGGCCAGCGCCGCCAGGATTTCCGCCACCATGATGGGCCGGTGGGAACCGGCGGGGGTCTTGCCCGAGGCGATGACCTTGGCGACCGTCTCCGCATGGAGCCCCGGGTTGAGCTCCTTGTATTTGTCCTCAAACCGCCGCGGGTTCTTGCCCCGGTAGCGGACCCGGCGCTGATGCGGGGCCGGATCGGGGGTCGGCGAGGAGGAAGGGCTTTCGGGCATCACTTCGACTAAGTCGAATCAACCCACGGTGGAAAATCCAAAGTGACGATCTTCGCATTGGGGCAAACAACAGCCGCGGGAGCCACCGCCACTCACCCCGACAAAGCCTCGGTCAGGTGATGCAGCTCTTCCTCGATTTCCGAGTCGTCGTTGAGGGTCCGGCCGATCTCGTCGCGCACCAGCTCGCGGAAACGTTTCCGCAGGCGGTGGATGGCGACCTTGAAGGCCCCTTCGGACATCCCCAGCTCCAGGGCGGCCTCACCTTGGGAAACGGTCGGTCCGGCCGGGGTCAGCCAGGGGCGGAACACCTCGAAACGGCCGGGCGCGGCGGCCTCGGTTTCGGCGTTCAGCCTGGAGAGGGCGAGGTCGAGCACGGCCAGCGCCCAGGCGCGGTCGAAGGCGCGGTCCGGGGCCTCCGCGCGGGAATCGGCCGGGTCAACGCCGGGGGAGGTGTCCGAGCCCGGGGAGAACGCCACGTGCTCGGCCCCGGCGCCGCGTTTCTCCCGCCGGGCGTCCCGTCTTTGGTTCGAGGCGAAATGCCTGGCCGCGCCGAGCAGATAACTTCGGAAACGAACCAAACCGCGCGAGGGGGCGAAGGTGTTTTCCCCGGCCAGCAGTTTTTCAAAGAAACCGTGGGCCAGGTCCCGCGCGTCATCAACACCGCGCCCGTCGCGGCGGAGGAACTCCACCACCGGCGCGTAGTAGGCGTCGCAGAGTTCGGCCAGGGCGGCGCGGCCCTCCGGCGAGGCGGCGGCCGCGTCGCGCACCAGGGTCCAGCGGGTGGTGTGGAAGGAGGCGGACACTGATACCAAAACAGAAGAGGGGAAGAGGCGAAAAGAGAAGGGAAGGCAGAGACCGGACCCTAAAAAATCGAAACGAGCCGGAAGTTGGTCATTTGTTATTCGGAGCGCGGACCTTTTCGATCTGTTCGGGGCTTAGGCCGGTCCCGCCCAGGGCGGCCTCGGCGGCGGCGGCGTCCTTTTTCTTCCACTTCTCATAAACCGTGCGGACCGAGTCGGCCCGCTGGTTTGCGTCCTCAATGGTGGCGGCCCAGGCCATGGCGCCGGAAGGGTCGCGGTCCATCACGGTCCGGGAGTAGCCAGCCCGGGCCCCATCGAGCTCCGGCCCCTGGGGCTGGGCGTTGAGCCAGTTGCCGGCCGCTTTGGGGTCCATGCGGGCCCACTGGGAGGTGATGCTGCCATAGGTGGAGCCCAGGTCCTTGGGCTCGGCCATTTCGAGCATGAAGGCGGCCCCTTTGGCGGGCTCGGACATCATGAGCATCATGCCCACCCGTTCGACGGACTCCTTGCGTTCCTCGCCGGGAATCTGCCGGACCAGCGCCATGGCCTGGTCCGGATCGTTCATCGCGATGCTTCCCAGGATGTTCGTCCGGGCGCTCTTGCGCTCGTCGGCGTCGGCGATCTTGCCGATTTCCTCCATCAGCCGCAGGCGGGTCGGCTCGTCCGTGGCGGCCTGGGCCATGCCGTTCAGCGCCATCTGGCGTTCCTGCGAATCCGTCAGCTGGGAGAGTTTGCGAAAGGCCTCGGCCTGGTCCTTGGCCGCCAGGGTGGAAAACAGCGGCATCAGCATGGCGCCCTTGCCGCCAAACATGCCGCCCACCTCGTCCCCGTGTTTCTGATAGTAACCCCAGGCCCCTTCCGGATCACTTTCCGCCCAGGAGGCCAGGATTCCCATTTTGCTCATCTGCACCATCGGCCCCTGGTTGGCCAGTTTCTCCTCCGCGTAGGCCATCGCCGCCGCCCCGTCCTTCTCGGCCATGCGGCTCAGCAACGCCATGTAGAACATCATCTTGGCCTCCTTCTCCTTCACGTCCTCCACCATGGCCAAGGCGGCCGGGACATCGGCGTCGGAAATCTGCGCCAGCAGCCCCACGACCTTGAAACCAACCGAGGGGTTGTTGAGTGAACCGCCCCGCATCAGGGCCTTGACCTTGGCAAAGATGTCCTTGACCCCCAGGTGTTTGGCCGGACCGTAACCGGAGTCCGAAGCGCCGTCGGCCTCGTTTCCCGCACGCCCGGCCGCTGACGGCCGCGAACCGCCCGGGGCCTTGTTTTTTCCCGCCGCCTGGGCGGACGGGGCGGTCGTCGAACCGGAGCCGGAGGCCGTGGCGGCATCGGTGCCGTGGGTGCGCCAGCCCAGCCAATAGCCGGAGGCGAAGGTGCCGAGGAGGACGAGGGCGGCGATGGAGAGGTTGGGTTTCATGGTGTGGGCGCGGGGTATGATTTAAGGCTGGGGATGCGAAGGCGTGGGGAAAGTCAAAACTCGGGACCGGAGAAGCAGTCACTGTGCGGGAGCTCGGCCTGGCTGACGAGCCAATGACATGAGGGGCCTCGCCCCTTTCGGGCTTCGTCATTCGGTCAACGGCCTCCGCCACACGGATGCGGCGGGGGCCGTTGACTCTCACTCTTTCCACCTCATGGATCATCGCGCATGTCCTTCTGGGCCGAAGTTTTCGCCGTGGTCAGCCTGCTGCTTTATCTGGGCGGCACGGCGGCGGCGGTGCATGCCCTGGTCCACGCCCGCACGGCCCAGGGGGCGGTCGCGTGGATCATCGGGCTGCTGCTGCTCCCCTACCTCTCGCTGCCTCTTTACCTTTACCTGGGCGAGCGGCGATTCCCGGGCTACATCCGGGCGAGGCGGGCCAACCTTCTGGAGGCCATGAAGATACCGAAGGATCTCCGCGTCCGGCTCTCGAACGCGGGCCACGTCTGGGAGCCGCCGGACGAGCGCCTGGCCACCCTGGAAAAACTGGCGCGGCTGCCGTTTCTGGCCGGAAACGAGACGCGGCTTCTGGTGGACGGGGCCAGGGCCTACGAGGCCCTGTTTGCCGCGATTGACGCGGCCGAACGGCACATCCTGGTCCAATTCTATATCTTCCGGGACGACCGGATCGGCCGCGAGCTGATCGCCCGTCTTGCGGCCAAGGCCAAAAGCGGCGTCACGGTGCGTCTGATCTACGACGAGATCGGCTCCGGCCATCCCCGCTCCCTGCTGCGGCCCCTGCTGGAGGCGGGAGGACGTTCGGCCGCCTTCGGAGGGTTGTCCCGCTTTCTCAAAAACCCCTTCCGGCTCAACTTCCGCAACCACCGGAAAATCCTCGTGGTGGATGGCGCGGTCGGCCTGGTCGGAGGATTCAACATCGGCATCGAGCATCTGGGCGAGGACCCGCGGATCGGCCCCTGGCGCGACACCCATCTGAGGCTGGAGGGGCCGGCCGTCCTGGCCCTCCAGCTGGCCTTTTTCGAGGACTGGAACTGGGCCTCCTCGGGGGACCGCCTGGAGCTGGACTGGACGCCGGCGGCCGCTCCCGCCCCGGCCGGGGCCTGCCCGACCCTGATTGTCGCGAGCGGTCCGGCCGACGAGGTCGAGACCTGTTCGCTGATGTTTGTCCACCTGATCAACTCGGCCCGCCGCCGCATCTGGCTGAGTTCCCCCTATTTTGTTCCCAATGAGGAGGTGATGGCGGCGCTTCAACTGGCCGGGCTGCGCGGGGTGGATGTCCGCATCCTGATCCCGTCCCGGCCGGACCACCTCCTGGTTTACCTCTCCAGTTACTCCTTCCTCAAGGACGCCAAAAAGACCGGGGTGAAGGTCCACCGCTACCAGCCGGGATTCCTTCACCAGAAGGCCGCGGTGATTGACGACGACATCGCCGTGGTGGGGACGGCCAATCTGGACAACCGCTCGTTCCGCATCAATTTCGAGGTCACGGCGGTGGTGGCGGACCGGGAGGTGGCCGCCAAACTGTCGGCCCAGTTCAAACGGGATCTCGGGCAAAGCAACGTGGCCCATCCGGACGAGCTGGCCCGGCGCCCCTGGTGGTTCCGCCTCGGGGTGGCGGGGGCGCGGCTCATGGCCCCGCTCCAGTAGGCTCACTTGGCGACGGGAAAGACCGGGGCCGGGAAGTGCTCGACCCGGACCTTGGAAATGATGAACTCGGCCTTGTGCGCGCCATTGGAAATGGCCAGGGCGTTGAAGGCGGTCTGCAACCCGCCTTTGTCCTGGCTGGAGCGAAAAGATTGGCCGGCCTGGCCCTCCAGGAGGATTCCCGACGGGGTGCGGGTGACTTCGAGGGAAAAGTGGGTCGTTTGACCGGCCTTGAGTCCCGTGAAGGCTTCACCGCTTTTGGCCCCGCCACCTTCCGTCAGGAGTGTGCCCGACGAGTCTTTGCCCCCGAAGGCGGTCCCTTCGGTTCCGGCATCCTGGGTGAGGGAAAAGACGGCGCTGGTCCCCAATCCGACCAGGGCCCCATAACCCTTGTCGTTGACCGACTCCCGGCCGGTGGCGGAACCGTCCTCCCCGTTGTGGATGAGGCCGAAGCGGAGTCCGTTGTCCACGGGCGCTCCCGGCGCGGGGTAGGTCAGTTCAAAGTCGAGTTTCAGTTTTTCCCCCGGCTTCAGTTCCACCGGAGGGAAGTTTCTCACCGCCCCGCAGAAAGAGGTTTTGCCGGAGACCAGCAGGCCGGAAGGGGTGGAGGCAGTCCGGACGACCTCGAGGTGGGCCCCGAGCTGCCCCTGCCAGGCCGCCGGCGTGCCGGTGGGGAAATCATCCTGGACGAGAAAAGCTGCTCCCGCGGGAGAGAGCAACCAACCGGCCGAAGTGGCGGCAACAACTCGGGAAAGGGACCGAAGGCACATGGGACGGATGCTGATGGAACCCGGCAAGGCCGCAAGATTTCATGTGTAATATTTGTGTAAGTCTTTGACTGTAAAATTATTACAAACCATGACGTTTTTGCCCACGCTCCGGCCGAGGGGGCGGCGGAATCCGCTCATTCCTGCCCGGGCTCCGCTGCGGGGGCGGGCGTTTTTTTGCTTTTGAGCTGCCGGCGCAGGCCGCGGCCATAGTCACGGTTGAATTCGGTGATCCAGTCCAGCTGAAGGTTTTTCGGGCAGGCCGCCTCGCAGAGCTGGTAATCGCTGCAGGAGCCGAAACCCGACAGATCGGAGGAGGTGATGAGGGCGGCGGCACGTTTGCCAGCCTCCTCCGGCGGGGTGGGCTCGAGTTTTTCCTGACGTTTCCAGACTGCCGCCATGAAAAGACGGGGTGAGGCGTTGGGGCAGGCCGCCGCGCAGGCCCCGCAGGCGATGCACTGGGAAGGGTCCGGGAGCAGGACGCCGTCGTCATCATACTTGGGCTGGGACGGTTTGTGGTAGCGGCCGGTCTCGGTGGACAGCATCCCCTGGGAAGTCGGGGTGCGCATAAACCCTCCCGCCTCAATCATGCGGTCCAGGGAGGAACGGTCCACCTTGAGGTCTTTGATGACCGGAAAACCGGCCGCGCGAAAGGGCTCCAGCGTGATGACACTGCCTTCCTCGAAACGGCTCATGCGGGCCTGGCAGGTGGTGCATTGCGTCTCGGGCCCGTGGGCTCGGCCGTTGACAAAAAGGGAGCACTGGCCGCACCAGCCCTCGCGGCAGGCATAGGCGAATTCGACCGGGTCCTTGCCCCGGACGCGGAGACCGTCGTTCAGGCTGTCAATCGCGTCCAGCAGGCCCACCATCGGGTCCACCCCGTCCACCACATAATCCTCGAACCGGCCCGGAGCGTCCGGACCGTTTTGCCGCCATATTCGAAAGGTTACTTGCATGGTCAGCCTCGATGCCTGAGGTCCGAGGGTGTTATGGGTGGAATTTCCTGATCAAATCAAGCCCGGAGGCGGGCGAAAGTGTCGCCTATTACAATCGCTGGCCTGATTCTGGGTTTTTCCTTTCGCCAGACTCCCTTTTTCTTTCACCTGAGGCATCATGACGCGCCTCGGCCGCTGGCTCCTCCCCGCCTTCCTGGTTTTCTTCCTTGGATGTTTTCTGATCTGGCCCGTCTGGCAGATCCTCCAGGGCGGTTTCTTTGACGCCGACGGCCGTTTCACCCTTTCCTTTGTGGGCGAGGTGTTTGCCAACCCGATCTATCTGGAGGGCCTGATGAACTCCTTTGGCCTGGCCGTGACCGCCACGACGATGGCCTTTCTCATCGCCCTCCCGCTGGCGGTGCTGTCCGACCGGTTCGATTTCCCCTTCAAAAAACTTCTCTCCGCCGGCATCCTGCTTCCCATCATGCTGCCCCCCTTTGTCGGGGCCATCGGCATCCGCACCGCGCTCTGCATCAACGGCCCCGTCAACAAGTTCCTCGAATCCGTCGGCCTGATGGACCCCGCCGCCCCGTTTGACTGGCTCGGACGCGGGCAGTTCTGGGGTGTGGCCCTGATGCTCGCCCTCAGCCTCTACCCCATCCTTTACCTCAACGCCACCGCCGCCCTCGCCAACATTGACCCCGCCATGGAGGAGGCCGCGCAAAACCTCGGCTGCACGGGTCTGAAACGCTTCCGCCGCATCACGTTGCCGCTCATCCGGCCCGGGCTTTTCGCCGGCGGCACCATCGTCTTCATCTGGGCCTTCACCGAACTCGGCACGCCCCTCATCTTCGACTACTCGCGCCTGTGCTCGGTGCAGATTTTCAACGGGCTCAAAAACCTGTCGGATTCCATGCCGTTCGCCTTGGTGGCCGTGCTCCTGGCCAGCTCCTCCACCATCTACGCCCTCGGCAAGGGACTCTTCGGGCGCTCCAGCCACGCCATGATGGCCAAGGCCAGCCACGCCGGCTCCGCGAAACGCCTGACCGGCTGGAAGGCCGGCGCCGCCGTCGCTTTCTTCGGAGGGGTGCTGCTCCTCGCCCTGCTGCCGCACCTCAGTGTCATCATGATCTCGGTCTCGTCGGACTGGTATGACTCGTTTCTGCCCATCGGGCTGACCCTGCAAAACTACACCGAGGCCCTGGGCCATCAACTGACGCTTCCGGCCATTCAGAACAGTCTCATCTACGCCAGTTCCGCCACGTTCATCAACGTCATCCTCGGGGTCGGCATCGCCTGGATCTGCGTCCGCACGAAACTCCCCGGCCGCCAGCTCCTCGACAACCTCGCCATGCTGCCCCTGGCCGTGCCCGGCCTGGTCATGGCCTTCGGCTACCGCGTGATGTGCCAGGAAGGCCGCTTCTTCGACTTCCTCAACCCCGACGACAGCCCCGTCGCCATCCTCATCATCGCCTATGCCGTGCGCCGCCTGCCCCTGGTCGTCCGCAGCGCCTCGGCCGGTCTCCAGCAAACCTCGGTGACCTACGAGGAGGCCGCGCAAAACCTCGGCTGCACCCCGCTCCGCACCGTCTGGCGCATCACGCTCCCCCTCATCGCCGCCAACCTCCTGGCCGGCGCCCTCCTGGCTTTCTCGCAAGCCATGCTCGAGGTGTCCGACTCCCTCATCCTCGCCACCCGCCAGGAATACTACCCCATCACCAAGGCCATCTACACCCTGATGGAAATGCTCGGCTCCGGCCGCTTCATGGCCTGCGCCCTGGGCGTCTGGGCCATGACCTTCCTCGCGGTCACCATCATCGGCGCAAGTCTTTTGCTAGGGAAGAAGATGGGTGCCATATTCCGCGTGTGAAAACCGTGGAGTGACCGGCACCGGCTCGTCGCTGGTTCGGGAAAACTCACGGCGATTTCGGTCAAGGCATGTTTGAGGCGGGATGAACCAGATGGTCAGCATAACACCAAGACACCAAGACACCAAGACACCAAGACACCAAGACACCAAGACACCAAGACACCAAGACACCATCCCCTGCCTTTTCATCCTGAAAATCCTGTTCATCCCGTCCCAAGCATGTCTCGGGGGAGGCGGGAGCTGGTCGGTGGTCGCAGTCATCAGGATTCAACGGTGAGGCCGGGATTCGATACGCTCGCCCGGCAAGGTCCAGTCCATATCCGACTGCCCATACCAAGAGAGCCCAGCTTTTAGAGCCTTTCGCTGCCGACTTTTCCAGCACCACCTCCGGGGTGGGCCGGAGACCTGTCCTGGTGGGGACAGTTGAGCTTAGCCCGGGGTCAGGCGCTTGGCACCGCCACCCCGGGAATCGTCCCAACAGATGCCCACGCTCACGTAACGGCGAGTTATACAAGAGCGCTTGGTGTCAGAATATCACGGCCAACCCCGCGGGACGAGGACGGCCCGCCTCCCGTGACCATCAGGCCGCCCCTGGACGATCAGGGCCCGTCCACCTTGAGGCGCATGAAGGTGCCGACCGGGACTTGGAAGACGTGTTCGGGATAGACACCGGCATCAATCACGGGCTGCCAACTGCCGGCATCAAGGGTGGTGCTGGCTTCGGCCCCGTAGGTCACCCCGGTCACACCGATGGGTTCGAGGAAGGAATAGGTGAGCTGACCGGCCACGAGCTGGGGCTGGGGCATCTGAGAACTGCCGTCATTCGGGGGCAGCGCGAAGGCATATTCGATGAGGTTGGGGATGCCGTCGTGGTCCGGGTCGTCATTCGCGCCGCGGAGATTGGCCGGAATGGTGGCGTTGTAGGCGTCTATCCAGGTCTGGAAGGCAACGGCGGGCTCCGATGTCGTCCATTTCAGGACGACATCGTTTTTGCCGTTGGCATCGGGCACGCGGGCGACGCTGAAGGTGCCTTCCGAAGCGCTGTAGGCGCCGCCGGCGATGGAGCCGAGGAGGAAGAGATCCGTGCCACCGGTGCCCGTGAGGCCGGCCCCAAGATCGGCCACCGTCCAGATGCGGGAGCGGTTCCAGAAAGTGTCGGCAAAGTTGACGCTGCCTCCGAAGGCGAGATCGAGGGTGGCGCCCGGAGTGACAAAGAAGCTGCCGCCGGTGACGTTGACGCCGTCGAAGCTGACACCCCGGCCGGTGCCGACATTATCGTTGAGCTGCCATTGGAGGTGGGAGCTGGCGGCATAGGTCAGGCTGTTGGTGAAGGCCTGGACACCCGGGCCGGAGAGGCCGGGGGCATGGATGCCGCCGACCGTGGTGGCACCGCCGATGGTGCCGACGCCGGCCAGGGTGGCGGGCGCGGCGACCGTGACGGTGGTGTTGGCCAGACTGCCGCCCGTGCCGACGGCGAAGGTGCCGGCGTTGATATTGGTCGCACTGGTGTAGGTGTTGGCCGCGGAGAGGGTCAAGGTTCCGGTGCCCACTTTGACCAGGCCGCCAAAACTGTTGAGCGGGGAACCCGAAATGACCCCGGCAAACCCGGTGGAGGTGTTATCCGAACCGGAGGTGAGCTGGCTGTTGCCGAGATCGAGGAAACTTCCCGCCGCCCCGGTGAGGGAGGGGACAGAGTTGAGCTTAAAGGTGGAGAGGGAAGATTGCGGGATGAAGGCCTTGGAACCGCCCGGAGGGGTGACACTCGCGGTCATCCCGTAGCCGCCGTTGCCCTGATTGAAGGCAATGACGATGTCGTGATAACCGGCGGTGAGAACAACCGTGCCGGAACGCTCTGTGACGCCCTGGGCGAAGTTGTTGGTCACCACCGCCACGCCATCAAGGAAGAGCATGCTGCCGTCGTCACTGGCGGTGAAGAACGTGTAAGTGCCGGCGGTGTCGGCCTTGTATTTGCCCGTCCAGCGGACCTCAAAATTGGTGGCATTGAGGTTGTAAGGTGCGGGGAAACCGCTGCCGGTGGTCTGGAAGTTGAAATCCGAACCGACCAAGGAGCTGTTGACCTTGAGAGCCGGCGTCAGAGTGGAGAGGTGGCTGTTGAGCACGGCCAGGGTGGCGAAGTTCGTCTGCACCGGAGTCGTCCCCGGGTTGTAGTATTCGCCATCCAGGCCGCCGCCGCCGCTGGCCAAGGTCAGGCTTCCGCCCGCGGCCAGAGTGACGGGGCCGGAGAGCGTGGAGTTGTCGAGGGTGAGGGTGGCGGTGCCGGCCACGGAGAGACTGGAGGAGGCGTTGGCACCGGCGATCCGGAGGGTGCCGCCGTTGACGTTGGTCGTCCCCGTGTAGGTGTTGGCCGTGCCCGAGAGAGTCTGCTGGGCCGCGCCGGTTTTGGTCAGGGCCAGGGTGCCGGCGGCGCCATTCTGGAGGAGGCCGGAGTAGTCGCGGTCCGTGCCGGTGACGTTAAGGGTGAGGGTGGCGGTGCCGGCGGTGCCGTTGTCCACGATACCGGCCAAGGCCGTGCTGGAGAGGCCGCCGACCGTTTCACTGAGGCCACCCATGCGGAAGATACCGGCATTGGTGGTGGCGCCATTGAAAGTCAGCACCGAGGTGTCGGCGATCTGGTTGCCGCCCGTGCCGCTCAGGAGGAGGATGTCCAGCCCGGTGGTGGCGGAGCCATCCCCGATGTTGACATTACCGGCAAGGGCGGTGCCGCCGGCGGTGTTCAAACGGAGGGTGCCCCCGGTCACGGAGGTCGTGCCGGTGTGGGTGTTGGACTGGGTCAGGGCGAGGATGCCGGCGCCAAGTTTGACAAAACCGGCCGGCATGGCGAGGGCGTTCCCATAGACGACCTCCCCGACGGCGTTCGATGTGTCGAAACCGAAGTAAGTGGTGGAATCGCCAAAGGTGGTTTTGGCCAGCAGGGTGGCGACCTGGGCCTGGGTGTAATCGGCGGGGCCGCCAAAGTTGACGGCGAGGACCGACCCCGTGTTGCTGACGGAGGCGGAGGCGCTTGAGGCCAGGGAGCCGGCGTTGGGTGACAGGAGGATGCCGCCATTGACGCTGGTCGCGCCCGTGTAGGTGTTGGCCCCGGAAACGATCCAGGTGCCCGCGCCCGTTTTGACCAGACTGGTGACGCCGCCGGAGCCGTCGGCCAGGACCGGAGCGAAGGTGTTGGCCCCGGTGTTGGTGCCGGCGAGGGTGAGGGTGCGGGCCCCGGCGCCGCCGGTGCCGATCACGCCGGCGCCGGTGAACTTGAGGGTGTTCGTCACGGCGGTGGCCGAGGAATCAAGCGTCCCGGTCAGGCCGGCCGCGTCGCCGAGGGTGAAGAGGCGGTCGGTCGTGGCGGGTGAAGCCGTGTTATACTGGAGGGTGCCGCCGCCGAAGGCGATGTCCGCGGCGGAACCGGCGGCCGAGCCCTTGCCGATGCCGCTGACGGTGTTGACGTTGGCGAGCTTGGAAACGTTGAGGATGCCGGCATCAAGGAAAGTCGTTCCGGTGTAGGTGTTTGCGACGTTGGACAGGATGAGGATGCCGGAGCCGGTCTTGGCCAGATTGCCGGAACCTACGCCGCCATCGGTGATCAGGCCGGAAAGGGTGAGCGTGGTCGCGGAGTTATCCACCTGGAAGGCACCGGTGCCGCCGGCCGCGAGGGCGAAGGGTTTGGTGCTGGTGGCGCCGATGCCGGAGTATTCGAGCGTTCCCACCTGGGCTCCGGTCTTGCCGAGGATGACCGGGAGGGCGCTGTTGCCGAGCACGCCGTTCGCACTGACATTGTTGATGGAACTGATGTTGAGCACCCCCGCCTCGACCGTCAGCTGGCCGGCGTAGGTGTTGCCCCCATTGGTCAGGGTGAGGACGCCGCCGCCGGTTTTGGTCAGGCCGCCGTTGGCGATGACGGAGTTGATGGACAGGCCGTTGAGGGGCAGGGGGACGGTCCCGTTGTTGACGAGGTTGCCCTCGGGCAGGGCGGCGACATTGACCACCGCGCCGGCCTGGGCGTTCAGATCAAGATTGGTGACGGTGACGGCGGGAGTGACGGCGACATTGGTCGGAACCGAAACAATTCCGCCGGTAAGGGTCAGGGTGGTGCCGGTGGAAACCGCCGGTGTGTTGGTCCCGCCGTTGCTGTTGAAGACGAGGCCGGCCAGGGTGGTGGCGCCGGTGAGCTGCAGGATGGAGCCGCCATTGAGCGTGACGACATTGCCCGAGGCGATCTGCTGGGCGTTGGTCGAGACCGTCATGGTGGCGTTGTTGAGCGTAAGCCCGGCCGCACTGTAGGGGATGACCGCCGCCGTCGCGCCGACGGCCGAGGCGGTGCCGCCGAGGGTGACGGTGGACCGGTTGACCACGGTGCCGCCGGAGTAGCTGTTGGCGGGGTTGGCCAGGGTGAAGGCGCCGCCGTTCCCACCCGTGCTGAGGACGAGGGCGACCGGGGTGGAATCGGGGTTGTCCACCACCCGTGAGTTTACGGTCAGGACATTGGAATCATTGTAGAGGAAGAGACTTTGCCCCGGAGCCGGGGTGGTGCCGCCGGCGGTGAGCCGTCCGCTGTCAACGGTGGCGCCGAGTGAAACGGCCACCGAGGTGTTGTGAATCAGGCCGCCGCTGGTCAGGTTCAGCGTGTCGGTCGCGGTGGCGAAAGTGACCGGAGTGCTGCCGATCAGGGCCAGGGAGTTGATGGTGAGGCCGCCCGTGGGAACGACAGAGGAGTTGGTGGCGCGGACGTTCTGCGTGGCGGTGCCGCTGAGGTTGCCGAGGAGGGTGCCCTGGTTGACGTTGTAACCGGCGTAACCGACGTTGTTGAGGGCTCCGATGCCGCCGGCGTTGCCGACGGGGGAGCTGGTGTAGGGAAGGTAGCTGGCGAACTCGGTGCCGTTGACCACGGCCCAGGGGATGATGTTGTTGACCAGACCGCCCGCGATCACGTTGGAAGCCGTGGCGGCCGAGCCACCGACGGTGAAGGCCAGGTGGGGATTGCCCGCGCCGTTGGCCCCAAGGATGCCGCCGGCACTGGTGAAGTTGACGGTGGCGCCGGCGTTCCGGGAGAGACCCGACGTGACACCGGAGAAGATGAGGTCGGCCGCACTCAGCCCAGCGTTGACGGAGGTCACGTTGATGACGGAGGAACCTTCGGCGAGAGTCGGAGCGCCCAGGACTTCGGTGGAGAGTGTGCTGCCCATACCCTTGTAGATAAGCGTGCCACCCTTGAGGTTGACCGGGACGGAGTCGCGGACACGGTCGGAAAGGGCCTGGGTGCCGGTGTTGTCAATCGTGAGCGTGGCGTAGTTGAGCGCGAGGCCTCCGTTGCCGATGTTGGCCAGGGTGCCGGAGTCTATGAGGGTGAGGGCTCCCGCGATGACGGAAAGCGCTCCCGTGGTGCTGCTGGCATTGGTCAGGGTGAGAGTCTGTGAACCGGTTTTGACGAGACCACCCGAACCGGCGGCGAGGTTGCCGGCAAAGGTGCTGGGGACGGTCTGGTTGATGGTCAAAGGACCGCTGCCTGCGAGGGTGCCCCCGGTGCCGGGGAAGACGCCGACCTGGCCGCTGAGCGAGCCGAGGTATTGGCGCCCGGTGCCGAGGTTGACCGTGCCGGAGGCGAGTTCCAAAGACTGGTTGGCTTTGGCGGAGTAGTCGCCATTGGCGAAGGTGAGGGAGCCGCTGTTGACGGTGATGGGGCCGGTGTAGGAGGTTCCGGTGAACACCAGGCTGCCGCCGTTGAGAACGGTGGCACCGGAGTATTGGGGACCGGAGATGGTCAACTGGCCGGGGCCAAACTTGTTCAGGGCACCGGTGCCGCTGATGACACCGTAAGATTCCGCGGCAGAGTTGGTGACGACGAGGGTGCCGTTGTCCACCACGGTGGCGCTGCCCATGCTGGAGAGGCCGGAGTCGAGGCGGAGCGTGCCGCCACTGTTGATCGTGGTGAGGCCGGCGAAGGTGTTGCCGGCGGGGAGAACGACGACGCCATTGCCGACGGTGAGGGTGTTGGCGACCCCGGTGAGCGGAGCCGACATGGTGAGCGTGCCACCACCGCCGCCGAGACGCCAGGCGGTGCCATTGGGGGTGAGGCTGCCGGTGTAGGTCACGTTGCCGACCGCGCCGAGGAAGGCACCGGTGAGGCCGGACGTGTTGAAGTCGAAATTGGCGCCCGCGAAATTGTCCACCGCGATGGCGCCAGTGGAGGAGGTGACGATGCGGTTGAGCAGGGTGGAAGGGAGGTTGGCCGCGCCGAACCCCGAGTCGAAGAGGACAGTCCCGTTGCCGTTGACGGTGACATTGCGGCCCGTGCCGTTGATGGCGGCGGCGTTGTTGAACTGGGTGATGCCGCCCGTGACCGTAATGCCGCCGGCGGCGGCGGCGTTGTTGCCGGAGAGGACGAGGCGTCCGCCGGTGACGGTGGTGAGCCCCGTGTAGGTTTCGTTGGCGGTGAGGGTCAGGGTGGCGATGCCGGATTTCGTGAGCAGCCCGGGGCCGCTGATGAGGCCGGAGAAAATCTGGTCGGCGGAGCTGCCGTGGGTGAGCGTGGCAGCAGCGGCAAAGGTGATGTTGCCGGCGTAGTTTCCAGATCCAAGAGAGCTGACTCCGCCGAAGGTGATGCCGCCGGTGGAGGCGATGGTCGTGTCGCCGGCGTAGGTGTTGACGGCATTCAGGGTGAGGGTTCCGGTGCCGGCTTTGGCCAGGCCGGCAGTGCCGCCCAGCGGACCATTGATACTGACCGGACCGGCGCCGGTGACGGTGAGGAGATTCCCTCCCATGGCGACGGAGCCGTTGGTGGTCAAGATGACGGCAGTCTGATTGTTGGTCCAGGACTGGGCCGCTCCGAGGGTGATATTGGGGCTCAGAATCAGCCCTTTGGTGCTGGCGGTCGCGCTGATGGTGACACCGCCGGCACCCAGGGTAAGACCATAGCCATCATAATTTAAGGTCACAGCGTTGACCGTGTCCTGCTGGGTCAGGCTTTTGAAGGCCATGTCCGCGCCGAGGGTGGAGGCCGTGGGGGCGGTGGTGACGGTGGTGGCGGAGAAGACGACATCGGTGCCCGCCCCCGGCACCACGGCGCTGGCCGTGCCGGCGAGGTCGGCTCCCCAGTTGCTGGCGGTCGAGCCGTTCGAGGCGGCCCAGGACTGGGTGGCGTTGGCGAGGCCGCCCTTCCAGAAAGCGGTGGCGAGCGGGGTGGCGGCGGTGACCGGCACGGTGAGATCGGTGGCGGTGGCGGAGGGAGTGCCGACGGTGAAGTTGGTGTTGTTGTAAACCAGATTGAGCGCGTAGGTGCCGCCGGCCAACGTGCTGGCGCCATTGGCGCTGTGAAGGAGGGTGTAGGTGCCGGAGCCTCCGCTGAAGCTGTTGCCGTAAACGTTGACCTTGACCGCGCCGGTGGCGGAGGCCGTGCCGGCGACATTGATCTGGGCACTGGTGGCGGTGGAGCCGACAGAACCACCGATGACTGAATTCGCGCCGCCGGTGAGGGCGAGGGTGCCGCCCAGGGAGAGGGCGGCGTCCGCGCCGGCCTGGTAGATCAGGGCGGTGTTGGCTCCGGCGGTGACGTTGCCGGTGCCGAGCGCGGAAGCGTTGCGGGCGATCACGGTGGAGGTGCCGGCCAGGGTCGTGCCACCGGCGTAGGCGTTGGCGCCGGCAAGGATCAGAGTGCCCGAAGTGGTGAGGGAAACCGTGCCGCTGAAGGAATTGGAGCCGGCGAGCAGGAGGGTGCCCGTGCCCGCGTGGGTCAGGGAGTTTGCCGTGGCGCCGTCACTGATGACGCCGCCCAGGGTCAGAACCCGGCCGACTGTGTTGGCGGAGATAATGCGAACCGTGCCGGGGGTGGCCCCGAGGGAGACCGCGCCCGTGCCAAGGTTGAGGTTGTTGCTGCCGTTGAACGTAAAATCACCGTTGAGGGTCAGCGGGTTGTTGTTCGGCATCACCAGGGAGCCAAAGCCACTGCCCTGATCAAGATTTGTGCCGCCGCTGAGGGTAAGCGGGCCGGTGCCGAGGGCGAGGGCAGTGTTCACGGCGAGGGTGCCGCCGTTCAGCACCAGGCCGCCGCTGAAGGTGTTGGCGGTGTTCAGAAAGAGGGTGGACTGACCGGATTTCACGAGGGTGAGAGCCCCGGTGTGGTCCTGGATCGGAACACTCAGGACCACACCGCCACTGCCGGTGTTGATGTAAACAGTGGCGGCAGCGGTGCCGGGCTGGCGCAAAACGCCCCCCGTGCTGTTGAAGTTCATCTGGTTGAGGCTGCCGTTAAGGATGCCGAAGGTTTCCAGATTGTATCCCGCCAGGGCCTGGGTGGTGAAAGGGCCGGTGTAGCGGAGGGTGTTGAGCGTGCGGGAGGCGGTGAGAGTCGTGCCGGAGTTGAGGGTGGCATTGGTCCCGGTGGCCCAGGCGTTTTCCGGGGTGGCGGTGAGGTTGGCCGGCAGGACCGACCCGGTGGCGTTGTAAACCGCGTAGTCCGTCGCATTACTGGCGGTGAGCCCGACGGCAGCCCAAGGGGCGATGATCTGGCCGGCCGGCGTGGCGGTGCCACCCGTGACCTGGATCTGATTGCGACCGGTGCCCAAGCCGATGCCGGAGGCCGCGAACAGGACGGTGGAAGTGGAGTTGGCGGCGCGGGACAGCCCGCCAAGCGTGAGAGTTTGGCCACTGCCGACCCCGCCGGTCATGTCGTTGTTCAACACCACGTTCGTCTGTCCGTTGGCCAGGGTCAGGACCCCGGTGGTTTCGGCATAGGCGATGCCACTGCCAACCGTGTTGTTGAAGCTGAGCGAGCTGCCATGGGAAAGCAGGCCGGCGCTGTCGCCCAGGCGGTTGACCACACCGTCCGTGGTGGCGTTGGCGAGGGTCAGGCTGGCGTTGTTGCCAAGAACCAGACCGGCGGAGGCGCTGACGGCCCCCTGTGCCCCGCTGACGGTGAGGGTGCCGCCCAGGACACTGGTCGTGCCCGTGTAGGAGTTGGCGTTGATGATAGAGAGCGAGCCAGCGCCGGTCTTGGTGAGGCCGCCGGCTCCGCTGAGCGGGCCAGTGATATTGATGGGACTGACTCCGGTGACAGTGAGGAGGTTTCCCCCGTTGGAAATGGCGCCGCCCACCGTGAGGCCGCCACTGTTCACCGTCCATGTCTGGGCCGAGCCCAGGACAAGTGCGGAATTGATGGACATGCCCTGCGCCCCGGTGACGATGGTGATACCAGCGGAGGGGACGGAGGGAGCGATCGTGAGCGTGTTGCCATCCGCATTCAGGCCGAAGGTGTTGAGGGTGTCCTGCTGGGTCAGGCTTCGGATGGTCATGTCCGCCCCCAGGCTGGCGCTGTTGGCCGGGGTTGTGACGGTGGAGTTGGAGAAGACGATGTCGGCGGTGGCGCCGGGCACCAGGGGCTGGTCCGCGCCGCCGGATGAAGCGACCCAGTTGCTTTGGGTGGAGCCGTTGGAGGCGGCCCAGACATTGGTGGCACCGGTGAGACCGCCCTTCCAATAGGCGGTGGCGAGGGGAGTCAGCCCGCCGACGACCGGGACGGTCAGGGTGGCGGCGGTGGCGACAGGAGCCCCGACGGTGAAGTTGGTGTTATTGTAAACCGTTCCCAACGAATAGGTTGCCCCATTGATCGTGCTGCCGACCCCGCCCTGGAGAAGGGCGTAGGAGCCGATGCCGCCGGAGAAGCTCTGGCCGAAGACATTGACTTTGACCGCACCCGTGGCGGTGACCGTGCCCGGGACGCTGATCCCCGCGCCGGCGAGGGTGGAGCCGACCGATGCTCCGAGGACGGTGTTGGCACCACCGGCGAGGGAAAGTGAGCCGCCGAGCACGAGAGGGGCATTGGCCGAGGCGTAATAATTAAGGGACCCGCCCACCGCCACGGCGACGGAGTTGCCCGGGGCGGCCAGGGCGTTGGCGTTTCTCACGAGGAGATTGCCTGTGTTGGCGACTGAAACCGCCCCGGCCAAGGTGCCGGCGGGGTTGAGACGGAGCGTGCCGACGCTGACGGTGGTGGTGCCCGAGTAGGTGTTGGAGGCGTTGAGGACCAGCGTGCCGGCGCCGGCCTTGACGAGGGATGAGGCCGTGGTGCCATCGCCAATTCCACCGCCGAGGGTGAGGATGTTGCTGACGGTGAGGACGCGTGAAGCGCCCGGCACCGTGCCCAGGGAGACCGCTCCGGAGCCCAGGGAAAGAAAGCCGGAGGTGCTAAAATCACTGTTGATCACCAACGGGTTGTTGTTGGCGTTGAAGAAACCGGGACTGGTCTGAACCGCGCCACCGCCGACAGTAAACGGCCCGGAGCCGAGCGCTCCGTTGTTGTCCAGCTGGAGGGTCCCGACATTCAGCGCCACACCGCCGCTGAAGGTGTTTTGGGAGGTGAGGACAAGGAGCCCGCCGCCTGATTTGACGAGGGTGAGCGCGCCGGTGTGGTCCCTGATCGGTGAGTTCAAGACCAGGGTGCTGCTGCCGGCGGTGACATAGAGATTGGCCGGGGCGGTGCCAGGCTGGCGGATGACGCCGCCAAAAACGCTGATCTGGGCGGAGCCGCCCTGGAGCAGGCCGAAGGTTTCCAAGGTGCTGCTGCCCAAGGAAACGGCGGCGGATGCGCCGGCATAGCGCAGGCTGTCGAGCGTGCGGTTGCCGCTGAGGGTGGCGGTGCCCGCGAGGGTCACGTCCGCCCCGGTCGTCCAGGTGTTTTCGGCCGTGGCGGCGATGTTGGCGGGAACGACATTGGAGGAGCCGTCGTAAACGGCGTAGTCGGTCTGGGTGGCGGCGGAAACCCCAGCGGTGGCCCAGGGGCCGATGATCTGCCCGGCGGGGGTGGCCGACGCGCCGGCCACGCGGATGAGGTTGGTGCTGGAATTGGGGCCGGTGGTGGCCGCGCTGAAAGTGGCCGACGCCGTCCCCGAGCGGCTCAAACCGTTGAGGGTCAACGTCTGGACATTGCCGCTGCCCCCGGCCATGTTTTGCGGGAGGGTGACGTTCAACTGGCCCGAGGCGAGGGCCACCGCGCCGACGGTTTCGGCATAAACGAGGCCGCTGGCGGAAGTGTTGTTGAAATTGAGGGTGGCACCGGAGGAAGTGATGCCGGCGTTGTCGCCGAGGCGGTTGACGTTGGGGTCGGTGTTGATGTTGGAGAGGGTCAGGCTGGCGTTGTTGGCGAGCACAAGGCCGGTGGAGGCGCTGATGGAAGCCGCGGCGCCGCTGCCCACGTTGACCGTGCCGCCCAGAATCGTGGTGACTCCCGTGTAGGCATTCGCTCCCGTAAGGTTGAGAGTGCCGGAGCCCGTCTTGGTCAGGCCGCCGGAGCCATTGCCCAGGAAGCCTGAGATGCTGGTGGTGTTGGTGCCACCCACGGTCAAAAAGTTTGCGCCGTTGGCCACGTTGCCACTGACGGTCAGAATAGAGCCGGAGTTGTTGGTCCAGGTCTGGGACGCGCCCAGAACCAGGGAGGAACCAAGGGTCAGCGCCTGGGAGCCGCTGTTGAGGGTAATGCCTGCCGTCGGGATGGATGGCTTGAGGGTGAGGGTGGAGCCGTCGGCCGTGAGCACGACCGCGTTGACGGTGTCCTGCTGGGTCAGAGTGCGGACGGTCATATCGGCCCCGAGGACCGACCCATTGGGACTGGTGGCGACGGCGGAGTTGGAGAAGACGAGATCGGCAGCGGAGCCGGGCACGAGGGGTTGGTCCGCGCCGCCCGAGGTGGCGACCCAGTTGCTTTGGGTGGAGCCATTGGAGGCGGCCCAGACATTGGTGGCGCCGGTCAGGCCGCCCTTCCAGTAGGCGGTGGCGAGAGCGGGAAGCCCGCTGGTGACGGAGACGCTGAGATCGGTGGCAGTGGCGGAAGGTGCGCCGACGGTGAAGTTCGTGTTGTTGAAAACCGTGCCGAGGGAGTAGGTCGCGCCGTCGAGGGTGCTGCCGGCGGAACCGTGCAGGAGGGCATAAGTGCCGCTGGAGCCGACAGTGTTGCCGAAGAGGTTGACCCGGACGGAGCCGGTGGCCGAGGCCGTGCCGGCGACCGAGATCTGGGAACTGGCCGGCGTGGCACCGAGCGAGGCGCCGAGGGTGGTGTTGGTGCCGCCAGACAGGGAGAGCGATCCTCCGATGGCCAGGGGGGCGTCAACCGAGGCGGCGTAGTTCAAGGTGCCGCCGAGCGAGACCGTGACGGTGTTGCCGGCTCCGGCCAGCGCGTTGGCGTTGCGGACGAGGAGGGTGCCGGTCGAGTTGATGACGCTGAAGCCCGGGTAGGAAGTGGCGGCGTTGAGGCGGAGCGTGCCGGCGTTGACGGTGGTGGTGCCGGTGTAGGTGTTGGAGCCAGCCAGGACCAGCACGCCAAGGCCCGCCTTGGTCAGGGAGTTGGCGGTGGCGCCGTTGCCGATGACGCCGCCGAGGGTGAGGATGCCGGAGCCGTTGGTGGTGATGGTCCGGGTGGTGCCGGCCAGGGTGCCGAGGGTGGCCGCGCCCGAGCCCAGGTTCATCGAGGCGGTGCCGGTGTAGATGACATCGGCGTTGAGAGTCAACGGGTTATTGTTGGCGTTGAGGAAGCCGGCCGTGGAGTTAAGCGTGCCCCCGTTGACGGTCAGGGTCCCGGTGCCAAGGGCGGACGCGCTCTCCAACTGGAGAGTGCCGGCGGCGAGGGTCACACCGCCGCCAAAGGTGTTGGCCCCGCCGAGGAAGACCGTGTCGGAACCGGTTTTGACGAGAGCCCCCGGGCCACTGATCACGCTGGAGACGGAGACGGGCTGGGAGGAGCCCCCGACGGTGAACAAACCGCCGGCATTGACGCCGCCGCTCACCACGGTGAGCTGGCCGGAGCCGGTGCTGATGAGCTGCCCGCCCCCGCCGTTGACGGTCAGGCCACGGGAGAAGGTGTTGGTGCTGCCGGTGTAGGTGAAAGTGCCCGTGGTGGCGGCCGCGCCCAGGACGATCGGGCTGGTGGCGTTGCCAAAACCGCTGTTGCCTGAAACGACGGAGGGACTGGAAGTGCTGATCGAACCCGAGCTGATGACCGTGGCCCCCGTGTAGGTGTTTCCGTTGGCAAGCACGACCGAGCCCGTGCCGTTCTGGACCAACGAGCCCGAGCCTGCGATGAAATTGGCGAAGCCCGCGCCCTGGCTGATGGTGCTGGAAAGATTGAAGGCCAGGGTGCCGTTGTTGGTGATGGCGCTGCCGGGAACAAGGGAACCGGTCGTGCCGCCGGAGCCGAGCTGCAGCGTGCCCGAGCTGATGGTGGTGGCGCCCGTGTAGGTGTTGACGGAGGTCAGAGCGACGGTGCCCGTGCCATTTTGAACCAAGCTGCCGGTGCCGCTGATGGCATTGGCGAAGCCCGTGCCCTGGGTGATGTTGCCGGAAAGGTTGAAGGCCAGGGTGCCGTTGTTGGTGATGGCACTGGCGGGAGAAAGGGAACCGGTCGCGCCGCCGGAGCCGAGCTGCAGCGTGCCCTGGCTGATCGTGGTCGTCCCGGTGTAGGTATTCGCTCCGGTGAGGATCTGGGTGCCGGTGCCGATCTTGATGAACGGCAAGGCCGTGGTCAGGGTGCCCGCAAACGTCCCCGAGCCATTGTCAGCGCCCACGGTCAACGTGCCGCTTCCTCCCCAAAAACCGATGATCGTGCCTGAACCGGTCAAGGTGTTCACCACCACACTCTGGCCGTCCCACAGGTCGAAGGTCCCGTCCACGTTAAGATTCGCCAGATTGGATCCCCAGTTGAGGTTGGACCAGCCGCCGTTCATCATGACCGCGCCGGCCTGCACATCAATCCTGGCCCCGGAACCCAAGAGAAGGTCAACATTGCGGCCTGGTCCGGAAGGAGAGTTGGGGCTTTCGTTGGCGAAGGTGCCTCCGGAAACAAGCAGCGTGCCCGCGCCCGAAATCTGAGTGGTTCCGAGGGCCACCCCCGTGTTCCCGTCCAGGTTCAACACCGCCCCGCTGGCGATCGCATAGGAACCGGGCGTGGTGGAAAAAGCCCCGCCCTGAAGCTTGAGCGTGCCGGCACCGACCGTGGTGGCGCCCGTGTAAGTGTTTGCGCCAGAGAGGGTCAGGGTGCCGGCGCCAGACTTGGTGAGCGTGCCTGTGGCACCCGCGAAGTTGACGAGCGCCGTCTGAATGCCCACACCGAAATCGTTGGTGCTGATGTTCAAACCGCCATTTCCGATCTCACCGAAACCACTGTGAAAATCCCCGTTCCCGGTGGTTTGCATCCGAAGAAAATCGGGGTTGCCGGCACTGGCTGTGACCGTGCCACCGTTAAAAAGGACGTGGGTGACACCGCCAAACGTGTTACCCGTGATACCCGATGTCGTCAGGTTTCCCCCGTTCATGTAAAGGCTCGAGGCGATCACACCTCCGGCCGTGAGATCAACCCCACCGGCCGCCGTGACCGAACCGGAACCCTGGAGGGAGATGATGGCCCAGTCGCTGTTGGTTTGCAACTGGCCGCCGATGGCCATGCTGCTGGTCCCCTGAAGCAGGAGGGCGCCCCGGCCCACGGACACATTCCCGCCGGTCGAGAGGGTGGAATTGGAGAGGGTGAGTTTCTGCGTGGCGGCGTCCGTTTCGGAGTCCACATTCCCACTGGCCTTGCCATTGAAGTAGAGTGACTTGCTACCGAGCGCGATGGTGTTGCCAGCCATCGTGAGGTTGTTTGTGCCCGCCTGGATCCCGTTGGAGAGGATGCTGAAAGTGCCGGAAGCGCCGTCAGAGGTGATCGCTCCGGTCAGGGTGGGAGCCGTGGTGGCAAACGCGCCGGTGCCGGTGAAGATGGTCGGGGTGGAGCCCGCAACCTTGATCGCATTGAAGGTGGTGCCGCTGTGGTTGAGGCCGAGGGTTCCGGCAACGCCGACCGCGCCCGCTCCCAAACCGTTGGCCTGGTCAATCCGCAGGGTGCCCTGGCTGATCGTGGTATTTCCCGTGTAGGTGTTCACGCCGGAAAGAACCTGCGTGCCCGTTCCTTCCTTGACGAAGTTGGCGCTCATCGAACTGTCCGCCAGGGTTCCCGAAAAAGTGCCCGAGCCATTGGCCACCCCGAAGGAGAAATTCTGATAACCGGCGCCGGAATAGCCGGAACTGATGGTGCCGGAGCCGGTGAGCGCATCCACCCGGACATTGGCCTCGACGCCTGAGAAAACGGCCCCGGCGGCGACATTGAGACCGGCCAGATTGGAGGTCCATACCTCGTTCCCGAAACTGCCACCGGTGAGGATGCCTCCCTGCACATCAATCAAGGCCCCGGCGGAAAAGGCAAACACGGCGGAGTTGTTC
>JANOBW010000142.1:0-8647 GCA_031411855.1 Opitutia bacterium
CCGGCACCATCGCCGCCATCATCAACGACCTCAACGAGTTCTGCGGACGGGACGAACTGGCCGAAGAACTCCGCGCCCACCTTGAACGCTGCGTCGGCCAGGAGGATGCCCGGCTGTTTCTGCAGGAGGCGTCCGGCGGACCTGTTGACGTCACCTCCCCCTAGCCACTTTCCCATGAACTCCTCACCGTTCTTCCAAGTTTCCCTCACCATTCGCAGCCCTGGCCAGTCCCGCGCCGACGACGATATTTCCGAAGAGGTCGCCCAAGACAAACTCATGGCCGAGGACCAGGGTCGCTACTCCAAGTCCATCTTCAAGGCCGCCCTCAAGCCCTACCGCAAGGTCGTGGGCAAGGCCCGCCGCTGGCATCTTGAACACTCCTTTGAAGGGCTCGGCGACACCCGCCTCATCGCCACCGCTGAACACGCCGCTTATGAGGCCAAAATGGCCGCGTTCCGCGCCGCCGCCCAAGCCGAGGCCGACGTCTTTGTCGCCCACTACGACTCCCACTTGCAGGACGAACGCAAGGCCAAGGGGCTCGCCTTCCGCCTCAGCGATTACCCGTCGAAGGAAGCCATCGCGGGCCGCTTCGGCTTCGAGTGGGCGCTCATGCCCGTGGCCGCCCCGGACCAGTTTTCCGCCGTCTCCTCCGGGGTCTCTTCCCAAGAGGCCAAAAGCCTCAAGGACAAGTATGAGGGGATGCTGCAGCAGGCCACGGCCAACGCCCAGCGCAAGGTTTTGGAAACCCTCCTCAAACTCATCCAGGAAACCGCCGTCGTCCTGGCCGACCCCGAGGCCCCGCTGGTGGATTCCGAAAACAAGAAAGGCCCCGTCGCCAAACTCCGCGAATACCTCGACCGAGTCCCAGCCCTCAACGTCACCCACGACCCGCTCATCACCCAGCTGGCCGAGCAGTGCCAGACCCAGCTCATCCTCACCACCCGCACGCTCAAGGACAGTCCCTTCACCCGCAGCAAGGTCGGGGCCGAGGCCTCCGCCATCGTCCAGGCCTATCAGGGCGGGTTCGGACGCAAGCTCAGCGCATGATTACGCGTAATCATCCCAACTACTTTTCCCATGTCTCACGTCACCGCCATTGATTTGGAAATCAAGGACCTCGATGCCCTCGCCGCCGCCTGCCACGAGCTCGGCCTGTTCTTGCAGCGGAACAACGCCCACTGGCGCTGGTTTGGGCGCTGGGTGGACGATTACGACGCGTCCGACGCCGCCTACCGCAACGGCTACCCGCCCGCCCTCTACGGCACGGGTGAACATGCCATCAGCGTCCCCGGCTCCAGTTACGACATAGGCGTCTGCCGCATCCCCGACACCGGCAAGCTCACCCTCATCTACGACTTCTACGGCCACAACGGCCGCACCATCCGGGAACACGTCGGCCCCGCCTGCGAAAAGCTCAAGCAGATCTACGGGGTCCACGCCGCGCTCAACGCCGCCCGCCAGGCCGCCGCCCGGGCCGGGCGTTCCTTCAGTTTCAGCCGCTCGGTCAAGGCCGACGGCTCCCACGTCCTCACCCTCAACGCCTGAGTCATGACTGTTTCCGAACTCCACGCCCGCCTCGGGCATCTCATCGAACAGCACCACCTGGGAAACGCCCAGCTTTACGCCGCCCCCTCCTCGGCCCGTTTCCATGAGGTCGAGGAAGACCCCACGCCCGTGACCGATCTGGTGGTCGCCGGAGTGGTCCGCCCCGGACCTCCCGTCCAGCTCCGCACCGACGAAACCGTCGCCATTCTTTTTGAAACCTAAGCCATGAGCAAAACCATCACGGTCACGATTGATCCCACCGGCGAGGTCAAGGTGGAGGCCCACAACTTCAAAGGCCAGGGCTGCCAGGCCGCCACCAAGGCGATTGAGGAGGCCCTCGGGGTCAAAACCTCGGAGGTCAGGAAACCGGAGTTTCACCTCAGCCAGGCCAACCCGCTTTCACAACGCACATGACCTCTGCGCGACTCACCTTCCGGCCCGACGGTTCCGCCGTCTGCCTCCACACCGAACTTCTCCCGCTGGGCGAGCTCGGCACGCTCACCGTCGAGCGCAACAGCGAGGTCGAGTTCAACCACGTCACCCAGCTCTGGGAGGTCCGGCGTCCCGGTGGCTCCGAGGTTCTCTTCACCCACGCCTCCCGTTCGGCCTGCATCGAATGGGAGGTCACCCATCTCGTGCCCTGAGCGCGGCGATGATTACTGTAATCATGGAAAACCAACCGCTCTGCCTCGTAGTTCACTCCGACCACGAGTGCGAAAAGATTCTCCTCTCGATCGGCCTGCTTGGCCTGACCAAGCCCAAACCGCCACACACGCTCACCATCACGCCGGTCCGTTTCCGACGCGAACAGGTCACGTGGATCGGCTTTTCCCTGCACCACGCCCACCACGCCAATCCCTGCGACAACGGCTACCAGATCGTCGCGGTGGATGCCCCACTCGACGCCACCAAGCGCGAGTTCTTGAACAGTCTCCTTCCCCACACCCAAGGCCCGGTCCGTCCGGTCACCCTCCCCGATTATCCCGAAAACTAAACCTATGGTTTCCCAACTCACCAACTACCTCAAGGCCGGCTACACCGGTCTTTGGATCGTCTCCCACGAGGAGCAGCGCGTCGCCCAGGACGTGCTCGAAGCCTGCAAGGCGGCCAAGCGCCGCTGCCTGCACTGGGACGTCAACAACGGCTTTTCCGCCGCCGATGGAAAAGCTTGTCCGAAAGGCGGAGCGGGTGACCCCAACGCGGCCCTGTCCCTCCTGCACTCCGAAGACACCACGTTGATCCTGTGGGACTTCCAACTCTGGCTCAAGGACCCCGGCCCCGGCCTGGTCCGAGCGTTTCAGCAGGCTTTCGCCCTCGGCAAGGGCGGGAAAGGTCACTCCTGCGCCTACATCGTCGTCGCCCCCTACGTGAAGCTGCCGCCCGAACTGGAAAAGCAGTTTCAGGTCGTGGACTTTTGCCTGCCGGACCGCGCCCGGCTGGCCGGCATCGTTCAGGAAATTGCCGCGTCTGGCGGGCTCACGGTGGACGACCCCGCCCCGCTCCTCGACGCCGCCTCGGGTCTGACCACGCAGGAGGCAGCCGACGCCCTCGCCCTTTCGTTTGTTGAATCGAAGGGCCAGAAACTCGACCCCAAGGTCGTATCCCGCGAGAAGGCCACCACGCTCAAGAAGAACGGCCTGCTCCGGGTCGTGGAAACCAAGGTGAAACTGGACGACATCGGCGGGCTCGGCTCGCTCAAGACCTGGGTCTGCGACCGCCGCCACGCCTTCACCCCCGAGGCCCGCGCCTGGGGTCTGCCCAACCCACGGGGCTTCCTCCTCCTCGGCATCCCCGGCTGCGGCAAGAGTCTCGTGGCCGAGGCCACCTCCTCGATTCTGGGCGTGCCCCTGCTCAAACTCGATGCGGGCAGCCTCTTTGGTTCCCTCGTCGGCCAGTCCGAAGCCAACACCCGAGCCGTCATCCAGACCGCCGAGGCGGTGGCACCCTGCGTCCTCTGGATTGACGAGTTGGACAAGGGTTTTGGCGGCCAGGGCGGGCAGGACGGCGGCACCTCCGAACGCGTCATCGGCACCCTCCTCGACTGGATGGACAAGAAGACAGCCCCGGTCCTGGTCGTGGCCACCGCCAACGACGTCTCCAAGCTCAAGCCGGAGTTTCTGCGCAAGGGACGCTTTGATGAACAATGGTTTGTGGATTTGCCCACCGCCCGTGAACGCGAGGACATCTGGCGGGTCGTCACCCGCAAGAAGGGCCGGACCGACTGTTACACCGAGACCGAACTGGCGAGACTCGTCAGCCAGACCGAGGGGTTTTCCGGCGCGGAAATCGAGGCGGCCTTTTCCGAGGCCCTCTACGCCACTTACAACCTCAGCCCACGCCCGTTTCATCCCCCGCTCGACCTCATGATTACCGTAATCATGGGAACCACCCCGCTCTCCAAGATGATGGCCGAGCAGATCAAATCCCTCCGCGAATGGTGCCACCACCGGGCCAAGCCGGCCACCACTCCGGAAACCCTCGCGGCCCCCGCCACCGGCAAACGCAAACTCCTCGCCTCCTGAGGTCCTTTTCCCCCTGCTTGGCCCATGCCTCCCGCCCTGCCCAAATTTCTCGTCACTGAATACGCCTCCACGTCCGAAGGCGGTTTTGCCCTCTCCCTCAACCCCTGGATTGTCCACACCCAGCACCCACCGTTTGTGGCCTTGATTGACGACCACAACCGCCTCGTGCCCGTGGACTTCCTCGGGGCCTCTTCGGTGGACCGCGACGCCCTTCAAGCCGCTCTCAACCAAGGCGCGGACTTCGCCTCGCACTACAACGAACACCTCGACATTGACGGCCACGGCGACGACGCCAACCGGGTGACTCCCCTGGACCTTTCCGGCAAACCCGCCAACCTGGCCGACATCACCGATTACGAGGCCAGGTTTTGGAAACTCCTGGAGGAAAAGGCCTCCGGCTCCCCGCCCCCTCCCAAACCCAAGAAACGATTTTGAGGTGAACACCCTGCCCTTCCAACCGCCCACCGCTTACGCCCGTCTCGGGTGGCACGCCACCCGCTCTAAAATCCTCTGCGATACGTCCCTGGCACCCTGGTTCAAGGCCGGTCAGGAATGCTGCCTTGCCACCGTCAACACCACCCTGCACCGCTGGGAACTCCGAGCCCGCAGCGGGCAATCTGCCGAGCGCGTCGCCGTCGCCGGAACCGCCCAGGTGTTTGTCGTTTGGGACTGGCAGAACCAAGCCCACGGCTTTTGCATCCGGCCTCCCAAAACCGCCACCCTGCGCCTCGGGGAAATTACCATCACGCGCTGGCACTCGTTCGAAGCCCTGGCCCGGCATTTTGCCCTGCCCGAAATCGAGGATGTCGCCGCCGCCAATCCGGTGTTGTTCGAGGAGTTGAAGCAGAGGCTTAAGTCGTTGGAGCGAGCGGGTTAACCCTCGTCGGGGCCACCCAACACCCCAGGGTTGTTATGGCTCCAAAATACGGTCTCCTCCAAATACTCCCTGGTCCATTCGTAAATGCCCGGTTCCTTGCTTTCTCGGGAACCTGCGATGTTGAGAATAGTAATGTCGTTCCGCCCGATGAAATTGAGAATGATGATCCCGTAATCCAGCTCTTGGTAACGGCCGTTCTTGGCCAGGTGCATGAAGGGTTTCCCGTGCTTCAAACACAGCTCATAGGTTCGGAGCGATCCGCCGGTGAGTTCAGTGGAAAAGCTGAAAAGGAAGGTGCCTTCGGAGTCGCGGATGTTCCTTTCCGTCCTCTCCACGTAGCCGTCCGATTCCGTTTCCTGGAGCAGGTATTTCGCGTCGAGCGGACCGTCCTCGGCTATCCGTCCGCGCGGACACCAACCGCCATGCGGGAAGCCATGCCGGATCGCCACATCCAGGGCGGCCCGGTCGGCCCCGGCCTGTCCCCCCGAAATGATCTTCTGCAAGAAGCGCATATCCTAAAACGGAACCATCGTTTCAATTCTCCTTGGATTTTTTCGTTACCAAGCCCCAGATCCATCGGACCAACGGGAGCAGCACGACGAAAATCAGACAGAAAACGATCGGAATTTGCTGCCATAAACCCGCCTGGAGAAACCACGTGTAGAGAGCCTTGAGAAAGTCCATGGATTGAGCTTTCGGACGAAGCCCCAGACGTAAAGCCCCAACACCCCGGCCACCCCGCCGGGGCTTTTTTGCGCCCATTTCCCAACAACACCATCCCATGCCCATCACCATCACTCGCTACAAACGGACCCGCCATTGGGCCGTCTATCGCGGCGGAGAACTCCTCGCCGTCACCGTTTACCGCAAGGGCGCGCTCAGCATCGCCGCCGTCCTCCGCAGCCTCCCCGCCGCCGCCTAAACCGCCATGCCGCGCTATTCCCTCCAATCCGAGGACGGCCGTTTTGCCTCTCTCCGCCTGGACTTACGCCAAGGGCCGATCCCCCAGCTCTTGGCCTCCCCCGCCCTGCGCTACACGTGGACCGACGAGGAGGATGCCAAGGAAGGATTCACCGCCGAGCAACGCCGCGCCGCCTGGGCCGAAAAGCTCAGCACGCCCCTCAAGATCGTCCGCACCTAACCCCTTTTCCCATGAACCCACCCAACACCACCCCGGCCAAGGCCGGTTTCAAGAAACTCGACCTCTCCGGCTTGGCCAAGAAGGAGGCCAAGGGCGGCAAGGATTACCCGGTCCTGCCCGATCTAACCGGCGACGTTTCCAAACTCGTCCGCGACATCGTGACCGAGCAGGAGCAGCTCGACGCCCTCGAAGGCTCCATCAAGGCCAAGAAGTCCGAACTTATTACGTTGGCGAAACAGTTTTTCTTCACCCACCACGCGGGGCGGAGCGACATCCCGTCCTCGGTTGAATGCCGCAACTGCGAGAGCTCCGTCCTCGTCTCGTTCCAGAACCGCTACCGCATCCTGCCCGACGAGGCTCCGCTCGTCGCCGCCGTCGGCGAGGAACAAGCCGCGCGTTTCTTCCGCCAGAGTTTTGAGCTCAAGGTGGATGGCGACAAGGCCAGCGAACTGACCGGTGACCACATCGGCGACCTCATCGCGGAAATGCAGGAGCTGTTCGCCAAACACGGCGCGACCGCCGCCCTCTCGGCCAAGAGCGTGATCAAACCGACTCCCGATTACCACATCGGCCGGCACACCGCCTTCACCCCGGCCCAGAACGAGGCCTTGGAACGCGCCTGCCCCGTCATCGCCATGGTCAAGAAGAAGTCCGACCGCAGCGACTGATTCGACACCCCAGACCCCATTCATGTATCCATGCCCGATCTATCAAAAACACCTCGGCCTCTTGCAGGAGGAACTGAAAAGACTCCCTCCCTACGTCCCCACACCAACAACCCGGCCCCTCTTCCGCTTCGAGACGGACGAGGAGCCGACCTCCGAGGATCTCCGCAGGGAGAAAGAAGAGTCGCGGGACTGGGAGGAGGACGCGTGAGTCCGCCCACCTACCCGCTGCGTCCCCTCAACGGCGGTCGTTTCGACAAGGCCCCGGCCAAACGCGGCCTCTGGGCCTACGAACCCAAGGTCAACGGCTGGCGCGCACTCGTCCATACTCCCACGGGCACGATGTTCAACCGCCACGGCGAACGCCTTTCCATCGCGCACGAGTTCGGCCCCGCCCTGGCCTCCCTAAGGGAATGCGGTCTCGACTGGCTCGACTGCGAGGCCCTGGAACGCCGTCACGGACTCCTGCGCGGCTGTCTGATCGTCCTGGATTGGATCTCGCCCAGCGACACCTACCTTGCCCGCCAGGACACCCTCGCCACACACCTGTTGCCACTAGACACCTTCCACTCCCTCGCCCCCTTCGCGGTCCCCACGCAGGCAACCGACAAGGTCATGCTCTTCGCCCACACCCTCGAAGCCGACGGCCCGGAGGTTCTGCTCCTGTGCTGGCAACGTCTCCAGGACATGAACCGCGTCCTCGACTGTGAGTTCTACGAGGGCTTCGTCGCCAAACGGACCGACTCCCTCTACCCACTGCAACTACGTTCCCCCTCGGAGGAATTTCCCCGCTGGGTGAAGCACCGCTTTCTCTGACTTTGGCGAGCCCGCCGGCGACGCATCCCGCAATCGGTGGGATTCCCGGTTCAAGTGCCGACGATTCCGGCGGGCTTTCCACCTTTTAAATCATCGCTTTAGACGGGTAGAAAACAACCCTAGAAAGTCTTGCCAGACGAGAGCGACAAAAAGCCAAAAGAGAGAACACCAAGTAGGTCTTTTCAACCAAAAGATATGAGCACCAGGTGTTTCCAAAAAGAGACGAGCCTGATCTTCAGTGAGCGTTTCTGAGCAAGGCGAAACCATGCACTTAAGAGATACAAAATGACCAAACAAGCGAGGCTGAAATCAAATATCTACCCTGCCGCCAACCCAGCAACCAACGCAACGTGACATAAACAACTGCTTTCATCGCCCAAATACATTCAAACCTCATGATTCCCTTCCACTTCAAATCCTACCAAACCGAGGACATTGCCCGCGCGGCCATGAAGAATGCCGCCATTCTCGCCTGGGAGCCCGGCATGGGCAAGACCTTGGCCGCGTTTGCCTGGCCTCTCCTCAAGCAGGCGCGGCGGGTTCTGCTCGTCGCCCCTGAGTCCCTGCACCAGCAAATGCGCGAGGTCGGCTCGCTCTTCTTCGGTGTGGCTGTCCGGCCGTTGCCCGATCAGGCCGCCTGGACTCGGTGGAAACTTGGCCGGCCCGCGAAAGAGACCACCGGCAAGCCGACGTTCTACATCACGTCCTACCACCAACTCGGAATGAACGGCGGTGACGAATGGCTGCAACGCGATGGCGTTCCCGAGGCCCTCCGCCGCCGACGCCGTCAGTTCATCACCGAACACGGCCTCAACGCCAACCCGCTTTACTGGCACAACATCGGAGCCGAAGTGGACGGCATACGCTGCGTCTTCCTCCCCACCCTTTCCACCCTGATCCGCGAGGCCGATTCCTTCGATTGCGTCGTAGTTGACGAAGGCACCCGACTCCAAGGCGACGACTCCCACCTGGCCGAGGGCGTCCGCCAACTTTCGCCCCGCTATCGCCTGCTCCTTTCGGCCACCCCGATCAAAAACCGCCTGCCTTCCCTCTTCTGGCTGGCCTCCTGGGTCGGTCAGGG
>JANOBW010000143.1:0-2380 GCA_031411855.1 Opitutia bacterium
GCCAGGCCATAGCTCATGAATGACGCCGGTGTAGCGCCGCCAGGAGGCGAAGGGGGCGTGCCAGCGGTCGGGGACGGGGACGGAGTTGGGGGGAAGGCCGCGTCCGGCTTCGGACAACGGGTAGTTCTCCGGAGGGTGCCAGCGGTGGGTGACGGGGAGGTTTTCGACCGTGTTTTCGCGGGGGAGGGAAAGAGATTTCAGATTTGAAATTTCAGATTTCAGAGCAGAGGCAGGCGAATCAGGCGAGGCAGGATGAGAAGTGGATTTCAGATTTGAAATTTGATTCGCTTCGCTCCCCTTCGGGCTGCCTTCGGCAGTTTTTCTCGCCAAGCTCGGTTCAGATTTCTGAGGGGAATCAGACGAGGCGGGGTCAGGCGGGCCGCCTGTTTCATGTGTGTGGTGGATTTCCCAGCCGGGGCGGATGGGATCGAAGTTTCCGGGGTGGATGGTGGCCGCGGGGACGACCGGGAGGTAGCGGCCGGGGATGAGGAAGGACCGGTAGAGAGGGCCGCGGGGAAGGGCCTGGTCGGCCGGGACCGGGTCGAACTCCTGACGGGGAAAGGTGACCACATTGGAGGGGAACAGGGGCGGCTCGGCGGCCGGGGCGGGAAGGTGGGCGGCCCCGGGGTCGGGGTTGAAGACCGTGGGGGGAAGGGAACCTCCGGGATAAAGCTTTTGCCCCACCGTGGGCGGGGTGGCCGGCCCGGCGGGCAGAGGGCCGAGCGCGGGCAGGGCGGCACCGGGATCGGCCGGGGTTTTTTCGGGCGCGGTCGGGGGAGGGGCGGTGCTGACGCGCTGGTGAGGGAGGGCGGCTGACGCCTCTGATTTCAGATTCAAGATTTGATTCACTTCGCTTCCCTTCGGGCTGCCTTCGGCAGTCTTTCTCGCCAAGCTCGGTTCAGATTTCAGAGGTGAGGCAGACGAAGCAGACGAGGCACGGCGGTGCTGGGGCTCCGCGCTTCCGGGTGGCGAGGTGTTGTGGCAGGAGGTGGCCAGAAGCAGGACCGAGGGGAGCAGGAGGACACCCGGGCGGCAGGCTCCGGCCCCGCGGCAGGCGGAGGGAAGCGTAAGCAGGAGGCTGGCGCCGGAGGGTCTCATTTGGCGGTCTCGGACCTGAGGACGCGAAGCGGGTTTTCCTTGTGGTAGCCGTGGCAGGTGGCGCAGTCATTTCTGACCCCGCCTTCGTGACTGTGGCAGATGGCGCAACTTTCCTTGCCGGGGAGCAGGATATCGGAGGTTTCCTTGCTGAAGGAGGCGTTGTGGCACTCGTTGCAGGCGTAGGGCGTGTGGCTGGCGTGGTTGAACCGGGAATGGAGGAGCCAGCGGTCGGGGATGTGGGGCGGGGTGACGACCGGGACCAGTTCGCCCTTGGGCGTGACCTCGTGGCAGTAGCTGCAACCGACAAACTTGGCGCGGCGGGCGGCGGCTCCGGGGTCGTCAACCCCCGCAGGTTTGGACGAGCGGGAGTCGCCGAAGAAGGCGCTGTGCTCAAGGTTTTCCCCGGAGATGGCGCGGGCTCGGAGGGAGGCCATGCGTTCCCGGAGATAAGCCGCGAGCTCATCCTCGCGGGTCTTGCCGAGGCGGGTGCGGGCGTAGTCGGCGTAGGGGGCGGGAAGGCTGCGCAGGAAACTGCGGACGAGGTCGGGGTTGCCGTGGGGAAGCTGGAGGCCGGGGGTGTTTTCGTCGAAATCGAGCGAGTGGCAGGCACGGCAATTCTGCTCGAAGGTGACCTGTTTCATGAAGGCCCGGGAGGCGTCGGGCACGTGGCAGGAGGAGCAGTTGAGGGGCTGGCCGTTGATGAGCGGGATGGGGGACTGGGCGAGGGTGGCGGCGACCTCCTCCGGGCTGATGGAAAACCCGCCGCCGGCCTTCAGGCTGAGGGTGGTGCCGGAAAGGTGCAGGGCGTGGTTGAACTTGAGCGGGGTGGTGTCCTTGTGTTTTTCGCGAAGGATCTGGAACTCGGGGTGGCTTCCCCCCTTCTCCGGATCTCCGGCAAAACTGGTGAAAACCGAGGTGCGCCCCATGGTGGGATGCGCGGAGGCGTGCGCGCTGACTCCTTTGGCCAGGGGTGGATCAAAGGCGGCGGCGGGAAGCTGGCGGGAGATGAGGCCGGCCGAGGCCATTTGGGCGGGATCGCCGTGGCAGTTGGAGCAGTTGACCGGGGAAACGCTGACGAGGCTGCCGGCTCCCTGGTGCTCGCGGTGGCAGACGGAGCAGGAGGTGTTGGTCTCGACGCTGGCCTGGTGGAAGTCCTTGCCGGTGTGGCAGGCCAGGCAGGACTGGTCCATGCGGGAGAAATCGCGCGGGTGGTCGGTGAGGAACTTTCCGAAGGGGAGGGATTTCTCGCCAGCCAGGCGGGCGCTTGCGATGGATTCACCGA
>JANOBW010000144.1:0-2618 GCA_031411855.1 Opitutia bacterium
AGGAACTCGACGGCGTGAAAAAAACCTTCGTCCTTCCCGCCGGCGTCACCCTGGCTGCGGGAAAGCGGCAGCTTGTCCTCTGTTCGAAAAACACCACCCTCTCCACATGGTCCACCGGCTTTAAGCTTCCCAAGGAAGGCGGCACACTCCGCATCCTCTCCGGCACCCAGACCACGGACGCTTCGGCCTATCCTGCACTCCCCGCGAACGCCAGCTTCGCCCGGTTTTCGGATGGTGATCCTGTCTCCCGCATCAACCGCCTGCCTGATCCCGGCCGGCCAAATCTGGACAACGGCACCGTCGAGCCCACCGCCTCCATCAGCGGCATCAGCCTGCAGTCATTTCAGTCAAACCTCCCGCTGCGCTTCTTCGCGAAGGCAAAGGACGACGTGGGCATCGTCGGCCTCATCGTCCACTACCGCCAGAGCGGTGCCACGGACAAGAGCTTCAAGAAAGCCCTCCTCTACGACGACGGCCAGAACGCCGACGGCGGCCGCCTGGACGGTGTCTTCTCCGGCACGCTGGAGTCGCCAGTCGCCGCAGGCACGCCTCTGGAGTTTTACCTGGAGGCCGAGGACTTGAGCGGGGCTAAAAAATACATCCCCGGCCTGCCTGCCGAGGCCGCTGATGAAACGACCAGCAGCCAGCTCTTCACCCTCGCCACCACCTCCGGGGCCACGGACATCGCAGGGCTGGAAATCTCGGAAGTCGTCTCGCAGAATCTCCACGGCCTGGCTGATGAAAAGGGCCAGATCGAGGACTGGGTGGAAATCCGCAACACCTCGACAGCCTCCATCGACCTCGGCGGCCTCGCCCTCGCGGAGGAGTTGTTCCAGACGACTGCACGCTTCGTTTTTCCCTCTCCCACAGTCCTCGCGCCCAAGGCCAGCCTGATCATCTTCTGCGATGATGACAAGCCCACCCTCGGCGTGCTCCACGCCCCCTTCAAGCTCTCCAGCACAAACGGGGAGGAACTCCACCTCGTCCGCTACGACACCTCCGGCATCCAGCAGCTCATTGATTTCGCCATCGTCCCGCCGCTCGCTCCGGACACCGCCTGCGCCCGGCTCGGACCAGGTGGGAACTTCTACTGCATCCCGCCCACGCCTGGTGGCCCGAACGTCCCGGCGGGCTCGCTCATTCCCGTCTTCGGCTACCTGAACGGAAACCCCGTTTTTGTCATCGGCTATCCCACCACGCCGGGAGTCACCACCCCAGTGCAGGCGAGCAGCAAACTCTCCACCGGCCCGTGGACAACCCTGCCCACCGTCCCCGGCGACGGCTTTGAGCGCGCCCTCACCCGTCCCGTCACCAGTCGGGAGTTCTTCCGCATCCGTCCCTGAGGTTTCCACTTTCCCCCAAAACAAGGCAATGCCTCCCCGCCCCGCCATCAGCGCCCACTTTTCGAACGGCCACACGCCGTCCGGCGGGCGCTCGTGCGAGGAGGAAACACGCCTGATCCAGCGCATGGCGGCGCGGGATCAGGCTGCCGTGGGGGAGCTTTACGCCCTTTACTCCGCTCCCATTTTCAGCTACGCCCTGCGCTCGCTGGGCAATGCCGAGGAGGCCGAGGAGGTGCTCCAGGACGCCATTGTCCGGCTCTGGGAGAGGGCTGCCGAGTTTGACCCCGCCCTGTCGAAACCTTTCACCTGGACGTTCATGTTTGTCCGGGGTCTTTGCCTGGACCGCCTGAGGAAAAGCGGCCGCCGCAGCCGTGCCATCCCCCTCGTTCCGCTCGACGAGCAGAGCGCCGCACTCGACGGGGAATCGGGTGCCGGCGTGCTCGCCGCGCGCGAGGAGTGGCGCCGGGTGGCGGCCGCCATGGTCCACCTGCCCGCGCAGGAGCGGCAGGCCGTGGAGATGGTTGTCTTTCTCGAATGCACCGGGCCGGAAATCGCCGACCGTCTCAATGAACCACTCGGAACCATCAAATCCCGCGTGCGGCGGGGATTGATGCGCCTCCGCCAACTGCTCAAAAGCCATGATTGACCGCGAACACCTCGAACAAGCCGGACTCCACGCGCTCGACCTCCTCGACGACGCCGAGCGCGCCGCCTTTGACCGCGAGCTGCGCCTGAACCCGTCCCTCCGTGCCGCCGTGCGCGAGGCCCGCGACATGGCCGCCGGCGTCGCCCTCAGCGGACAGCAGAAAAATCCGCCCCACTGCCAGCTCGCCGCCATCCGCCGGCGCATCAACCGCTCCAGCACCACCCAGCGCCTCATCTCCCTCGTCCCGCCCGCCATCGCACAGCCGGCCGGGCGCTTCAGGGTTCATCCCGCCTGGGCTGCGGCCGCCGTCTTTGCCGTGCTCGCCTCGTGGTTTGCCGTCACCACCCACCGCCAGACCGTGGCCCTGCGCCTCCTCCAGGACCGCGCCGTCCGCAGTGGAGCCGGGAAAAATCAAGGAGCCGGCACCGCAGACGCCGCCCCTGGTTCTGCGGCCGCCCGGCCAGGCCAGGAGGCTGGAACCGCGCCCGCAGACGAAGCCCCCGACGGCGCCCGCCCGCCCGGCGGCTGGCTTGCGGACAAGGCCCACCGGCCGCAGGACCTCCGCATGGTGCAGGACACCGACCAGCTGAAAGCCGAGCTGCGCAAACTCCGCGCCGCCACCGAAAACC
>JANOBW010000145.1:0-16239 GCA_031411855.1 Opitutia bacterium
ATCCTGGTTAAAACAGCAACCAACTTTCCCGATTCGTAGCGGAAAAGTTGGTCTGTAAGTTTGCTGATATTAAAATCGCCGGTCAATTTTTTTCGAGTATTGATTTTATTTTTTTAAGATCTTTTTGGTTGGCTCTCTTCATCATAAAAGACATCATGGGTGCAAATAGTTTTGAAAAGCCTGTTGATTCAAGATTTGTATTCACGTCTCTTGAGAGAACGACACTCCCGGTCGGAAGCCCACTTAAACCGCTGGCAGTAAGATTTGCTGCCGCTGCTCCCGAAATAAGTTTACTGCTGGTTATGGAGCCATCTGGAACCGAATTCGCCACCGCAGCCACATCCGCGCTTGCTGCCTTCAAGGCAAACGGCACGGCCACCAGACGCTCCCTAGGCGACTGCGCTACGCCGTCAACGGTGAGTTGCAGCCATTGCTGGCCGGCACTGAGGGCACTGACGATGCCGCTGGAGTTTTGCTGATAGCTGGCGGTGAGGGTGCGTCCGACGGTGGGGGCGTTGGCGTAGGTGGCGGTGAGGGTGCCGCCGGTGAAGGTGACGTTGAACGGGGCGGCTGGGGCGGCGATGGTGAAGGTGGCTCCCGTGGTGTAGCCGCTGCCTGGGTTGACGATGGTGATGGCGGTGACGGCTCCGCTGGAAACGGTGGCCGTGGCGGTCGCGCCGGTGCCATTGCCGGTGATGGTGACGATCGGGGCGGTGGTGTAACCGCTGCCTCCCACGGTGATCGTTCCGCCCACCACAAAACCGCTGACGACCGTGCTGGTGGCGGTGGCCTGGATCGTGCCGTTGCCGGTCACATCGTTCCAGGCGTAGGTGCCGTCTGTGACCGCGAGGGTTCCGGCCAGGGGTGTGCCGGAAAGGATTTTGGCGTAAACGGTGCCGGTGCCCGCCGTGGTGCCCACGACCTCGGCCACGCTGGCCGTGCTGGTGCCGCCGCTGCCGAAGGTGAAGCTGTAAACACCCTGAGTCACGGCCACCGGGCCCAGGCTTTCGGTGTAGAGCTGGGCGCCACCGGTGGCGGCGTCGAAAACGTTGAGGGAGAAGGTTTTGTTACCAGAAACAGGGTTGCCGTTGCTATCGGTCAGGAGGCCTTGGTAGTTGATGAGACCGGGGACGGCGGCGGAGAGGCTGGCGGTGGCGGCGAGGCAGGCGAGGGTTTTCAAGGCATTCATGCAGAAGGGGGATTAAAAATGGGGTCGAGGCAGGAGGAGAAAGCGAGAGGTGGGAGTTGTTGGTTGGTAAGGGGATATGATTTATCAGGGCAGAGTGAGGAGCACCTGGATGCGGTAGAAAAACCTGGCTTCCGGGCCGGAGGGGAAGGGCTCGACGACGGATTTGGGGGAACCGTCGCCGGTGATGTCTTCAACGGTGGTCCAGGTGCTGAGGTTGGGGGAGCTTTCGATGCGGTAGGTGCGGCCGGAAACGGTGGTGAAGCTGAGCCGGAGTCCGGCGGGGTCGGCTGCGGAGGTGGCGGCGAAGCGGGAAGTGGCCAGGCGGGGGTTGGTGCCGGCGATGTATTCCTGGCCGTCGGTCAGGCCGTCGTGGTCGGTGTCGGTGGTGGCCGGATCGGCGGCATTGGGGTTGAAGCCGTTGGCGGTTTCCCAGGCGTCCGGGAGGCCGTCGCCATCGGAGTCGGCGGAAACCGGCAGGGTGTGACGCGGGAAAAGGACCTCGATCAGCCCGGTGCGGTTGGCGAGGGCGCCGGCGGTGCGGACGCCGGTGGCGAAGGGCGAACCGAGGGAACCGGTGTTGGTGTAAGTGCCTATGGTGGTGCGACTTCCGCCGGAGGTGAGGGCGGCGGTCAGGGAGGTGGCGAGGGTGAGGCCGAGCAGAAGGGGGTGGAGTTTCATGAGGTAAAGGGAGGCGATGGCCTCAGGCGCGGAGGTTCTGGCTGGATTTGGCCCGACGACGGGGGAGGGCAGGGCGTTTGGGGTGGTCGGGCAGGTCCAGTTTTTCCATCCAACGCAGGGCGGCCTGGCGGTGTTCCGGAGTGGGTGCGGAGTGAACGGCTTGCTGCAAAGTTTTGCGGAGAAGGAGCTTCACCGTATCGTCAGGAGTCATGGTTTGCGCGTTGGGCAAACCTTTGCGCAATAGTCAAAGTTGTGTCAAGCTTCCCGCCGGTCTTCCTTACCCTCTGTCGCCCTTGGCATGAAACGCTTACCCTACGCTTTTAAACTCTTGTTGGACAAAGATAAACGCAGTAAAAGCGCGGTCGCCCGGGTGGCGAAAGTGGATTTGTCGGTGGTGTCGCCGTCCGCTCAGCGCCTCCAAGCCCTCGACAGGCCCGTCACGGCGTCGAGCCGGGTGAAGGTTTCCGGTTTGAACCCCATGGCCTCCTTGAGTTTGCGGTCCTTTTCGAAGGGGTTTTTTTCGCTCCCGTGAGAGCGCAGGTCGCGCAGCCGCAGGTGTCCGCCGAGGAAAGGGCCGAAACCCCCGACGGGGACCGGGAAGTCGCTGCCGTGGATGACCCGGTCATGCAAATCACTGTGGAGCAGGTGTTTCAGGGTGCGCCAGCGGTTCGGGCTGCAGAGGGCGCTGTTGTCGCAGTAGAGGCGGGGGAACTCCGCCGTCATCCTCGCCAGGTCGGCCGTCCAGTCCGGGTCCCACAGCCCGCTCCTTCCGGCGGCGTGGGCCGCGATCACGGTCACGCCGCATTCGAGCGGCCGGCGGAGGAGTTTCGGGTCGGCCAGGCCGGGGTCGAACTGGGGCAGGGTGAACTCGCCGCCCGTGTGGGTCAGCAGGGCCATGCCCCCGGCGGCCATGCGCTCGAAAAACGGGGTCAGTTTCGGGCTGGCGTAGTTGACGTTGAGGCAGTTGGGCAACAGTTTGAGCACCCGGCAGCCTTCCGCCAGGGCCAGTTCGAGTTCTTCCCTCGCATCGGGCCGGCCGGGATGGATGCTGCAGGCGGGAAAGAGTTTGGGGTGGCGGCGGCAGACATCAAAGACGTGGCGGTTCGGAACGTAAAAGGAGCCAAAGTCCTCCACTTTGGAGCCATCCTCCCGGTAGGCCACATCCTGGGCCAGGACCACGAGTCCGTCCAGCTCCGTGCCATCGGCGAGGCGGCGGAGCAGATTTTCAAAGGCCTCATCGAGCCCCCCATCCAAGAGGCGGGAGGGCAGTCCGGCCGCCCTGAGCAAAAAACGGCCCTGAATCCGTCTTACCATCGTGCCCAGCTTCAGCCAGCAACCGCTGCCGGAGGAGCCGTCGCCGACGAAGTGAACATGGGCGTCGAGTGTGAGCGCTGGTTTGTCTGGCATGGGGGCAAAGGTGGTGGGCTGATGTAACGAGAGCGCGGTTAGCGTGTTTTATTCTCAGAAAAAATCTTATGCAACAAGACTTTACTTGGGGATAAACAAATCACCACGGAAGCTTAAAGTAGTTTGTCGTAAGAAAAGGTAAACTGTGAGCAAAACAGAGAAGTAAGGTGGCGAAAATAAAATTTACAATTTTGGGATGAATTGTATGTAAACCGTTGAGAAATAATCCCACGATGATGGCGGTAAAGGGGAAGAGGTGAAGTAAGTATGAAGCTTTGATGGTGTCTCCTTTTTCGTAGTTGGGATATCGAATGCAAAACCACAGATAGCCGGTCAAAGTAATGACAAGAATGGAGTAGAAAAGGAACAGTTGCGGCTTGAGAGAAGGGGTGAAAATTTGTGATTTTTTGCGGATAAACGCAAGTGCTGTGTAAACGAGTGATACGAAGATTAGGGCTGAGGGTAAAAGTGACACCAGATTAAGTCTTCCCAGATCTTTTCCCATCGTTGAAAGATTGGTTTGAATGTCACTTTTTTTGCCTTCGTTATAAAGATCAAGCCGTTCCATTTCGCTTCCGTCAAGATAGTTTTCCTTTTTTCCGAAACACATGAAGTATCCCCAGTAATCCCCCCAAACTTCAGAATACATGATGGGAATAAACTGATTGCAAAAACTCGGGCGTAAGGGTTTGAGGAAAATCTCCGGATAACCGAGACTAAAGTAAAAGGATGAAGGTTGGTTTTTTAGCGAAAATTCCGTGGTGGGACTGCGCGCAAAGGCGCTCAAAGAGCCAAAACGATACAGGAGTGAAAAGTAAAACCAACTGCTGGTCAGAAAGGTAATGCAAAGGCACAGGGTGATTGATTTCAACAAGGGCAGCGATCTGTTTTTAAAAAGGAAAATGGCAAAGCTCAGGATGGCCGAAAAAATGACAAAAATACCCCATTGTCGGGACAAGGCGCAGAATCCCAGGGTCAACCCCAGTTTTATCGCCAGAGCCCTGTTTATTTCTTTTTCTCTGATAATTCTTAGAAGGTATAAAACGGAAAGAACACTGAAGAATGCCACGTAGGGTTCGCCGCGTATGAAGGAAAAAGTCTTATAATAAACCGGAAACAGGGCAAGGACGAGAAGTGAGTATCTTCTGGCTTCAATACGAGGGGTAATTTCGGAGATTATTTTTAACACCAAAAACGAGAGGCCAAGCGAAAGACCGAAATTTATAAGTTGGGCGATTTTGGCGGCAGTAGTTATTTTGACCCCGAACACTAGAAGGGACAGACTGGGAAGTAGATAGGGCAGGGGAGGGGAAAAAAACTCGTGGGTGTCATGTGGGCTGACCAAGTTTCCCCGGGACAAGGCAAGGATGTATCCCAGATGACCCCGGGCGTCATACCCGATAAAAGGATCGTGAAAAAGGCTGTTGTATAACTGGATTACGTTAAGCGCGACAAAGATGAGAACAGTCAGCCAGTCCGTTTTGGATTTGTCCCGAAAGGTGATTTGTATCTCTTTGATGGCAGAGTGGAAGGTGTCGTTCATCAAGGAGCTGGGTCAGTGAATCCAAACGGCGGTCAACACGGTGTCTTCATGGAAGGAATAGCGCCCTCCCCAACGTAGGTTTGAACCGGCTCCTAGCGGGGTGAAGAGTTCAAATTTGCCTGAGTGTGGCTCGATTTCCAAAGTGACCTCTTTCCAGCCGGGCCTTAGACCCAGAAGGGGCCATTGGGCTTTGAAAAACGCTTCCTTGGCGGAGAACACCAGGGCCTGAAATTCCTGCTCCCGGCCGGCCCACTCTGTTTCCAAGGCGGTCACTTCGGCCGGGGAAAGGATCATCTTTCGCAAGGTGTCGCGCACCCGGGCGACCTGTTCCAGATCAATGCCGAGGGCGGGGCAAAGTGACGCCGGGACCACGGCCGCCGCCGCCGCACCGCGCCCATGGGTGATGCTCCCGGTCCAGCCTGCCGGCCATTGCGGGGCACCGGCCGCGTCGTTCAGGATCGGAACCTCGGAAGCGCCGGCGGCCCGCAGGGCCTCGCGGGCGAGACGGCGTCCGGCCCGGTGTTCGCGGAGGCGGGATTCGGCCGTGACGGAGGTGAGGAAGGCCTCCTCGGCGGGGTGCGCGGGGGGTTCGTTGTCGGCGATGAGTCCGGCCCGGACCACGGCCCCGGCGGGCAGGAGGGGAAGCCAGGCGTGGTTCCAGGAATCCTGGTCGTGGCCGGTTTCCGTGCGGAGTGCCTTCATGAAACGACCGGCGGTTGAACTGCGAGGCGGAGAATGCCGAGCAAAACGGCGATGCTCAGGGTGGTGAAGGAGAGTGCTGCCATGAATCCTCGGTGGGGTGGGAACACCTACGCGGGAAAGTTTGCCCTAATCAAGTCCCGGAACATTCCTCTTAAGTGTTGTCAGGATGTAACCCCCTCACCTTGCCGTCTTCTCCCCACAGATTTGCCTTGTTTATCCCCCTGCTGCTGGCGGCGGGATGGGGAAACGCCCGGGCGTCCGCCGAGCCGGTCAGCTTCAGCCGGGAAGTCCTGCCGCTGCTCTCCGACCGCTGTTTCGCCTGCCATGGCCCTGATGCCAGCCACCGCAAGGCCGAGCTCCGGCTGGATGTCGAGGACGAGGCCAAAAAATCCCGCAAGGACGGCGCTGTCATCGTTCCCGGCCAGCCTTCGCGCAGCACCCTCATCTCCCGGATCGCCTCGCATGACCCCAAGGCCGTCATGCCGCCGCCGGACCAGAACAAGACGGTGTCGCCCGCCGAGCTGGAAACCCTCCGCCGCTGGATCGCGGAAGGCGCGCCCTGGGGGAAACACTGGGCCTTCACCCCGCCCGTCCGCCCTTCGGTCCCCGCCGCGGCCCCCCACCCGGTGGACGCCCTGGTGCGGGCGCGGATGGCCCGGGAGAAACTTTCGCCCTCACCCGCCGCCCCGCCCGCCGTCCTGCTGCGGCGCGTGACCCTCGACCTGACCGGTCTGCCGCCCACACCGGAGGAGATGACGGCCTTCCTGGCCGATCCGTCGCCGGCCGCTTACGAGCGCGCGGTGGACCGCCTCCTGGCCTCGCCCGCCTATGGCGAACGCATGGCCTGGGATTGGATGGAGGCGGCCCGTTTCTCCGATACCAATGGTTATCAGGGGGATAATGAGCGCTCGATGTGGCCCTGGCGCGACTGGGTGGTCTCCTCCTTCAACCAAAACCTGCCGTGGAACTCGTTCACCGTCTGGCAGATCGCCGGAGACCTCATCCCGCAGGGCTCGAAGGAGCAGCTTTTGGCGACGGCGTTTCTCCGCAACCACCCGATCAACGGAGAGGGCGGCTCGATCCCGGAGGAAAACCGCGTCAACTACGTGATGGACATGACGGAAACGGTCGGGACCGTCTGGCTGGGGCTCACGGTGGGCTGCGCGCGCTGTCACGACCACAAGTTCGACCCCGTCAGCCAGCGCGATTATTATTCGTTAACGGCCTTTTTCAACCAGACGCCGGTGGATGGCGGGGGCGGCAATCCCCGGACTCCGCCTGTGCTGGCCGTGCCGAATCCGGCCCAGGCCGAGGAACAGGCCCGGCTCACGTTTCAGCGGGACAGCGCCAAGGCCGAACTGAAGGAGCGGGAGGCCAATCTCCTGGCCCGGCAGCCGGCCTGGGAGGCCCGGGAGGCCTCGACAGCCCGGGCTTCGGAGTGGACGGCCCTGGCCGTGGTCTCATCCCAGGCGGAGAAACAGACCCTTGTGCCCCAGCCCGACGGCTCCCTGCTCGCGACCGGACCCAACCCGGCCAACGACACCTACACCGTCGCCTACACCCTTCCGCCCGGTCCCGTGGCCGCGCTCCGGCTCGACGCGCTGCGGCACCCCAGCATGACCAACGGGGCCCTGGGCCGCTCCGACAGCGGCAACTTTGTGCTGACGGAGTTTGAGGTCTCGCTCGCCCCTGCGGCCGGAGGCGCGCCGCGTCCGGTCCCCATCGCTTCCGCGCGAGCGACTTACGAGCAGGGGGGCTATGCCGTCAAAGGCGCCTTTGACGGAGATCCCAGGACCGGCTGGGCCGTCTATTCCGGCAAGCCGGTGGACCGCGAGCACGCCGCCGTTTTCCGGCTCCGCGAACCCATTGCCGACGGTGCCGGCCAGGTTCTGACCGTGGTTTACCGGCACGATTCCCCCCACGTCTCGCACAACCTCGGCCGCTTTCTGCTCTCGTCCTCCGTCAACCCCGAGGCCGCTCCCGATTCGGTCTCCGCCGGCTGGCGCGCCCACCTGGCCGTGGCCCCGGGGAAACGCACCAAGGAGCAGGCGGCCGCGGTCACGGCCGCCCACCGCGCCACCGATCCCGATTATGTCCGGCTTGGGGCCTCGCTGGCAGCGACCGAGGACAGGGTCAGGAAACTTCGGGCTGAGATCCCGGAAGTCATGGTCATGGCGGACATGCCCGCCGCGCGGGACACCTTTGTCCTCGACCACGGGATCTACAGCAAACCCCTGGCGCAGGTCTCGGCCGTCCCGCCCGCGCGGTTTCCCGCCTTTGCCGGGGACATGCCGGGCAACCGGCTGGGGCTGGCGGCCTGGCTGGTGTCACGGGAGCACCCGCTGACCGCCCGCGTGACGGTGAACCGTTTCTGGCAGATGCTGTTCGGGGCCGGCCTAGTCCGGACCCCGGGCGATTTCGGGCTCCAGAGCCAGTTTCCGGAACAGATCGAACTCCTTGACTGGCTGGCGGTTGAGTTCCGCGAGTCCGGCTGGGATGTGAAACGCCTGCTCAAACTCATCGTCCTGAGCGAGACCTACCGGCAAAACTCGCGGGTCACGCCGGAGCAGCTGGAGCGCGATCCCTCCAACCGTTTCCTGGCCCGCGGGCCGCGCTTCCGGATGCCCTCGTGGATGATCCGGGACCAGGCGCTGGCCGCCTCCGGCCTGCTCTCCCCGAAGCGGGGCGGCCCCTCCGTCAAACCTTACCAGCCGCCGGGCATCTGGGAGGAGGCCACCTTTGGCACCATCAAGTTTGTGCAGGGCCAAGGCGAGGACCTCCACCGCCGCAGCCTTTACACCTTCTGGCGGCGCATCTCGGGGCCGACGATGTTTTTCGACACCAACTCTCGTTCGGTCTGCACGGTCCAGCCGGTCCGGACCAACACCCCGTTGCACGCCCTCTCGACCCTCAACGACGAGACCTATGTCGAGGCCGCCCGGGCGCTGTCGGAACTCTCCGCCCGGGCTTCGAACGAACCCGCCGCACGGGTGGACTTCATGGCCGGTCGGGTCCTCGGCCGCCCCGCCACGGACTCGGAGAAAACCGTCCTGCTCAACGGTTTAAGCCGAAACCTGGCCGACTTCCGGAATCGTCCCGCCGAAGCCGAAAAGTTCCTCCGCGTGGGCGAGCGCGCCCCCGCCGCGAACGCGGACAAGGCAAACGCCGCCGCCTGGACGGTGCTGGCGTTGACCGTTTTGAATCTGGACGAGGCGCTCGTGCGCGAATGAGGCGCTTCGCTAAAACCCCAAGCACCAATCACCAAACCCCAAAGAATCCCCAAGCTTCAAACTTCAATGAATTTACCGATCACATTCCATGGCTTCTTAAACGATCAATCCGCCACCTTGAAGATTGAAGCTTCTTTGGGTATTGGAACTTGGTGATTGGGTATTTTTTATGCATCCCCTTGTTCACCAGCAGCTTCTCAAAACCCGCCGCCAGTTTCTCGGGCAGTCGGCGACAGGGCTGGGCGCGGCCGCGCTGGCCGGGTTGCTGACGCGGGACGGTCTGGCCGCCGCCCCCGGGGACGGTCTCCCGCCGCCCTCCGCTTTGACCCACTTCGCCCCCAAGGCCAAGAAGGTCATCTATCTCTTCATGAACGGCGGGCCGACCCATGTGGACCTCTTCGATTGGAAGCCAAAGCTGGCCCAGATGCACGGGCAGCCCACCCCGGAATCCTATCTCGGCGGGAAGCGGTTCAGCACGATGACGAGCGAGTCCAAGAACAAGCTCATGCTCGCGCCGTTGGAGCCGTTCAAGCAGCACGGGAAAAGCGGGGCGTGGGTCAGCTCGCTCATGCCCCACACGGCGCGGATCGCGGACGAGCTGTGTTTCATCAAGTCCATGAAAACGGACGCCGTGAACCACGCGCCCGCCATCACGTTCATGCTCAGCGGGTCGCAGCTTCCGGGCCGCCCGACGCTCGGGGCCTGGCTGAGCTACGGCCTGGGCAACGCCAACGAGAACCTGCCCGCCTTTGTCGCCATGACCTCCGTCAGCCCGGGCACGAGCTGCGGGCAGATCTTCTACGAGCATTACTGGGGGCCGGGTTTCCTGCCGTCCAAACACCAGGGGGTGAAGTTCCGGGGCGGCGACGAGCCCGTGCTGTATCTCCGTGACCCCTCCGGGATGGGCGCGGTGGTGAAGCGCGGGATGCTGGATGACCTCAGGATGTTGAATGAGGAGAAGTTGCGGGAGACCGGTGATCCCGAGGTCGCGACCCGCATCGCCCAATACGAGATGGGTTTCCGCATGCAGGCCAGCGTCCCCGAGCTGACCGACCTCTCCGGCGAAAGCGCGGCCGTGCTGGCCAGCTACGGCCCCGATGTGAAACGCCCCGGCAGCTTCGCCCGCAACTGCCTGCTGGCCAGAAGATTGGTCGAGCGCGGCTGCCGCTGCGTCCAGCTCATGCACGCCGGCTGGGACCAGCATACTTCGTTGACGACCGAACTCTACCACCAGTGCCGGGACACCGACCAGGCCTCGGCCGCCCTCGTCATGGACCTGAAACAGCGCGGGCTGCTGGAGGACACGCTGGTCGTCTGGGGCGGCGAGTTTGGCCGCACGCCCTTCATCCAGGGCAACCTGAACGACCGCCCGCGCTGGGGCCGCGACCACCATCCCTACGCCTTCACCATCTGGATGGCCGGGGCGGGTGTGAAGCCGGGCCTCTCCTACGGCGAAACCGATGACCTGGGCATGGGCGTCGCCAAGGACCCCGTCCATGTTCATGATTTCCAAGCCACTCTCCTTCATCTGCTTGGGTTTGACCACAAGCGGCTGACCTACCGCTTCCAGGGCCGGGACTTCCGGCTGACGGACGTGCATGGCGACGTGGTCAAGGGCGTGCTGGCCTGAGCGGCTGCCGCCCAACCGAACTACACCAGGCCCACGGGGACGAGGGCGGCATCCTCCATGCCGTGGATGATCTTTTTGTCGGACGGGCAGAAGGTGGCGAGCGCGCCCGAGAGGTGGGCGATGCCGCGGACGGGGAAGTAATACGGGCAGAGGCGGAGTCGGCCGGGCTGGGGGGAGGGCTCGTCCGAACCGGCCGGGCAGACCGGATGGGAGAGGAGGGCGGGTTTGCGGAACTCCTGGATGATGAACACTTTGGAGTCCGAATCCGCGAGGGCCTGGTCCACGGTGTTGCGCCAGACTTCGCCGGGCACGTCGGCCCCGTAGGTGACGCCGCGAGCGCCCCAGGCGGTGGCGTCGAAGCCCGAGACCTTGAGGATGAGCTCGCGGTCCTTCTGCGAGGCGGAGCCGAGTTCCCGCCAGGAACGGAGGGGGCGGCCGCGGAGGGTGGGCCCGTTCCAGAACGCACCCGGCGGCAGTGTTTCCGTTTCCAGGATCCAGGAGGGCGGGATGACCGAGGCGAGGAGTTTGCGGTGCCGCCGGTTGAGCGCCTCCTCCCAATACTCGGCCAGCTCGGGATGGTGGAAAAGGGCGAGGCTGAGTTTTTCCTCCAGGTGGGGTTTGAGAGGTGGCGTGACCGCCACCAGGCCCTCCTCAATGAGTTTCAGCAGGGGTTGGAAGGCGGGAATCGCCGCGTGGTCGAAGAGTTCGAAGAAGCGGTAAACGACGTCCGCGCGCAGCTCCGTCCCGGCGGTCGCGGCGGGCAGATGGACGCCGTTGTCGTTGAGGATCAGCTCGTTGACGGAGACACACCAGACGCGGCGGCCCTGGTCCCGGAGGCGCGAGGCGGCCCATTCCATCTCGGGGCGGTAGCTGGCGGACTCCTCGCTCACAGCCAGGGCCACGACCGGGTCAGGCTGGCGGTGGGAGCGCGTGATGGCGCGGAAAAAATTGTCCAGCATGGCGCCATCCTGGCCGAGCACCTTCGGGCCGCCGGCGCGGTGCTCGTGGAGGGCGTTGAGGAAGGCGGTCAGGCCGATGCCGCCGGGGACGGAGTCGAGCTCCGTCAGCGCGAAGCCGGAGCCGGTCGGAAGCAGGTCGGGGCGGAGCACGGCGGGCACCCTGCCTTGGACGCGGGGATGCCGGGCGTGCCGGACGAGCCAGTCCGGTTTGCCCCGGTCGTAGAGTTCGGCGACCCACGGCGCGGTTCGGACCCGGTTGCGGAGGAGGGACTTTCCGGCGGCGGACCGGAGGTAGAGCGTGTCCACCGCGTGGTAGAAGCCCAGAATGGCCTGCCCAAGTTGTTCCAGAAAAGCAAGTTGGGTGGCGTCAACCGGCCAGGGGGCGGGGGAGAGCCTCCACTCCATGCCGGCAAACAGCTCGGTCGCGGAAAACGCGGCGCGCAGTTCCCCGGCGGTGAGGGCGGCTGTGGGAGAGGTGCTGGCGCTGGTCATGACGTATTGAAGAAAGTGGATGGATGGTGGGGAAGCAAACCGGGAGTGTCCAAAGATGCCAAGGCGGCTTGCCAGGGAGGGGCGGCGGCGTTGCATGGCGGGATGGAACTGGCCATTTTCACGACCGGCGGGACGATTGATAAAATCTACTTCGACGCCAAAAACACCTACCACATCGGGGAACCGCAGGTGGGGGAGATCCTGCGGCAGGCCGGGGTCACGCTGTCCTTCACCGTGGAGCAGGTGTGCCAGAAGGACAGCCTTGAGATCACGGCCGAGGACCGGGCGGAGCTGCGCCGCCGCATCGAGGCCTCGCCGGCCCGCCATGTGCTGGTCACGCACGGGACGGACACGATGTCGTTGACGGCCGAGAGTTTGCGCGGAATCCCCGGCAAGGCCATCGTGCTGGCCGGGGCGATGCAGCCGGCGCGTTTCCGAGAGAGCGACGCCGTCTTCAACCTCGGTGGCGCCGTCATGGCCGCGCAGCTCCTGCCCGAGGGGGTGTGGATCGCGATGAACGGGCGTTGTTTCGAGGCTGGCAAAGTCCGCAAAAACCTCGAAAAGAACATCTTCGAAGCCCTTACCTGAGACCCATGTCCAACGCCACCGACGACCGCGCCGTCATCTTCTCCGCCATCAAGGCCGCCCTTGCCCCGCTGCCCGCCTCCAAGCGCACGCCGCTGCCGGACTACGACCTTTCCGTCACGGTGGCCCAGCCCCGCCTGACCGAGGCCGACGCCTGGGTGGATTTCGAGCGCAACCTGAAGGCGGTCAACGGGCGTTTCCTGACCAGCGTGCCGTCCCTGATTGCCTGGCTTCAGGAGCAAAAACTTACGGCGGGTTACTGTGATCCCGCGCTGCGAGCCGAGGTTGGCGAACCCCTGGCCGCCGCCGGCCTCCATGTGTTTTACGCCTACGAACGGGCCCGGGTGGACGAGCTCCTTTTTGGCATCACCTCCGCCACGGGTGCCGTGGCCGAGACCGGGTCGCTGATTCTGACGGACCGCGACACGCCGGACCGGCTCGCCGCCCTCGCTCCCTGGGCGCACATCGCGGTGGTGCGCCGCAGCCAGTTGAAGCGCACGCTGGCCGAGGCCATCGCGGACCTTCCGGCGGATCCGAATGTGATTTTTGCGACCGGCCCGAGCAAGACGGCCGATGTCGAGGGCATCCTGATCGAGGGCGTCCATGGCCCGGGCGAGCAGGTGGCCCTGCTGCTGGGCTGAGGCTCACTCCAAGGTCACGCTGACCTCGAAGGTGCCGATTTTGCCGGCGGGAATCCACTTCACGCCGCGTCCGTTGGCGATGCCGTTGGGCAGGCCCATCCAGGGTTCCACGCAGTAGAACGGGCTGGCGTCCTTTTCGGTCCAGACGACCACGCAGGCATCCGCGGAAGGCGCCTTGCCGGAACCGTAGGAAAGGATGACGCGTTCGGAGCCGTCCACGGCGGAGAGGATGGCGCGCCCGTCGGTCAGGTCGGCATGGAGACGGTTGGAGAGCTCCGGGACCCCGAGGTTTTCGGTGGTGCGGAAATCGTTGATTTCCATGAGGCTTCCGTCCGCCTCATGCCGCCAGGCGGTCTTGGCCGGGATGCTGACCTGGTAGTCGGAGCGGGTGGCCCCGGCCTGCCAGGGCACCTGGAAGTAGAAGTGGTGCCCGGGGCTCCACGGCATGGGCACGCGGCCGAGGTTGTGCAGCCGGAACTCGACCCTCATGACCAGTTCCTCGAAGTGGTAGCGGACGGTGAACTCGTAGGGGAAAGGGTAGCCTGTTTTGGCGGCCTCATCCGGGACAAAGAGGGCGATGAACCCGTCGTCCTGGGCCTCGATGAGTCTGAAGGTTCCCTGCCGGGCGAAGCCGTGCTGCGGCATGGGAAGGCGTTTGTCCTCGAAGCGCCACCAGCCGGGTTCGCCGCCGTCGTGGGAGCGTCCGGCAAAGGGAAAGAGGATGGGGTTGCCGCCGCGGACACCGGCGAGGTTGGTCAGGTCGGTGACGTTTTCGGGCCAGTGGATGATGTCGCGCACGCCGCCATCGGGCAGGTTGAGGTGCCAGTTCATCAGGCGCGCGCCGAGGGTCGGGGCGGCGAGGTAAACGGAAGGGCCGACGGTCCATTTGTGGAGGGTCGCGCCAAGATGGGTGAAGGTGGAATGCACGATGGGAAGCCTGAAATCCGACCAAACCGGATTTCAGGAATTAAAAATTAAGAATTAAAAATGGGCTGGCTGAGTCCAGATGTCACCTGCGGATCGCTGGGGGAGGATTCTTGCCCGTTTGGAATGCAAAAACCGGAGGCATCAATCGTCGGTTTTAGACTTAAACAAAATGTTGGTAACCAAGGTTTTAAATTCGTGTGAATTCGTAAGATTCGTGGACGATCCCTGCCTTGCCTAGGAACAGCAGGCCTTGCTATCGGGAGAAGCGGCGGCCTTCCGCTTGTGCAGGCAGAGGGTGTTTCCATCGGGGTCGTAAACCATCGCCATGTGGCAGACGGGGGTGGGCATCGGCTCGATGCGAAACTTCACGTGGCAAGCCCGGAGATGGGCCATGGCGGCTTCGAAGTCTTCCACTTCGAGGGCGACGGAGCAGCCGTCCGGGTTGGGCTTGAACATCGGGGACGAACCTATCGCCAGGGCATAGGGGCCGAACGCATATTCCACCCACTGGCCATGATCCGAAATGTGGACCGTGGTGGGTTTCAACCCGAGCACGCCCTCGTAAAACCCCCTCGCCCGCTCCATGTCGGTGACCGCATAGCAGCTGAAAGCGATTTCGGTGACTGTGATCATGGGGAAGTGGGGATTTCAGATCTCAAATTTCAGATTTCAGAATCCGAAACGGGAAGAATCAAGGATGGTGCATAGATTTATGATATTCGTGATTATAAATGACTTAAGAGGGAGCCTGATCTGCCTGAAAATCATAAATCAAGAATCATAAATCATAAATAAATTAGTGGGCCTCGTTACCGCTGTGACCGCGCATGCCTTCCCATTTGAGGACGGTGATGGCGAGGAAGCACCAGGCGGAGAGGGCTGAGATGGTCATCGCGATCGAGAGGAAGAGGGTGACGGCGCGCCAGATCCCGGCGTGGTGGTGCCAGGCCATGAGGGCGTCGCCGGTGGGGGCTTCGTGGAAGAAGGTGTGTGAGAGTCCCGCGAACCAAAGGAAGGCGGCGAGGGCGCTGGCGGCCACGGAGATGGCGAGAAGTTTGACGGTGTCCGTATGCATGTTAAAAAATGGGAAAGGTGGAGGTCCGGGTCGGTTTGGCAATGCCCTTAGAAGGCCAGTTTGTAACGGGCACCCCGTCCGTCCTCAAAGACGATGATCTTCTTGTCGGGTGAGATAGGCGAGGGTTCCACGCCGAGATAGCGGAGTTGGACGCTGGTGATGAACATTTTGCCCGGGGCGTAGCGTTCGTTGCGCATGAGAAGGGTGCTGTTGGTGCCCATCTTGATGATGGTGATGTGGTCGGCGTAGGAATCTATCAGTTCCTGGACCTTGGGGTCGGGGGGGACGTTGGCGGCCGGAGGCGGAATGTTGGAAACCGGCGTGGGCACCGGTGTGGGAGTCGGGGCCGTGGCGAGGGTGGTGGTTTCGGCACCCGGGGTGGTCGCGTTGGCGTTGGGGGCCGTGCCGTGGGAGGGCGAATCGACCGCCGGTTTGGGCGTTTCCCCTGTTGTCTGGACGGTCGCGGGGGCCACCGGCGGAACGGGTGGCGGGGTGGGGACGGTCAGGTTGGGGCCGCCGCTGACCGGGTTGCCGGCGCCACCGGAGAGGTTTTCTTTGACCCAGCCGTATCCAAAGTAGGCTCCGACGAGAATGAGGCCCACCACCGCGGTGCCGATGACGGCAACTTTGCCAGCCGGAGTCCCCTTCTCAAAAGGAGGCAGGGTTTTGCCCGTGGCGGGGGAAGGGGCCGGGGAGGCCGGTTTGAAAGGTGATGTGGTGGAGGTGGGCGAGCCGGTCGGAGCCTGGGTTTTGGCGATGGGCGGGAGGGTGCCGCTGGTGCGGGGGTAAACCACCGGCGGAGTGTTTTTCCGCTCCACGGGGGCGGAGGGCGCGGCATCGAGCAGGGCGTCGTCCGGTTTGGGGGAGGGCCTGGCCTTGATGGTGAAGGAGGACCGACGTCCGCCGGCGGGAGCGGGGGCGGGATCGTTGGCCGGGGCCGGAGGGGACTCTTCACCGGCGACGAGCGAGTTGAGGTCAAACTGTTCGTGCAGGGGCTGGCCGACGGGCCGTTCGCCGCCAGCGGTCTGGCGGGGCAGGGAAATGCGCTGCGCCGGGGTGTTTTCGGAGGAGGGTTTGAGCCCGAGTTTGGGTTTGGCCGGGTCGGCGTCGGAGGGCGGGACGGGAGTCGGAGCAGGGACAGAGGGTCGTGCCGTCGCCACTGGCGGGGGCGGGGGCGGCGG
>JANOBW010000146.1:0-3235 GCA_031411855.1 Opitutia bacterium
ATGAAAACCACCGCCTCTCCCACCCGCCGTCGCGCCACCGGATTTTCCCGGCGGGTGCCCTCATGGTTCGCCCGTTCCGCCCGGCTCCTCGCCGTTGCGGTGCTGGCTGCCGCCGCTGGCTCTGCCTCCGCGCAGAGCTACACATGGACCCAGCGCGATTCCCCGCGCAACTGGACTTGTGCCGCCAGTTCCGGCAACGGAACCAAGCTGGTCGCGGGGACGTCATTAGGCGGCACCGGAGGCTCGCTGCTGTATTTTTCCACCGACAGTGGCGCGACCTGGCTGCCGAAACCCGGGGCGGGCCAAGGCAGTTGGAGTTCCGTGGCCAGTTCCTCCGACGGGCAAAGGATCATCGCCTGCGCGAGCAACTATGGGCCGTTGAATGGCGTCAGGGTGGTCACCACGGCGGATGGAGGGGCGAACTGGAACCTCCAGGAGACACTGCACACCCAGAGCGCGGGTGGCGGCATCTGGGCGTCTGTGGCCAGTTCCTCCAGCGGCCAAAAGCTTATCGCAACCAAGGGGGTCAGCGGTGTCTGGGTTTCGACCGACTTTGGGGCCACCTGGAACCAGCGGACGCCCGTGGCTGGCGGAGCCTGGACGGCGGCGGCTGTGTCTGGCGATGGCACCCGGCTCGCGGCCGCGTATTATGGTGCGGCGGGGGCTGGCGGCCTCATCTATACCTCCATAAACAATGGCACAAGTTGGCTGCCGGGAGACTCGACGACCCGCATATGGGAAAAGCTGGCCATTTCCGATAACGGCTCGACGATTCTGGCCTCCACAGCGGAATATGGTGAATTTGGCCCTGTCGCTGACTTTCTCTACAAAACCTCGAATTCCGGCACCAATTGGACCGCTGTGACCAGTGCCGGGCAGAAAGTGTGGCGGGGCCTCGCCTGCGACTCCACCGGCATGAAGCTCGCGGCCACGGAGCCAGGGGTCAATGGCACGGATGGAAAAATCTGGACCTCGGACAACGGTGGAACCAACTGGATCTCCCAGGACACAGCGGGTGCCCGCGGCTGGGCAGGCGTGGCCAGTTCTTCGGACGGCAGGATACTCCTCGCTGCGGTTCCCGACGGCTTCCTCTGGACTGGCACACTGCCCGCCGCTCCCACCGTGACTGCCCCACCTTCCTTCACCGTGACTGAGGATGTGGCTGGCAATCTACCCTACACCGGCACGCCTTTCGCCGACATCGACAGCACCAGCCTCACTGTCACCCTCTCGATCCCCGATGGCACTCTCTCCGGCACAGCGGGCACTGGCATCACCGTGGGTGGCACGGCCACGGCGCGGACCTTCTCCGGCACCATCGCCAGCCTCAACGCCTACTTCACCACCGCTGGTAAAATCACCTATCTCACCGCGCTGAACAACACTGCAGTGCGCACCCTCACCACTCTCGTATCCGACGGCGGCCTCAGCAGCTCCGTCACGAGCACCATCAACATCACGGCGGTAAACGATGCTCCCGCACTGGCAGCCATCAGCGTCAGCGGCTCGGAGGACACCACCCTCGTCTTCACCGCCGCAAACTTCACCAGTGCTTTCTCCGACCCGGAATCCACCGCCCTGTCGAGCATCACCGTGATCTCGCTGCCGACGACAGGAACGTTGAAACTCTCCGCTGCCAACGTGACTGCCGGCCAGGTGATCCCGACGGCCAGCCTGGGGAGCCTTAACTACGTACCTGCGGTGCACGAGACCGGAGCGAAGACATTTACCGTGACGGCCTCGGATGGCAGCCTCTCCTCCTCCCCGGCGACCACCGTGACCATGACGCTCGCCGTGGTGAACGATGCTCCCACGCTGGATGTCATCGCGAATCCAGCCGCCATCAATGAGGACGCCGCCATGCAGACGGTGACTCTGACGGGCATCTCTGCCGGGGGCGGGGAAACACAGACGCTCACCGTGGCGGCGACTTCCAACAACACCGGGCTCATTCCGAACCCCACGGTGGCCTACACGAGTCCCAATGCCACCGGAACGCTCACTTATACGCCTGTGGCCAACGCCTTCGGCAGCGCCACCATCACCGTGACAGTCAGCGACGGCCAGGGGACCAACAGCACCGTTTCCCGGACCTTCACCATTGCCGTCACCGCCGTGAACGACGCTCCCACACTCGCCGCCATCGCGAATCCCGCAGCCATCAATGAGGACGCCGCCATGCAGACGGTGGCCCTGACCGGCATCGGAGCCGGCCCCGGTGAGTCCCAGACCCTCACGGTGGCGGCGACTTCCAGCAACACCGGGCTCATTCCGAACCCCACGGTGACCTACACGAGTCCGAATGCCACCGGAACGCTCACCTATACGCCTGTGGCCAACGCCTCCGGCAGCGCCACCATCACCGTGACAGTCGGCGACGGCCAGGCGAGCAACAACACCGCCTCCCGGACCTTCACCATCGCCGTCACCGCCGTGAACGACGCCCCCACGCTGGATGCCATTGCGAATCCTGCGGCCATCAATGAGGACGCCGCCATGCAGACGGTGGCTCTGACTGGCATCTCTGCCGGGGGCGGGGAAATACAGACGCTCACCGTGACCGCCACCTCGGGAAATCCCACGCTGATCCCCAATCCAACGGTGAACTATACGACTCCGGGCACAACGGGGTCTCTCACTTACACGCCGGTGGCCAATGCCAGCGGCACGGCTCAGATTTCCGTCTCGGTCTCGGACAGCGTGACCACCGTCACGAAAACCTTCACTGTCACCGTCAACGCCGTGAATGACATGCCTTCCTTCACCAAAGGGGCGAACCAGACCTTGGTGGCTGGCACCACCACAGTACAGACCGTCCCCGGCTGGGCGACCGCCATTGATGACGGCGACGGCCCGGTGACTCAAGGCCTGACCTTCACCGTGAGCGTTACCAGCGGCGGTGGGATCTTCACCACCGCACCGGCAGTGGCTGGCAATGGCACCCTGACGTTCACCCCCAATGGCAGCGTTGGCTCGGCCACTGCCTCCGTCACGCTGACCGATGACGCCACGGCGGGCGGCGGGGCCCTCACCACGGCCCCGCAGACCTTCACCATCACGACAACTCCGAACCAGCCGCCAAGCTTCACGCTCTCTGCGGTGCCGCTCACGCTCTCCTCCTGGGGCTACAATGCCAATGGATTACTGGGATTTGGTTTTCTGGATATTTGGCCGGCAAGCTATGGCACGTCGACCCCTGGTCCGAACATAAAAAACGACTCCTGGCAGTCGGTGG
>JANOBW010000147.1:0-10376 GCA_031411855.1 Opitutia bacterium
TGTTGGTTGGTGATTCGGCCTTGGAAGGGGATGGCGTAGGAGGTGTCAGCGGCGCTGGCGGGCGTGAGGCTGAGAAAGGCGAGCGATGCGGCGATGATGAATCGGGAAAGGAGTCGGCCCGAGCTCCTTTGCGATGCAGGGGAGGAAGTGGAAAGATGTGTAAATGGTCCAGACATGGTGAGCCTTATCGGTTTATTGCTTCTGGTAGAGGTAGAGAATGTTTTGAGGGGTGACGAAGAATGCCTCGTTTGTTTGATTGTTTGCCGTTAGATTATAGTTTCCACCTATATAAAAAGCTCCCCCCAAGGATGGGCACCATACCGTTCCTCCATGAAATCTACCGGTGTAGTTTGTTTCTTGTGTTGGCCAACTACCAGTTGCTATCGAGTAATTGCCTCCGTCTGCCAAAACAGTTGAACCCGATGTAATGCCGAAAGCATAAAGAAAAGAACTGCCAGTCCAAACACCTAAGCCTTTTCTTCGATCAGAAATAACCCCGGAATTTGTTATGTTTTCCCACAAATCAGTAGTCGGGTTATATAAAGCACCCCCTGAATTGCTACCGCCGCTGTTACCACCCCAGACAAATATTCTAGATCCGGTCCAAACTACGTAAGGATTTTCTCTCGCTATCGGTGCGCCGACCGTAGAGATGGCCCTCCATGTATTTGTAAGTGGATTGTAAAGCCCCCCCGTGTTAAGTCGAGTTCCAGTCCCATTGACGAATCCACCCCACACAAACATCTCTGTTCCTGTCCACGCATACCCAGTGTTTAATCTTGCTGAGGGAGCGTTGACGGGTGTCATGGGTGTCCAAGTGTTGTTGGTTGGATCATAAATGGCACCATTTCCTACATCTGTATCCACTGATGATATTCTTTGGAGGCCGCCCCAGACCAAGTATTTCGTTCCAGTCCAAACGTGAGCAAAACTAAAACGTTGGGAAGGTGCTCCCGTAGTTGTCATCGTTGTCCACGCATTAACGACAGGATCATAAATGGCACCTGTTCCAGCTGCATTAACAAAGTTATAACCGCCCCAGATAATCAACTTGTTTCCCGTCCAAATACTTATGTCTTCGGCTCTCCGTCCGGTTGGAGCTCCTACTGTAGAAAGTAAACTCCACGTTTCAGTTGTAGGATTATAACGTGCTCCATCATTATACGCAGTAGAGTCTGATGATCCCCCCCAGACCAAAAGTTCTGATCCAGTCCATGCAACACTGGCACTCATACGCGGAACCAGCGGTGGTGTTTTGATTTGTTTAACTCCACCCCCTATTTGCGCTGACCCTAGATTGGTGAACCCTGCACTGATCAAACTGGCGTCATTGGCGTTGGGCGACATCACGATGGTTCCGCTGTTCACCACGGACTGACCGCTGGCGGCGATGGCGTTTTTGACCAAGTCGGTTGCAAGTTTGGAGCCAGGAATCTGAGGAGTGGCCTCAAGAGTCAAAGTGGGGACTTTGCTGAGCTGGATGGTGCTGGTGCTGGGGTTTTGGCTGCCGAAGAGCATGTCCCAGCCGTAACCTTGGAGTTTGTCGGTGGTGGGGGCGTAAAAGGAAGTGAGCACGATTTGCCGGGGGGCCATTTCCTTGTCGGCCGTGGCGGGGTTGCCGTCGGCGTCCACCGTGATCCCGAGGTATTTTGTGGTCCCGAAGTTGACGCTGTTGCTCCAGGTGGTGTTCAGGAAGGGGGAAATGCTGCCGAGGAAGACGTTGACCGTGCCGTTGATGACGCCGACCTTTTCATGGCGTTCGGTCCAGACGGGAGTGCCTCCCACGGGGCCATCGTAGAGGGCAAAGGTGATGGCGTATTGGCCGTTGGGGTGGGGTTCGCCGGAAGGGTTGAGAAGGGAGCCTTGGAAGGGGATAAGCTGGGGCGAGGGAGCGGCTACCAAGGATGAAGGTTGAAGGATGAAGGATGAAAGAACGAGGGCACCGAGGAGTTTGAGAACCTGGGCCGAAGCAAAAAACGTGGACAACTTCATGTCGAGAAATGCAAATGGTGCAGTGCGGTAAGTCTTCATGGTTCGACCCTTCCGACTTGGAGGATGAGGTCGCCCACTTTGGAGGGCTCAATGTTGAAGACGGAGCCGCCCAGGGTGTTGAAGAGGCGGTAGCGGTCGGGATTCAGGACTTCGCCCACTTTGGGAGGGACGTAGGTGGCGAAGGTGCCGGGGGTGTTATCGGCGGCGAAGCTGTTTCGCTCATCGGAGGTGAGGTTGGGAAAGGTGCGGAGCCCGGCTTCGGAGAGGTAGAGCTGGCCATCGAAGTCGGAGTCTTCGGAGTTCGCGCTGAAGACGATGCTGGCGTCCGGATTGATGAGGGGAGATCGGTCAATATCGAAGCTGGCGGAGTCGCGTTTGGACTCTTGGAAGACGCTGGCCCGGGCGATGGAGGGCAGAGCCACATTGGTGTAGGAGCCATTGGCCTGCTTGACGCTCAAGGTTTGGGCGACGGTGGTGATGGTGGAGGTTTGGACGACGGAACCTGAATCCGAAAGAGGGGCGGCGAAGGAGCCCACGTAGCCGGCGACAATGATCTGGTGGCCGGGGGCGTCGGCGGAGGAATCGTGGGCGCTGCGCTGGACATGGATCGGAGTGGTCACCGTGCGGGAACCGGTGGCACCGACGAGAACGAGCTGGGCGGTGTAGTCGCCTGGGGCATCGTAGCGGTGCTTGGCGGCAGTTTGGGCGATGTCGTCAATGGAGGAGGCGGCGTCCGTGAGGGCCGGGGTGCCGTCGCCAAAGTTCCAGGTGGCGGATTGGATGGCTCCAATGGCGTTGAGGTCGGCGATGGGGATGAGGGCGTTGAAGTTGACGAAAAGCGGGGCCTGGCCGAATGGAGGACCGGCCACGAGGGTGACTTCGCTGACGGTGACCGGGGAGAGAACTACAGGGGTGTTAAGGGCGTCCGCCGTGGTGGCTGCGCCGGTCTCGCCGATGTAGAGGTTGTTGTTGTTCAGGAAGAAGGAGAGCAACCGGGTTTGAAAGCCGGGGCGAGAGATCGAAAGCGTGTAGTTGTTTTCCGTCAGGCCGGTGAACTTGAAAACACCCGCGTCTCCGTAGGTGGCGGTGGAGGAGGCGTTGGCCGTGGCCGCAGCGGAAAGGGTGAGGGTGGTGGCGCTAGGAACGGCCGCGATGGTCGTGCCGACGGGAATGGCGGCGTTGCCAGTGATGGGCATGCCGACGTAAAGCGAGGCGGTGGAGGAGACCGTGGCGGTGGCGCTGCCGTCGACCGTGGTGGTGATGAATGAGAAGGGACCGGTGTCGCTCTGCTGGATCACATTGCTGCCGGAGAGAACGATGTGAGAGCCAGAGAGGGGCACCACGCCAGCGCCCAGATTACCTGCCACTTTTCCAATGACCGAGTAAGTGGCCAGGCCTTGGATGTTGATGCCCCAACTGTTAAAGTTTCCACGCTCACCGGTGGGGGTCCAGGCCACGCGAAGTTTCCAAGTGCCGGTGGCGAGCTGGCCATTGAAGGCTGTGGTGTCGAAAGTGGCCGGGATTTCCTTGCCGTTTTTGTGAAGGGTGACGACCTGCCCATTGGGGCCGATGAGCGTGATGGTTAGCAGCGTGGGATCGCGAAAAGAGACGTTGAGGGAGAGACTGATGCCTTGGACGCTGACGGCGCTGGCGACATTGATGGTGGTCTCCCGATAGAGCGTCCCGGTGGAGCCACCGATGTTAATGGGAGCGTTGGTCGTGGTCTGGTTGAAGATACTGCGCTTGCTGGGCTCGAAGGACTTACGCTCCAGAAAGAAGGTGCCTTCGACAAAGATCGGCTGGCTGTTGGGAAGCATGCCGGTGATGGATTCGATGTAGGTGCCCTCCAGGCGGTTGGGGTGGGGACGGTTGCCGAGGAGAGTGATCTCACGTTTGACGGCAAACGGGAAGGGGTTGGAGGTATCGAGCTTTTTATCCGAATTGGCATCAAAGTCTGCCCGGGCCTTGGCCGAACCGGTGAGGGAATCGTAGTTGGAAGGTTTCTGGAAAGTGTCGTAGGGCGGGGCGTTTCGGTCGCCGGCGGGCATCTCAAAGTTGGTCGTGAGGCTGAACTGGTTTCCCGAGTAGAAGACGCCGTTCATGAAGACGTCGCGGGGGAAGAGGAGGGAGGTGTCCTTGTTGAGCACGGCGCGAAATTCGGTGCTGCTGCCCTCGGTCATGAAGAGGTTGATCCCCATGTCCACGGCACCGATGCCGATGCTGCGTCCATTGACGCGCTGGGTGGTGGCGTAGCCCTTCCAATCGCCACTGCTGGTCGGGACGGTGAGCTTGACGGTGATGACTTTGGGAACGGCCCCGAGGTAAACGGTGAAGGTGCCGGTGTGGTTGCCGGGGAGAAGGCCGGTGGTGTCGGCGTAGAGGACGACGGTGTCGCGCTCGGAGGAGACCACGCCGGCGGCAATTTTGGGACGGCCCACGTTTGCGGGGAAAGTTTTTGCGTCGGGCTCAGCCGTGTAGAGCCAGGGGACATCGTTGATGATCTGCCAGTTTACGACGCCGGTGCCGTTGTTTCCGATGGTGATGGATTTGCGGTCCACGCCGACATCGAAGAGGAGGGTGTCCTGCGTAAGGTAGGAGTCGAGGATTCCGTTGCCATTGAGGTCGAGAGAGACGTCCTCGCTACCGGGCCGGACCTTGCGGATTTGGGTGCCGATGTAAGGCGTGTGATTCGTATTAACCGGAAAATCTGTGGCTTGGTAGAGGACTTCGGTCTCCAGCGGGGAGGCGTCGGCATCCGGAGGCAGGCTGACATACGGACTTGGCACCAAGGTGACTGTTTCCAAGGCGTTGACCCAGTAGCCCTGGCCGGGACTGACGGCGGCTAGATCCTTTAACTGAGGGATGGCCGTGAGGTCGTAACCGGAAAAACGCTGAGTGGAAGTGTTAAAGGTCCAGACCTGGGAAACGCGGCTGAAAGCGGTGCCGAAAACGGAGCTAAGTTCCTGAACTTCAGAAGCATCACGGGAGAGTCCGGGAAAACCGACCAGGTTCCAGCCCGGCTGAAGGGTGAGCGTGCCGTCCCACGGGACGTCCTCCAGCGAGAGGGTGGTGGCCTGGGAGACATTGACCCAGTAGCCTTTGCCTTGGGAGAGGGTTGGAAGATCGGAAGGGTAACCCGCGAGCTTGGGTTGGAAGGACTTCCATTGACCCGGAGTGGAGATGGAACCGGAGGGCTGGTAGCCCCAAATTTCGATCAGATTGTTGGGGGTGGAAAGTGCGGAGGAGAAGGTTGCGACCGGAACCGGAGCGTTTCCCACCTGAAGTGAAACAAGGTTCCAGCCGGCATGAAGGGAGATTTGCTGGGTGGCAGATTCGGCCTGGGCGCAGGCAGTATGGCTAAGTAAGTAGCTGATTATTAACGCCAAGAACGCTGTGGAACCGGACCGAAACCTTTGAAACAACGTGGCGAACATGGCGGGAAATTGGTTTCCACTTTGCTTAAAAAATGTAAATTGGAAAGGTCAAATGATAACGGTGATGGATTTGTGAATAATTAGGCAGATGGATATTTTTAGTTAGTTATCTTCAACTGAACTAACCGTTGAACTCATTTCACTTTATTCCCAAACCACTCCTGCGCCTGCTTTTCGCTCACCGCCACGGCGTAATACCGCTTGAGCGTGGCTTCGGAGTGGCCGGCTTCGAGACAGACTTGGGCGCGGTTTTTGATGAGGGCCAGCCGGTAGGAAACGAAGGAGTGCCGGCAGATGTCCTCCTGCCATTCGATTTTGGCGACACCGATGATTTTTTTGTGCCGTTTCTGAGGAGGCTGTTTGAAGGACCAAGAGGAATCGTCTAGAATCTTTTTCAATCGGTTACAGAGGGGAGCCATGCGGGTTTCGCGGTGGCGTTTACCGACTCGGTGGATGAGGAGTTGGCCATCTCGGACAAGGGGGCGAAGATCAGTGGGCATCTGATTCAGCTCTGAAGGGCGCAGTCCGGCGAGGCAGAGGACTCCATACCATGCCTGATACACTGGTGCTTCCTCCTTTCCTGCTGCGAAGAGCGATTCGAGTTCTTCGGGGGTGAGGATGCGGGGAGTGGGAGCGGGAGCCTCGGGGCGTTCGATCCCATCAGTGGGGTCCACTGGGAGCCAGCCACGCTTGACGCACCAACGGGAAAAATTTCGGGCGACGGAGAGCAGGTTGATGCAACTCCGTGGAGAGAGGCCGGAACCGAAGACAGCCTTTTCCAATTCGGGCCGGTTCCAGGTCGTCCAACTGCCACAACCTTGAAGTCGGAGTGTTTCCATTCTGGACTTAAGATTGGAAATGGTGCGCTCTCGACGGCCACGTGATTCCCTGAGGGTAAGGAATGACTTTACCGTTTCTGAAAACTCCGGCCGCTCGAAGTTATTCTGCAGGACTTTAGCCCTGGCCACATAATCCCTAACTGCTTCTAGGAGGGAAGTTCCGGTTGGGGCCAGAAGTTCGCGAGCGGCATACCATTCGGCCCTGGCTTCCGCATCCATGACAACTCCCGCACCCCCGACCTCGAGTAGTTGCCTTGATGTCTCACGTGCATTTCTTTTGGCCTCAGCTTCGGAAGTGAAATACTTACGGACCAATTTCCCCTGAAGCTTGTAGCGGACCATCCATGGGGAGGAAGGGTGGTTGATTCGGTAGATTTTTACTGGGGTTGTCATAGACCAAAAATAGACCAAATCGGTCGGATATTTTAGGTCAAGCGGGAGTTTTGGGCGAACTTGGCGATTCAGTTTAAAGTATTGTATATCAGTGGTTTGTCACTGGTGCCCCCGCCCAGAATCGAACTGGGATCAACGGTTTAGGAAACCGCTGCACTATCCATTGTGCTACGAGGACTTTCAGCTTGGCCGAAGGTGGGAGAAAGGTGGGTTTAGGCTTTCTGGCAAGCTTGGAGTCAGGACTTGGCGGCTTTCGAGGCGGGGAGGAGCAGGCCCCAGCCGATGATGAGGAGGAGACCGCCGAGGGGGGTGACGGGGCCGAGCCATTTCGGACCGCCGAGGGAAAGCGCGTAAAGGGAGCCGCTGAACAGGAGCGATCCGATGAGCCAGCACAGGCCGGCGCGCCGAGCCCAGGGCGTGGGGTGGTGGCCCTGCCAGGCCGCCAGGGCGAGAAGGGCGACGGCGTGAATGAGCTGGTAATGGGCGGCCGTTTTCCACGTCTCCAGATGGCCGGAGGTTTCGAGCGTTTCCTTAAGTCCATGGGCTCCAAAGGCTCCGGCCGCCACGCCGGTCAGGCCGAGGAGGGCGGCGCAGGGGATTTCAGATTTCATATTTCAGATTTCAGAGAAATGGCAGGGAGGCATCGGGAATTATGAGTTAGGAATTATGAGTTAGGAAAGCGAGGGAAGGGAAGGGGAGGATTGGGAAATGAAGTTCCCGCCACTTTTCCCGGTCAGGGGGCGGTCACTTTCCAACGGAAGGCCTGCTGGGCGGAGGAACCGGCGGTGAGGGTGTGCTGACGCTTGGTGGTGGCGGTGGCGGTGTCGGTGACGCCGACGACGATGCTGGTCAGGCTGGTGTTGGTCCAGGTTTTGAAGTCCGGCGCGTATTGGTAAACGAAGGATTCCGTGGTGAGGAGGACGGGTTGGTAGGTGATGGCGGTGAAGCCGCCGGTCCCGGGGGTGAGCGATTCCAAGACGGCCACGTAAGTCTTTGGTGAGTAGCGTTGCCCGGCGTCGTTGGAGACGAGGCAGTCGTAGATGCCGGCGTTGGAGCGGACGGGGCTGGCGATGTAGAGGCCGGCGGCGGTCTGGCCCGAAATCTGGGCGGTGGCGGTTATGGCCCCGGTGGCGGGGTTGATGGTGGATTTGCGCCACTGGTAGCCATGCCAGCCGGTGGTGGAGAGGGCGAGGGTGGCGGAGCTGGGGCGGCCTCCGGTGAGGAGGGCGGAGGAGGAGCCGGAAAAGGCGGGCGGGGCGGAGGCGGAAAACCTTTGGGTGCGGGAGTGGCTCCGGCCGAAGCAGGGCCAGGAGGTGGCGCCGAGTGTGGCGGTGACTCCCAGCTGCGCGGCGGCCTGGTAGGCGTAGATGTTGTGGTAGGAGGTGCCGGTGGCGGAAACGCCAAAACCGCCGAAGAAGATTTTGCCCTCCGCCGAGATGACGGGGGAACTGTCCACCACGCCGTTGATGGCGGTGGTGGTCCAGAGAATGGTTCCCGAGACCGCGTTCATGCAGATGAGTTTGCTGGTGTTGGAGAGGACCGCGCCGTCGTAATAGACGTAGTAAAGACGGCCGTTGGAGTCGAGGCAGCCGGAGCTGTAGTAGATGTCCCCCAAGGCTTTGGACCAGAGGGCGGTGCCGGAGGAGGTGTAGGCGTAAACGTAGCCCAGGCGGCTGGCGGTATATATGTTGCCGAGTGAATCCACGATGGGGGAGCTGTCGGAGGCCTCGATGTTTTGGGAGGAGTCCACGAGGGCTTCCTCCCAATAAAGCGCCCCGGTGGGCAGGAGGGTGACCAGGTAGCCCGCGCCGGTGACGACGTGGATGTTGCCGGTGCTGGAAATGGCCGGTGCGGACTTGATCCGGGCCGCCCCCTCCCCGGAGGTGCTGACGGTGCCGGCGTTGGGGGTGGCATAGGTCCAGAGGGTGGTCCCGGCGCTCGACACGGCGACGACGCGGCCGTCGTTGGTGCCGTAGTAGATGGTGCCGTTGGAGGCGATGGCGGGGGTCCCTTCCAGGACGAGGTCCAGGGTGGGATAGGGGTCCGAGGCGGCGTCCACATTGTGGGTCCACTTCGCGGAGCCATTCGGGTTGATGGCATGCAGGAGTCCGTCGCCGGAACAGACATAGATGGTGCCGTCAGAAGCCACGGCGGGTGATCCGGCGACAAAGCCGCCGGTGGTGTAGGACCAGAGGATGGCCCCGGTGGCGGGATTGAGGGCGTAAACTTTGGCGTCGAAACAACCGACGTAGAGGGTGCCGTCGCGGGAGACGGCGACACTGGAGTCTATGATGTTGGGCAGGAGGGTTTTCCAACGCAGGGTGAAGGCGGCGCCGCCGTGGGAGAGGCAGTAAACGTAGCCGTCGTTGGAGGGGCAGACGATGGCGCCATCCGAGAGAAGGGTGGGGGAGGCGTAAACGGCCTTGCCGGTGGCGTAGGAGCCGAGGGCGGTTTGGGCGAAACCGGGGGAGGTCAGGGCAAGCAGGAGCAGGGTGAGGAGGAGACGCATGGCGTTCAGGCTGGGTCGGGGGGTAGGCGGACGGCGAAAGAAGTGCCCTGCGGGCCGGTGGTTTCAAGGACCAACTCAGCCTGGGCGGTGATGGCCAGCAGACGGCTGAGGGCGAGTCCCAGGCCCGACCCTCCGGCTTTGGCGCTGGGGGCGGCATCAAAGGGACGGCTGGCGCGTTCGGGGGGCAAGCCGGGGCCATTGTCGCGGACGCGGCAGACGATGGCCCCGTCCTCAATCACGGTCTGGACGGAGATTTCACCAGCCCGGGCGGGCAGGGCGGAAAGGGCGTTGTCCAGGAGGTTGGCCAGGATGAGGCGCAGGAGTCGGCCCCGGAGGCTGGAGCAACGGGCCGGAGGCGCGTCGGAAACCAACAGATGGGCACCCCGCCGGGCGGCGAGATCGGTGTAGCGGTGACGGAGGGAGTGGAGCAGTTCGTTGACGGTGACCTCGGGGGAGTCTTCGGCCTGGTCCTCCCGGAGGACGGAGATGGTTTCGTCAATCATGTCCGACATGCGCAGGGTGCTTTCCCGGGCCATGTCCCATTCCTCATCATCGGGCTGGTCGCCTGCGGGGCGGCGGGTGAACTCCCTGAGGCCGGCGAGGGGGTTTTTGAGACCGTGGAGGAGGTGGGAGGTGAGGGCTCCGACGGCGGAGGTTTTGGCGAGGAGGGCGAGTTCGCGGTTGAGGCGGCCGAGCGCGAGGTTGCGGGCGGAAAGTTCGCGCCGGTTTTGTTCAAGCCGGGTCCAGGCCCACCACCAGAGACCGGAAAAGGTGAGGGCTCCCAGAATGAAAACGGCACCGGCCAGGCGGACCGTTTGCCAGCCGATGGCGGTGATTTCCGCGGCGGCGGGGCGGCCGTCAACGAGGTAGGCCGCGACTCCGGCGAAACGGCGTCCGTCCTTGTGGAACAGGGGGACGAGGATTTCCACGAGGGGGAGACCCGCCCCGGCGGGGGTCATGTCCCAGCGCGGGGAACCTTGCCGGCCAAGGAAAGAGGCGCTGGCCTGACGGGAGGCGAGGGAGGTGAGCTCGGTTTCGTCCAGGGCCGGCGGAGTGTCGAGGGAGTCAAGCGCATATCCCTGGCCGTCAAGAAGATGGATGTCCATGACGCCTTCGAGGGTGCTGGTGCGGAGCAGGGCCTGGAGGGGGCGGGGATCGCTCAGGTCGTCGGCCGTGAGGCCGAGTTCCTCCTCGGCGCTGGCCTTGAGG
>JANOBW010000148.1:0-4521 GCA_031411855.1 Opitutia bacterium
GCGCCCAAGCCCGCCCCCGAGGACAAATGAGGCCGGGTGGCAGGCCCCGACGGCTCAAAATGCATGGATTGTGAATTATAAAGTCAGCGTAAAAGCCTGCCACTTAACACTTTGTTATTGGCTGACAGGGGGAATTGGGGAATGGTTCCGGACATGAGAACAAAACATCCCCAAAATGTTGAGGCCACAACGGCCAACTCCGCCGCCCCCTTCCCCGTGGTCAGCGCCAAACGCGCCGCCATCGCCCTGACCGCCAGCGGGCTGGCCGCCCTGGGCTCCATGGTGGGCTGGACCTCCCTCCTGGTTTTGACGCGGGTGAACTTCTCCTTTTTGGCCATCCCGGTGGCCGCCTTGGTGGGGTGGACGATGCGCCGCGCCGGCGGCCGGGGGGACAAACGTTTCGCCCTCATGGCCTCGGTCTTCACCCTGGCCGCCTGCCACTTCGGGGCCGGCTTCGCCGCCCGCATCCTGGAAGCCCGCCTGTTGGGAACCAGCGCTCTCGAGTTGATCTACGGCGCCACCCCCGGCGACATCTTCATGGCCGTTTCGGTCAACGTTTGTGATCTCGCCTTCTACGCCCTGGCCGCCTGCGTGGCGTGGCGTCAGGTCAGCCCGCCGGTGCTCGCCAGCGACGAGAAGGTTTCAGAACTTCCCCGCGGCCGCATCGGGCAGGTCCTGTAAAGTCCGGCCTGGGATCTCAAACATCACCCGGGCGGTTCCAGTTTAGGAGCGCCGACATGTCCGCCTCGCCCAACTCCATCGTTCTGACGAGACCGGCGGCGATCAGACCGTCAACGAGAGTTTGCAGGGAGAGTTCACGGCGGGAAAGGGCCAGATGAACCCGGGACAGGGCCGACCTGGGGTAGAGCGCGGCCAGCGGTTCGTGTCCGCGGGGACTGCGGGGAACCACGCCCCGCCCGTCCGCGCCCCGATCAAGAAGGGCACTCAGCCAGGGCACCGTGAGACAGGGCAGGTCCACGGCGACGACCAAAACCCACGGATGGCGGGCCGCGTCCAAAACCGCCGCCAGACCTCCCAGCGGACCAAGGCCGGGAACCTCGTCGCACACCACCCGAGCCAGGTGTTGCCGGTAGTCCACCCCCGGCCGGCCGGAGATGACCAGGTCATCGCACCCAAGTTGTTGCAGGCGTTCCACTTGGGTTTCCAAAAGGGTTTTCCCGCCGAAGGGCAGGAAAGCCTTGTCGCGGCCCATGCGGACCGAGGAACCGCCGGCCAGGATGGCTCCGGTGAAAAGCGGGGGCATGGATGATTCACGCCTCCACGTGGAGAACGCCGTCGGTGAGGATGCGGGCGCGCAGGCCGCCCCGGCCCTTCAACGCCGCCTCGGCTCCCGGATGGAAAGCCTGGTCCATCCACTCGCAGGGCGAACATTCGGCCATGCCTTCGAACCTGACTCCCTGAACTTCAAACTCTCTGCCAATCAGGGTGTTGAGATCAACACCTTCGGTGATGAGGTTGCGGCGGAAAACCGAGGGTGGACGATCGGCTGCGGGAAAACGGCCTCGGAGGTCGTCGTAAACCTCGCGGGCGAAGAAGGTGACCTGCCCCTTATAGTTGGCTTTGAAATCAAAGAAACGGTCGCCCTTCAGGCCGCGTCCGGCCACGCATTCCACCTCCTCGACAGACACTTCGGGGTGCCCGTCGGGAGCACGCCCATGGTGTCCGAAGAAGTTGTGCCCGGGAGAGATGAAGATGTGGCGAAGCTTCATGGTGTTGGGGAAAAAACAGGGTTTATACCGCAGATCCACGCAGATGAGCGCAGATGTTTCGAGGCAGATTTCATCCACGAATTTCACGAATCAGCACGAATTCAAGACAGGTTTTCATTCGTGAGGATTCGTGAAATTCGTGGATGAAAATGGTTCGGGAAAAGATGATGCCGCTCCCGTCTATTTCGAGGCCAGGGCCACGGCGCAGGCCTTGTAGCTGGGTTGGCGAGAATGGGGGTCGTAGGCGGGGAAGGTGAGCTGATTGACCTCCGGAAAGTGCATCGGGAGGAAGAGCTGGCCGGGTCGCACGGTGGTGGTCAGGTGGGCCGTGGCGGTGATGGTGGCGCGGCGGGAACGGATGGTGACGGCCGAGGCGGCGGCGATGCCGAGGCGGGCGGCGTCCTCGGGGTTGATCTCGGCGATAAGCTCGGTGGGGGCGAGTTTGCGGAGCACGTCGCTTTTGTTCGTTCTCGAACCAGTGTGCCATTGGGCGGAGGTGCCGCGGCCGGTGTTGAGGAGAAACGGGTAGTCGGCGTCGAGTGGCTCGGGCATCGGGCGCGGGGCGTCGAAGAGGAAACGGGCGCGGCCGTCGGGGGTAAAGAAGCGGCCGTCGGCGAAGAGGCGGCGCTCGCGCCATTCCTGATTCTTGATTCTTGATTCTTGATTTGGGGAGGCATCCAAACCAACCGAGGCAGGTGTGGCGGACTGGGGTTCTTGGTTCGGCAAATCATGAATCAAGAATCTCGAATCAAGAATCGAAGCCGCCGCATCAGCCGCCGACCACGGCCATTGGATGCCGCCGTTTTTGTCGAGGTGGTCGTGGTCGCGGATGCCGGTGATGTCGCAGGGCTGGCCTTTCGAGAGTTCCTTGATGATCTGGAAGGTGGCGGCGGGGGTGCTCCAGCGGCGGAAGAGGTCGCCGCAGCCGTAGCTTTCGGCGATGAGTTTGAAGATGGCGAAATCGGTCAGGGCCTGGCCGGGGGCTTTGGAAACTTTGCGGGTGAGGCCGATGCGGCGTTCGCTGTTGATGAAGACGCCGTCCTTCTCGCCCCAACCGGCGGCGGGCAGCATGAGGTCGGCCATTTGTGCGGTTTCGGTCGAGTGATACATGTCCTGAACGACGAGAAAATCCAGCTTTTCGCGGAGTTTCTTGAAGCGGTTCTGGTTGATCCAGGAGTGGGCCGGGTTGGTGGCGATGACCCAGAGGCCGCGGATTTCGCCGCTCTCGATGGCGTCAATGATCTGGTCGTAGGCCTTGGAGTTTTTGTCGGGAATGCGGGAGGCGGGGATGTCGAGGATTTTGGCCACGGCCTCGCGGTGGGCGGGGTTGGTGAAGTCGCGGCCGCCGAGGAGCGTGGTGGCGTTGGCGTAGAGGCGCGAACCCATGGCGTTGCATTGGCCGGTGATGGAGTTCGCCCCGGTGCCGGGGCGGCCAATGTTGCCGGTCATCAGAGCGAGGTTGATGAGGGCCTGGGCCGTGCGGGTGGACTCGTGGCCCTGGTTGACTCCCATGGTCCACCAGAAGGAGACGGCCTTGCCGCGGCCGATGAGGCGGGCGAGGTTGCGGATCTCGTTGGCGGCGAGGTCTGTTTCCTGAGCAACCCGTTCGGGCGTATAGGTTTGCAGAAACTCGGCAAAGGCTTCGAAACCAGTGGTGGAGGCGGCGATGAAGTCGCGGTTGAGGCGGTTTTCCTCCAGCAGGATGTGGGCAATGCCGTAGAGGAGCCAGAGGTCGCTTTTGGGCCGGAGGGCGACGTGGTGGGTGGCGGCCATGGCCGTCTCGGTGCGGCGCGGATCGAGGACGATGATCCTGGGCGAGTTCGGGTTCATCTGCACCCGCTGCCACATGATGGGGTGGGCGATGGCCGGGTTGGAGCCGACGAAAACGAGGACGTCGCTTTCCTCGAAGTCCTTGTAGGTGTAGGGCGGTGAGTCGAAACCGAAGGACTGTTTGTAGGCCACGGCGGAGGTGGCCATGCACTGGCGGGTGTTGCTGTCGGCGTGGAGCCCGCCCATGCCGAACTTGAAGAGCGAGCCGACAAGGGCCATTTCCTCGACGGGGATCTGCCCGGTGGAAAGGAAGGCGATGGAGTGCGGGCCATGTTTCTCCTGGATGCCCTGGAAACGTTCCGTGAAGACACGCAGGGCGGTGGGCCAGGAGGTGGGTTCGAGCCGGCCGGTCTTGGGATTGCGGAGAAGTGGCGTGGTGGCGCGGTCGGGAGCGGCCAGCGGAGTGAGGGCTTCCCAGCCTTTGGGGCAGGCCATGCCAAGGTTCACGGGATAGGAGGAATCGGCAGAGAGGTTGATGGCCTGTCCGGAGGCATCGAGGTGGACGTTAAGCGAACAACCCGTGGCGCAGAAACCGCAGACGGACTTGGTGGTCGCGGAGGGAGCAAGACGGACGGGAACCTGCGCAAGCCCATCAGCCGCCGGGTGACGGCGGAGCTCGTCGGTCATCGGACCGGTGCGGGCGTGGAGGAGGGACATACAAATTAAAAATTGAGAATTAAAAATTAAAAATTACGAGGCAGATGAGCTGTCGCGAGAAAGAGTGATAAAGAATGTATGTCATTTTTAATCTTTAATTTTTAATTTTAAATTGGTCTCAAATGCCCGGCATCTTCGGCGAATCCACCGCCCGGAAGTAGAGAGCCCGTTCGAGGAGTTCACCGAGGATGAGGTAGACCAGGGCAAACGCGGGCTCGCGGATGGCAAAGAACAGCAAAGCCATGGCGGCGAAGAAGATCCGGGCGGTGAGGTGGAGCAGAAGCGGACCGCGCTGGAGACGAGC
>JANOBW010000149.1:0-21323 GCA_031411855.1 Opitutia bacterium
GGTGTTTGCTTAACCGTTAAGGACGAAGAACTTAGACGAGTAACTTCGGGATTTTCATCGGATCTCTTTGATTCAGCAACCGAATGATGATCAGGGGATTGCTCAAATTTTATCCACAAACCGAGGCCGATAAAGCCTGCACAGAGAGCAACGAGGCAAAAGCGTTTGGTGGCCTTAGAAATCATTAACATCCAGATGCTGTTGTGAAGTTCATCTGTCGAGCGGTTAGATGAAACGTTGGTTATTTTACAAAAAATTCACAAACACAGCCACATGTAAGTAAAATTCAGTAAAAGAGGCCTGGCTAAACTACATATCACATCGAGCGGCGAGTCACCTTTTTGGGTTTAAAAATAAAAGTTGTCGCTGTGTTCGCAACCGGTTGACGAAGGCGCTGGGCGAGGTTTTGCAGTCCTGCGGCCAAGTCCGTTGTTCCCGGGATGTAAGCCTCCTAAAAACGAATGTCATCACGCAGGGATCAGAGGGTGAGATGCGGGGCGTGGCTTTAAGTCCACAAACCGACTGATTTTCGCAAGACGAACAAGAGAACATCTCGCTATAACAGGAATTATGTAAGGGTCTTAGGTAGCAAACGAGGGGATTTTTACGACAGTGCCTTAAGATTAGACGAAAACGATTTTCCTGTCGATGGTTGAATCTCCAGGCGCTTTCCAATAGGTGCATGAGAAATTTTTCCTGCCGCACTCCTCGCAGCTTCGCCAGGCGAAGCTTGGCAAAGCTCCAGAAGCTTTCGATCCCGTTGACATGGTTTTTGCCCCGGGCGAACTCATTCTCATGATGATGGATGCGGTGGTGGTCGTAGCCTTCGGTGACCAGGCTGTCGTAGGCTTTCCAACCGTCCGTGAAAACAGTTGAATTGGCCAGGACCTGCCCTTTGATGACTGCCATAAGTTGTTGTCGGGAGGAGTCTTACACCACCTGGACGTGAACCTTGCCACCGCGTTTGAGCAGGCCGATGACAGGAGTCTTGCCGGAAGGCACCGCGCCTTCTTTTACCTCTGACCCTTTTGGTGCCAAAGTAACTTTCGTCCACTTCAACCTCTTCGGTGAAGGGCTTTGATTCCTGGCATGCCAGGTCGATGACAAGCAGCCGCAAAAGGTGTAGAGCCTTTGGGATGATCTCGGGTTGAGCGAAAGCAAACCAGCGCTCGTAAGCCCCGGAACATCGGCGGCAAAGAGCCGGACGAGAGCTCGAAATTTGGCCTCGGAAATCTTCGCATTTTTCAGATACTTGTTTTTCACTGTTCTTCAGTAGCTTAGGAGATTTTTCGTCTCGTTAGCTACCTAAGACCTTATCAATAACCACTTTACATCACCAAAAAATACAACGGCACAAGCATACTTATGAATAACTAAACATAAATCACACAAAGGCTCATTGTAGCGCAAAATAGATAAACCACATCTCATTGAGATACAACAACTTAAGAAGTCGTCAAACGAATCATAAGCCATTGCCAGTCAATCACTTACAAAACCAACCTCAAAACTTGTGAGTTTTTAGGATAATAAATGGGAAGCAATTGACCCAATAAACGCTTTCCTATTTAATAACACTCTCACTCGTTTTATCATGACTGAATCACTCACTAAAAACCAAACCGCGCTTGCCACTTTGCAAACGCTTTCCTCTAAAGTTGCCCGTAAACTAATTGCCATGTCTGGCATTAGAAAGGGCGGGCAGGCGGGAACCTTGGCCAAGCTTGGCCTTCCCATCAAAGGGGAAACCTTTGACGCCAACTTTTCCCACCTTTTGCCCGAACTGGAGGCGGAAGGGTTTGCGGGCATGGCCCCCTTGACCGCAAACCCTGACTTTTTCCAATGGCTGGCCAGTGGCGGAAAAGTGGGAAACTTTCTGGACCATGGGAAAGGTTTCCAAGGTCCGATGGAGCAAGGCCAGTTTTTCCGCCGTCTGGCCTTCCGCCATGGGGCCAGCCAAGCCAACAAACTGTTGAAAAAGTTTGCCCGCGCCAAACGGGAAAACTTGGAAACCTTGGAAGGTTGTCAGCCTTCCTCCATTCTCAGTTTTTCTGATAATCTGGCCACTTGGGAGGAGGGACAGGAACGGGAAACGCAAAGGCTTTCCCTTGTCTTTACCGCCTTGCGGGCCAAGTTTGGCCAACACTCCCCCAAGCTGGCCAAATTTGAAAAACTGGCCAAGCGTTTGTTGAAAGGCCAAGCCTTGAAACTGCCCGCCAACTGGAGGCGGGACGTGGAAACTTTGCGTGACCATGCCCGGGACGGTTTGGCCCTGTTGGGTTACTCGGAAAAGTTTGTGAAAGGCTTTTTCCGGCCGCTTCCCAAGGTCCAAAACGGCCGCAAGCCAACCCTGACGGTTTAACCGCTTCCCCTCCCCTTTCCCATCTCAGCCCGCCCTGACCGGCGGGCTTTTTTGTGCCCGAAAACAGCGTAGCCGCTGCCAAACACGGTCGCCGTTTCAACGCCATCTAAAATGGCCGCATGATTATTTTAATCATCGTTTTTATTTATGCGAATCGTCCGTCGTTAAAATAGCAAAGTCAGCCGCTCCATGATTATTTTAATCATGCTAACAATTTTCTTCTCACCCATCCAAATGCCATGAGCAAATCCACCACATCCGCCGTCGAGAAAAAGCTCGCACGGTTTACCCAACCCGCCGCCATCCCCACGATGGAGGCCATCCAAAGCCTGGGCCGCACCGCCCTGCTGGCCATCGCCGTGCAGGTCCACGACGTGGGCCGCGCCGCCTACGTCACCCTGGCCAAGATCATCGTCCGCGTCGAGGACACCCTCAAGCCGGGGGAAACCAAGTTCGGCGTCCTCCGGGAGGCCGGCTTCAAGGACAGCCAGATCAAAAACGGGTCGCAACTGGCCCGCGTCTGGCAGGAGTTTGTCGAGCCCGGCCACATGTCCGAGGCGGTTTACGACAGCCTCGGCTTCACCGACGCCGTGAACCTCCACGCCGTGACCGCCAAACGCGGCAAGGATTTCGTCCGGAGTCTGCTCGCGATGCCCGACTGGATGGACGAACTGGACCACGTCGCCGAACACGGCCAGACCCGCCTTGAAAAGAAGGACGCGGACGCGGCCAAAGCGGCCAAGGAAGCCAAGGCCCTGGCCGACAAGGCGGAAGCCACCGCGAAGGCTGCCGCCGACGCCGCCCCCAAACCGGAGGAAACCGCAGCCGAAATGAGCCCGTCCCCAACGCCTGCCTCGCCGAATGAACCCAAGGCCACAACCGGGACCGCCGCCCCGACTCCGACCAACGCCGCCGCCAAGGCCCCAGAATCGGCCAAGGTGGTCAAGGCCCCGCTCCCGGCCAAGGACCGCGTGCAGGAACTCCGCAAACTCCTGGCCGCCGCCGAAACCCTCGCCCTCGACATCCTGACGAGCGGCACACCGGACGAGGCCCGCGAGGTCGCCGAAACCGTCGAGGCCTTCGCCAAGGCGGTTTCGGAAAACGCCCACGCCGTGGCCGCCTGAGTTTCCCCCACGCGGAAGGCTGACCGGATTCCGAAAGGAGTCGGTCGGCCTTCCGGCATCCCTTCTGCCTACGGCTCGTGATTAACTTAATCATGAGCAACCCACTGAAAACCAATCACTTGAGACCATGCCTCTCATCACCATCTGCCGCTACCGCAGCACCCGCCACTGGGCCGTTTACCTCGGGGACGAACTCCTCGCCGTGACCGTTTACCGCAAGGGTGCCCGAAGCATCGCCCAAACCCTGCAAAACCTCCATGCCCGAATCCCAGCCCTCCCCACCACCGGCACCGCCGCCTGAAGCCGCACCCAGCAATAGATCGGAAGCACCAAGCACCGGCGTGCTTCCTCCACCGAGGGAACCTTCGCCTCCTCCGACAGAGACGGGGCGGCGTCGGGTCAAAATCACCGTGGCCTCCGAAGTGCTGGCGACCGTCCTGCCGGTCTTCAAACGCCTCCTGCGCGGCTCACATCCGATGTTTCAGCAGGTGTCCTTCACCGCCGCCGGCCTCCACGCCACCAACTGCGAAACCGAAGTGGTTTACCCGCTGGAAGACGCCCCTGGCCGCAAACAGGGTTTCCGCGTCCCGTTAGCACACTTGGAGCGGTTTCTCGAAGGGACCGACAAGGGCAGCCCGGTTCACTTCGCCGCCACCCTCACGAGTTGGAGTAACGAAACGGTCACCGCCAAGGTGGTCGTTTCAGCGACCAAACGCGGGGTGGCGATGTCGTCCGAACTCCTCGGCGTAGGGGAGGGAGACGGAAGTTTTCCGCCAATCTCGGCCCTGCCCGCGACAGTCCCACAGGTCTTTGACGAAACCACCCAGAAGGCCCTGGCCGACTGTGTGGCGTTCACCTCGGCAGATCCGACCCGCCACCTCATGCACTCCGTGGCGATCGACCCCAAAAACGGTTCCCTCGCCGCCACGGACGGCCGGAGGCTCCAGGTGTTTGAAGGCTTCCACTGGAGGCATCTGCGCGACTCCCTCATCGTCCCGTCTGACCTGATCGAACTTCTCGGCGTCATCGCCAGAAAGTCGCCGGGCATCTGGCGCGTCCGCCCCTCGGTCACGGGGCCAAAACGCATCTGGGTTTCCCTCGGCCCTTGGACGGTCGCGGCTCGAACCGAGGAGGGTGTTTTCCCGAACTACCGCCAGGTCATCCCCAAACTGGAAAAGCGCCGGGGCCATGCCGTCTTTTCCAGGACGGAGGCGAAGCGTCTGGCCGAAGTCATCCCGCTGATGCCACCGGCCAACTTCGAGGCCAAGGACGACGCTACCCGCCTGCTCACGATCACACTCAATGGCGAACTGGCCTTCGGCGTGGGCAACAACAAGGTCACGGCCACCGCGACAACCGCTTACCAACCTCGCGGGGAAGGCGACCCGGGTTATGTGTTTGTCGGGGTCAACCAGCGCTTCCTCCTCGACGCCTTGGAGGCCGGCCACACCGAAATCTTCCTGGAGGACGAACTCTCCCCGGTCGTCCTGCGTGGTCCCGGCCGTCTCCATGTCCTCATGCCGCTCCGGTTGGAGTGAACATGATTAACTTAATCATGGAAAACAACTTGCCTGATTTCATCTCACACAAACCACCCATGCTCAAAGCAAACATCGAAGGAAACGAGTTGGTCATCCGCGTCCCGCTCAACCAACCGCCCAAGCCTTCCAGCACCGGCAAAACGCTGATCGTCGCCTCCAGCAATGGCAACGTCGCCACCGCCGCGGTCGTGAACGGCCAGCCCGTCGTTGTCGGGTTCAACGCTTACATCAAGCGAGACTAAACTCAACCTCAGGCAGCCACAACCCACGCCCCGCCCGGCTTCGTCCGGCGGGGCCTTTTTTGCGTCCCAGACCAACCGTTGAACCCAACAAACCAACACCCATGAACCAACACCGCCTGGCGCTCGCCGCCTATCTCAAAATCACCTCCCTCGGCCAGTCCGTGGGAGACGCCAACATCACCGCCGAAGTGGCCGAACGAAAGGAGATGGAAGACGGGGAAGGCCACTACACCAAGAAGATCTTCAAGGAGCCTCTCGCGAAGTATCGCCACCTGGTCGGCAAGGCCCGCAAATACTACCGCGACATGACCTTTGAGGGCATCGGCAACCAGCGCCTCCTGGCCGTGGCCGAGGAAGGTGTTTTCTCCGCCAAGATGGCCCAGTGGCGCCAGAAAATCCAGGACGAGGTCAACCTGTTCATCGCCACCTACGAAGACCACCTGGAAGCCGAGCGCCGCCGCAAGGTTCTGGCCTTCCGCGCCACCGACTACCCGCCCAAGCACGAACTGGCCGGAAAGTTCGGTTTCGAAGTAACCCTGACGCCGGTGGCCGACCCGTCCCAGTTTCAGGCCAACGGCAATCTGGACTCGGAAACGGCCGCCAAACTCAAGGCCCAATATGAGCAGCAACTGGCCGCCGCCATCGCCGGAGTGCAGGACAAGGTTTTGAAAACCCTCGTCTCCCTCATCCAGGAAACCGCCGCCACCCTGGCCGACCCTGACGCCCCCTTGGTGGATTCGGAAAACAAGAAGGGACCAGTTGCCAAACTTTCGGAATACCTCGACCGGGTTCCGGCCCTCAATCTGACCAACGACCTCGCCATTACCAAACTGGCTCAGGACTGCCGCCAGAAACTCATCCTCGCGACGAAGGTGTTGAAGGAGAACTCGTTCACCCGGAGCAAAACCTCTCAGGAGGCCTCGGCCATCCTCCAGCACTTCAAGCAGGGTTACGGCCGTTCCCTCGTCGCCTAAATTTGGGAGATAATCGCCATGTCACACGTCACCGCCATCAACATCGAAATCAAGGACTTGGAGGCGCTCAAAGCCGCCTGCGACGAACTCGGGCTAAGTTTCCGTTTGGGGCAGACCACCTGGAAGTGGTTCGGCACCTGGATGGACGACTACTCCCGCAGCGATGCCGCTTACAAGAACGGCTACCCGCCTGATCTCTACGGCACCGGGGAACACGCCATCCACGTGCTCGGCTCGGACTACGAAATCGGAGTCTGCCGGATCCCGGCTACGGGCAAGCTCACGCTGATCTACGACTTTTTCGGCAGCGGCGATGTGATCGCCCGCATGGTCGGCAAGTCCTGTGAAAAGCTGCGCCAGGTTTACGGCCTGCACGCCGCCATGAACGTGGCCCGCCGGGAGGCCGCCAAGTCCGGCCGGATGCCTCTGTTTGGCCGCTCGGTCAAAGCCGATGGCTCCCTCGTTCTCACCATTACCGCCTGAGTCATGAAGCGCACCATCACCGTAACCTTTGACCGCGAGGGAAACCCCACCGTCGAAGCCCACGGCTTCCAGGGCCATGGTTGCAAAGCCGCCACCGAGGCCATCGAGCAGGCCCTGGGAACGATCGAAACCGTCACGGCCAAACCTGAGCTGTATCAGGGCGGAACCGTCGGCACCACCCAGCGGCAAACCACATGACCGCCACCCTCACCTTCCGGGAGGATGGATCAGCCCTGTGCCTGCACACCGACCTTCTGCCCCTGGGAGAACTCGGCACCCTCACCGTCTCACGCAACAGCGAGGTCGAGTTCAACCACACCACCCAACTCTGGGAGGTCACCCGCCCCGGCGAACGCTCCCACGTGCTCTACGCCAACGCCTCCCGCTCGGCCTGTATCGAGTGGGAAATACTGAATCTCGCCCCATGAACCACGACGTCCTCGTCATCGAGTCCGACAGCGAATGCCAGAAAATCCTCCTCAACGCCGGACTCCTCGGACTGACCAAGCCCATCCTGCCGGACAACACGTCCATCTCGATCGTGCGCTTCCGAAAGCTCCGCAAGACGTGGTTTGGCCTGGCCTTCCACTTCGCCCACCACCCTCTCCCGCAGGACAACGGCTTCCACATCGTGGCAGTGGAGGAACCTCTCACTGCCGAAAAACGCGAACTCCTGCTTCTGGCCATTCCGCCTGAAACCACCCTCCACGACATCCCTTTCCCCGATCTCGCTCAAGGGTAACTGCCTCTCAACTCATCACTCATAACTCGTCACTCACAACTCACCCATGCAAGCCCGTCTCACCAACTACTTCAAAGCCGGCTACACCGGTCTCTACCTCCTTTCCCACGAGGAGTTTAGGGCCACCCAGGAGGTGGTCCGAGCGGCCCAGGCGGCCGGACGCCGCTGCGTCGCCTGGGACTGCGTCAATGGGCTCGTCGCCCTTGATGACAAACCCTTCGCCAAGGGCGGCGAGCAGGATGTCCTCGCCCCGCTCAAACTCGTCCTTTCGGAAGCCACCGTCCTCATTCTCCGCGACTACCAACTCTTCCTCAAAAGCCCCGAGGCACCGGTCGTCCGCTCGCTCCTGACCGCCCTCGACTTCGGAGCCGGGAGCAAAGACCGGCCGCCCTGCACCTACGTGTTGATTTCCCCCTACGTGCAGTTGCCGCCCGAGTTGGAAAAACGCTTCCAGTGCGTCGAGTTTGGCCTGCCTGACCGCGCCCGGCTGGCCGAGGTGTTTCACGACATCGCCGCCTGCGCCAAGGTGGAAATCGCCGATCTGGAACCTCTCCTCAACGCCGCCTCCGGCCTCACCCTCAAAGAGACGGCCGACGCCGCAGCGCTTTCTTTTGTGGAAACGAAAAACTGCCTCTCTCCCCAGATCGTGGCGCGGGAAAAGGCCGCCACCCTCCGCAAAAATGGGCTGCTGGAAGTGATTGATTCCCAGGTGAAACCAGAGGATATCGGTGGCCTAGACTCCCTCAAGACCTGGGTGGCCGCCCGCCAGTCGGCGTTTTCCCAGGAGGCCCGCGAGTGGGGTCTGCCGCTTCCGCGAGGTTTCCTTATGCTCGGCATCCCCGGTTGCGGCAAGAGCACCATCGCCAAAGCCACCGCCGGCATCCTCGGCGTGCCCCTGCTCAAACTCGACGCGGGCAAACTCTTCGGCTCCCTCGTCGGCCAGAGTGAAGCCAACACCCGCGCCGTCATCGAAACGGCCGAAGCCATCGCACCCTGCGTCCTCTGGATTGACGAACTCGACAAGGGGTTTTCCGGAACGCAAAGCTCGGGCTCAACCGACGGCGGCACCGGCTCACGGGTTTACGGGACGTTTCTCCAGTGGATGCAGGACAAAACCAAACCGGTCTTCGTCGTGGCCACGGCCAACGACGTGTCCAAACTCGACTCCGCCCTCCTTCGCAAGGGTCGCTTCGACGAGCAATGGTTCGTGGACCTGCCCAACCCCATCGAGCGCAAAGACATCTGGAAGGTGGTGACCCGCCGGGCCGGACGGCCTGAATGTTACGCCGAGGCTGAACTCGCCCAACTGGTCGGCGCGACAGAAGGTTTTTCCGGGGCCGAGATTGAAGCGGTCTTTAACGACGCCCTCTACTCCGCCTTCAACCAGTCCCCTCGCCCGAAACACCCCACGGTGGAAACCGTGATTAAAATAATCACCGAAACCACCCCACTCTCCACCATGATGGCCGAACAGATCAAATGCCTCCGCGAGTGGTGCCGCAACCGCGCCAAACCAGCCACGGCCATCACAGCGGTCGCACCTGTGGCGGACCTGCGTCGGGTTCTCAGCGCCTGAGCTTGTCCCGTCCTCGTTTTGCCTTTGCCTCACCTCATGCCGAATCCCGCCCTGCCCCGGTTTCTCTTAACTGAATACGCCTCCACTCCCGGAGGAGGATACGCACTCTCGAACAACCCCTTCATCATCCACACCCAGCATCCGCGATTCATCGCCTTGATCGACGAACGCCGCATCCTCATTCCCGTGGACTTCCTCGGCCAGACTCTGAATCGCGATGAACTTCAGGAAGCCCTCCACGAGGCGGCAAAGTTCGCCACCCATTACGAACAACATCTCGAACTCGACGATGAGGCCGACTGCACGGTGACAGCCGTGGATTTAAACGCCGGCCCGATCAACCTCGACCGCGTGCCCGACTACGGCGTGTGGGAGTATAAGACGGGCTCGGACCGGCTGGGTGGAGCGTGACTGAGTGGACCTCAGGCCAAAAACTGGAATAAGAACAGAACTCCAAAAGTTATCGTCACCAGTGCGACCATTCCCAGGCAGCCCTTGGGACGAGAGACCGGAGTAACATTCCAATCAGGTAGAGATTCGTCTGCATCTCTTCGCCGAGAATACCGAACTTCTACATACTGCAAACGACGAAGGCATTTGTCCAAAGTTGTGGTTGTCTGGGCGTCTTTCAGCAAAACCCCATGTCGTTCGGCATGCGCCCTTGCCTCATCTGAAGCCGCTATGGTCACGACAAAAACATGCAGATATCGGAAAGAATCTGCTTCAAACATCACCGTCTGGTTATGCACCTCACCCCGACACTTTCTCCACGCCTCAGCATTGGCGGCAAACTTCTCTATTTCAACAAGTAACCCCCGGTCAAAAGCCCAACACTTGCACTGGATCAGAACACGGCGGTTTCCCTTGTTACAAATCAAGTCAACTCCTTGGTCCCTGGCCTGCTTTCGCCAACCGTGACGGTTTACTTGCCACCCGTCAGCCTCGTAGATGTCGCCGACGAGTTTTTCGTAGGCCTCGCCCGCCTGAATCTGCCCTGGTGATGGTTCGGATTTGGCCATGGTAGAGGTTTTTGGATTCACATTTCAAACGACAAACTAGCCATGTCCACCCCCTTCCAACCACCCTCCGCCTATCAAAAAGTGGGCTGGTTTTCCCAAAAGAGTCCGGTCTCCTGTGACAAAAACCTCGGTGGCAACTTCCTCGCCGGACACCACTACCTGATCGCGGTGCAGCCCATCAACCTCGCCCGCACCGAATACCGTCCGCGCACCGGGCGTCCCCAGGAGGTCGTCAAAGTGGTGGGGAGCTCCGAAGTCTTCCTTATCTGGGACCATTCAAACCGCGCCCACGCTTTTGCCCTCAAACTGCCGAGACTGGAAACACCAACTCTCGACGGCATCGCCATTCATTCCTGGCACACATATGCCGAGCTCATCCACCATTTCGTCCTCCCAGACGTGCCCGATGTAGCCGAGGAAGACCCTGCCCGCTTCGCCACCTACTTAGCTAAGCTGACCGCGATGGAGCGAGCTTAGGATAGTTTGTATCGAACTTTTCTGTTCTCCGCCTCGGCCCAACCGCCGAGGCTTTTTTATGCCCATGCCCAAATCAACCCATCCAACACCCCAAACCGAAGCTACATCACCACCGAAACCTGGCTTCAAGAAGATCGACCTCGGTGGCATCACCAAGAAGGACGCCAAGGCACCAAAGGAATACCCGGTCCTCCCCGACCCAACTGGCGACGTGTCCAAACTCGTCCGAGACATCGTGACAGAACAGGAGCAACTCGACGCTCTCGACGGCTCCCTGAAGACCAAGAAAAGCGAACTCATCTCCATCACCAAACAGTTCTTCTTCAACCACCTATCTGGCCGCAGCGACATCCCGTCATCAGTCGAGTGCCGCAACTGCTCCAGCGCCGTCCTCGTCTCCTTCCAGAACCGCTACAAGGTGTTACCCGACGAGGCCCCTTTGATCGCAGCCGTGGGAGAGGAAAGCGCGGCCCGTTTCTTCCGCCAGAGCTTCGAGCTTAAGGTGGACGGCGACAAGGCTCTCGAACTGGCCGGCGACTCCATCGGCGACCTCATCAGCGGGCTTCAGGAACTCTTCGCCAAACACGGGGCGACGGATGCCCTCACCGCCAAAAGCGTCATCAAGCCCACGAAGGATTACCACATCGGCCGGCACACCGCCTTCACACCCGAGCAGAACGAAGCCTTGGAGCGTGCCTGTCCGGTGATCGCGGCGGTGAAGAAAAAATCCGACAAATCCGACTGACATGGACGCTTACACCGACCCGGCCCTCACCGACAAGCGCACACCCGAGGAAATCAAGTGGCGCGGAGTGAGTGTTGTAGCCAAGCCCTACGTGCCGACCGTCCCCCTATCGCCTCCCACCTACCCGCTCCGTCCGGTCAATGGCGGACGCTTCGACAAGGCACCGGCCAAGCACGGCGATTGGGCCTACGAGCCCAAGGTAAACGGCTGGCGCACGTTGGTCCACACCCCAACCGGCACGATGTTCAACCGGCATGGCCAACGGCTCTCCATTGAGCATGAGTTTGGCCCCGCCCTTGCCATCCTCAAGAACTGCCCGCTCGAATGGCTCGACTGCGAAGGCATGGAACGGCGCCACGGCCTCCTGCGAGGCTGCCTGATCGTGCTGGACTGGCCGACGGAGAAACTAAGCTACAACGTGAGGCAGGCCGAGCTTTACACCTGTCTCCACCACATCCCTGGCGTCCACTCCCTCGCCCCCTTCGCGGTCCCGACCAAACTCACCGACTCTGTCCTGATGTTCGCCCACACCTGCGATGGCGAGGGCCAGGCCGTCCTGAAGGAGTGCTGGAAGAAGCTCCAAGACTTGAACCGCGTCCTCGGATGCGAATTCTATGAAGGGTTCTTGGCGAAGCGCCGAGACTCCCTTTACCCCTTCCAACTTCGCTCCCCCTCGGAGGAGTTTCCCCAGTGGGTGAAACACCGCTTCATCTGACTTTGGCGAGCCCGCCGGCGACGCATCCCGCTATCAGCGGGATTCCCGGTTCAAGCGCCGACGATTCCGGCGGGCTCCCTAACTACTTCGCCTAAGTTCTGAAGATTATCGCTTCAGACGGACAGAAACCATCGTCAGAAAATCTTCCCAGACGAGACCGACAAAAAGCCGAAAGAGATAAAACCAAGAAGGTCTTTTCAACCAATAGATATGAACCCCAGGTGCTTCAAAAAAGATGCGAACCTGATCTTCAGATAAATTTTCTGAGCGAGGCGAAATCACGACCAAACAGATCGAATTCAAAGCGACCAAACAAGCAAGGGTGAAGTCGAATGTCTCGACTGTCCCCGGCCCAACAAACAACGCAACGAGACACAAACACCTCTGCAATTATAGCCCTAATATTTTCAAACCTCATGCATTCCTTCCACTTCAAAAACTTCCAAAAAGAGGATATCGCACGGGCCGCGATGAAGGACGCCGCCCTCATTGCCTGGGAACCGGGCATGGGTAAAACCTTGGCCATCTTTGCCTGGCCTTTGCTCAAGGAAGCCCGACGCGTTCTGATCGTCGCACCCGAATCGCTCCACCTCCAGATCCGCGACACGGGCCGAGAGTTCTTCGGCGTGACGGTCCGTCCCCTGCCTCATCAGGACGCCTTCCATCGCTGGAAACTCGGTCGGCCGGCGGTGAACACTCAGCCGCGTTTTTATCTCACCTCCTACCACCAACTCGGCCTCAACGGAGCCGACGAATGGCATAGCGAAAAACCCTCAGCCCTGATCCAGGCCAGACGTCTCGCCAACGGTCTCCCACGACTTCACTGGAATGGCCTCGGCTTCGAAGCCGACGATATCCGCTGCGTGTTTGCTCCTACCCTTTCCAGCCTCGCCCACAACGCCGACACCTTCGACTGTGTCGTCGTGGACGAAGGCACCCGTCTCCAAGGCGACGACTCCCTCATCGCCGCCGGGGTCCGCCGACTCAACCCACGTTACCGACTCGTCCTGTCCGCGACCCCGATCAAAAACCGGCTCACCAGCGTCTTTTGGTTGGTGGATTGGGTCGCCCAGGGTCTGAGCCCCGAAGAAGGAAAAAACAGCGCCTGGCCCTACCCTTCCACCGTGGCCGGCAAACGAACCTTCGCCCAGGACCACCTTGAACGGGACAAGCACGTCACTCGCGCACAGGAGACCGGGAAGAAGCCAACCTGGCGGCAGACTCCCCGCATCACCAACCAACACCATCTCTGGCGCATCCTTGCCCCGTTCGTCATCCGTCGAAGAAAGGCCGACTGCGGGGTCCAGATCGTCCCCAAGTTCATCAAACCCATCTGGGTCCAACCGGGAAAGGCCCAGCTCCAGAGTTACCTTCACGCCGTCCAAAACCCTCCCGACCTCACCCAAGGCGGACGCCTGCCCTCACCAATGTCGCAGGCCGTGATGCAGCTCGGCATACTCCGGCAAATCGTCCTCTGCCCCGACTCCCCGAACCTCACCCACCGAACCTCACCCTTCACCCCCAAGATGGCCGCTTTGGCCACTCTGGTGAAACAATGCCGGGCAGCTGGCGAACAGGTCGTGATCGGTTCCACCTTCCAACATTTTGCCACCACTCTGAACCAGCTCCTGAGAAAACAGGGCCACCGGGTCGTGTTACTGGATGGCCGGGTCGACGCCATCAAAAGGGCCGAACTGTCCGCCGCCTTCAAACGTGGCGAGTTCGACGTCCTGATCGGCGGAGTGTCGTCCATGGGCGAAGGTCACTCCTGGGAGTGCTGCCCAAACCTCATTCTGCCCTCTCTCGAATGGTCCTACGATCTCAACGAGCAGTTCATCAACCGTGTCTGGCGCATCAACTCACCCAAACCAGTCACCATCTACTTGGTCCTAATCCGAGGCACTGTGGACGAACGCCTCTACCACCTCTTCAAAGAAAAGGACGACGCCTCCCGCCTGACTCTGGATGGGGAGTTCAACGACCAACCTCAGGACGAAACCGACTTCGAGGAGTTCGTCGCCTCTCTTTCGACGGGCCAGCCCCACCTTACCGGGGTGGATGAGGCCCAGATTGAAGCGGCGTTGTCCAAGTGAGGCTCAGAACATAAACTCACTCTCGTAATCTTCATCGTCATCCTACGCATCAGATTCCTATCTGTCAGGATCTTGGATAAGGCCCCGGACTGACTTGCCCGGCGATTTCCATGTGGCTCAGAACTTTTTTGCCCCCCTTGAGAGAGTGTGTCTGCGGAACGGGAACCTGCACTAAAACGCTCTGGAATAAAAGATTCCTTCTCCAAGAACATGCTATTATCAAGCAAATCTTATTCTACTTTCCTTATTTTGCACCCCACACCCCCACGCCCCTATATGTAGGGGCGTGGGTATGGGGTAATACCTCACTCTGGGGTCAAACTGGGGTAGAGTGGGGTGTGGGGTTGGTTAATAGTTTCACATAAATTCCAAGGCTATTTTTTCCAATGATCTGAAGTTTGATCATTGCTTTGATCTTGTTGTCAGCGTTGGTGGCACTCCAATTTCTCAACGACTTAATTGAGCTCTGCAAATCCACCCAACGTAGGCTAGTTTTCCCACCAAAAACCTCGTCAGCCAATTCCGTGAGTTCAAGGTGTCTGCGTTCAGCAAGCGAAAGTAATTTAGACTGAGCCGATACATGCATATCGGCTTCATCTTCCCACTTAAAACAGGGTGCCACGTCTTCGGCGACCTCGGCGTGCCTTGCAGGTCTGCAATAAATGGTTGTTACTTGGTCTTTCTTTCTAAGAAGGATAACGGACTCCGATTTCCTTTCCAACTGGCTACCCAAATGGCCGCGAGATTTTTCCGTGCCGGGGTTATGGTGAAGTGCCACCACGATGACGCATCGGGTTTCAGAGGCCAACTTGTGAAGCTCGAAAACGAGGCGAGATGTCTCCACCTGATCGTTCACGTCCTCAACAAGGTCAGCGACCCCATCAATAAAAACGGCAAGAAGGCCTCGCTTAATAAACGCTTTTCTTGCCATCGCCAATACAGCAATTCGCCGTTCATGCGGAGTTTGTGACAGCAAGGGAAAGCTCTGAAAACAACTCGGGGCATTCGTTATTTCAGCCCGGCGAAGCATCCTCATCATCATCGCATAATGGTCTCCCTTACTCTGTTCTGAGTCGAAATGAAGTATCGTCTTTAAATCGGGATTATTCCCCTCAAAACCCAAGTAGTCTCTGTTCATCTCCCCCATCGTCGAAGCCATCATGGCAGCAATAACTGAGGACTTCCCTGACTTGATCGCGGCTGCTACCGTAACGAGATTTCCGGCATGGGCGATTTCCACTCCTGCTAATTTGAGCACACATGGCTCGACCGGTGGAGGTTTTGACGGATCAAACTTTGTTGCCTCAATCTGGTTGAGAAGAAGGTCAAGGCTGATCCCTAAACAGGAAGAGGCTGAAAGAGTCTCTTCCAAAGGTGCTTTCACCCCATCAAATGGCTCAACCATATTCTTCCCCCTTCTCGGCAAGTGGCGCGAGATTGAAGTGGTCACAAAGCGTTTGGCATCGTCGCAAGCAAGGGGGCTCGCCGGCAAAACAAGCCACCCGACAGAGGTCGTTTAGGTCTTTGACTTCAGAACCGCACGGCAGCCGATAACCCAATTGAGTCACTCGGAATACGTGAACTTGTCCACCCCGTCCAAGCAAAGGAGCAGCCCATTTGGTGACCGCCCTTCCACCCGCCGTATCACCGTGGGGAAGAATCCAAACCTGATGGCCTTCCAGCAATTTTACGGCCTCTAAGCAAAGTCCTTGGGTGGCCCCGAACATGGCTGCTACTGTCACCTCCTTCAATGGGATCCCAGCGTGAAATAGAAGATGTAGTGCGGCCAAAAGATCGGGGCCGCCTTCCACCAAAACAACGGCACTACGTTCTGAATCTTTCGCATCACCTAACCCAACCGGCCATGAGGCTTTGGAGCCGCGAAGTGTCTTCGCTTTTGCCCCAATCACCTTCCAGGGAATGCCATCCAAGCGGCGGGCCTGGGCATTTCGCCGGGCCGAATCAGTCAATATCCAAGAAGGAACTTCCGGGTCTGAATCACCATCCCTCATGGTTCCAACAAACAACAGATTCCGGTCCACCGCCTCCTTTACCGAAACACGGCCAAGTCCTCGAAGCTGAGCGAGATGGTCAATTTCAGTTTTGAGAGGAGGACGCATATCGGCGGGAAAATCAATTCCCCGGGGACTGGGATCGGCCTCTGGAAGCTGGCGATGAGAAGGCAGCCTGGGGCCACTCTGGGGGCCACTTAAACCAGGCTCTCGCAACAGCCAACCAATTGCGTCGGTTTTGTTCAATTTCAACGCAAGCGAAACGAAATCCACAACGTCCCCCATCTCGCCCGTCGCATGATCCTTGAAGAGCATGCCATTCTGGAATACGGAGAAAGAGGCTTTGTGGTCGGCGCGAAATGGCGAGGAAACGGATTTACCGGGATGCCCAGGTAAGCCCAAGAAGATCCAAGCGTGAGGAATGGTGAACCTTTCCTTTATGTTTACGAAACGATTTTTTACAGCCCGAGACAAGTGTTGGTGAGTGTTTTGCATGGTGGGGCCGATTATATCACTGAAACTCGGAATGCGAAATGGTCACAAAAAAAAAAATCATAAACTGCTGATTGATAAATATTTAAAAAATAAAATAACTTTTGTAAACCTACAAACGAAAGCTCCTTCCACACTGAACTCCCCTACACATCACACCCACTTAATCCATCACGCAGTGAATGACGCCCTTCCTGGCCTGAACGTCCTGCCATGCCTATGTTAGCAAATCGGGAATGAAGCAAACAATCGCCTAAATATTTTATATTCAAAAGCTTACAAAACAATCATTCAGTCTTTTCCAAAACGACTCCAGGTGTTAGCTCGAAATAGCGTTGTGCCGTGGCCCCGTCCACGGCTCCGCGATATACGGCGTCGAGCAGGCGAACGTCCACATGCCCCATGATGTTTTTCGCCCAATCCTGTCCTTTCAAAACAGCGCCATGCGTGGCGAATCCCTTCCGTAGGGCATCCTGAGGCCAGGGAATGATTCCAGCCTCTTTTGCGGCCCCGGCGAACTGACGCCGCCAGCACCTTGCAGACTTGGCGAACACCTTCCCATTTCGCTTCTCCTTAGGCACGCGGTCCAGCCAGAGCCACAAAACATCGGACAATTCGTAAAGAAGCCGAGCCTTCCGCTTTTTGGCCACGGTTCCTGGAATGGCGATCTGCCGGCTGGCAAAGCGAATGTCCTCCCACCGAATGCGCTGGCACTCGTCGGGCCGGATGCCGGCAAAGGCACCCAGGGCGAGGGCAGGGCGGATGTCGTCATCGGCTGCCGCCAGGAGCCGCGAAACCATCTCAGGCGTGGCCCATTCCACCGCTTTCTCGTCGCTGTGAATCTTCTGCCACTTGAGCCGGGCGAAGATGTCCCGGGAAAGCCATCCCTGCTCAGCACACCAATTGAGGAAGGGGACGATGTGATTGCGGACCGTGCTGCGCGATGTTTCGGAGGTGTAGCGGTTGGTGATCCACTGGATAATTTCACGACGCTCCAAGTCACCCACGTTCTGAAGACCTATCTCCTCAACGAAGAACCCTGTGAACCTGACGTAATTGATGAGCGTGCGTGGCCGGAGGTTTCGGCGCTCCATCTGCGCGAGCCATGCTTTCCTCGCCTCGACGAGAGAAGGGGAGACGGGTTCGACACCGGCAGAGGCCCGAGTGGCGTCCGCCTTACCTCGGTCGGAGAGAGCGGCGAACAGCCAGGCCGAGATGTTCACCTCGGAGACCCCCGAGGCCCGCGCCGCCGACTGGACCACCCGAATCCACGACCGCTGTTCCGGCGTGATAGGGCGCTCCTCTGCCGCGATTTCCTTGGTCATCTCCGCCGCCTTCTGGTCGCGCTCCTTCTCAGTCGCGAAGTAGGAGGGCACATATTTGCCTTTGACCCGGATGCGGACACCCCAAGGTTTGGAGCGGCCAGCCTGGAAAAAGAGGGAGGGTTTTGGGAGTCTGGTATTCATGGTTAGTTTGCTACAACTTTGCTACACCTGCTTTGACACTTATTGATAGTTGTTGACACTTCCTGACACTTAGGCGAGAGTGTTTCTATCTCAAATGAACCGCTTAGATAAGCCATTCACAGCATACCTAAGCCATTTGATGCCGACTTAGCTCAGTTGGTAGAGCAGCTGATTTGTAATCATCAGGTCGTCGGTTCAAGTCCGACAGTCGGCTCCATCTTCAAACCCCGTAACTTCAACGAGTTACGGGGTTTTGCTTTTGGAGCTTAAAACCTCGTGATGCCGGTTTTGCTGCCGTTTCGAGGGTATCAAATTCAAATCCGTCCAAACACCCACAATACCCCTCCCACGACCGGTTTACCCCGAATTCCAAACTTCTTCGCCAATTTCCAAACGGAATTAACCTAGCCTTTTACCTGGCCCACCCCTTACCATGCTGCCACTTCGCCCATCGGTTAATGCGGTGGGTTCCTTGGACAGCGAAGGGCGTAGTCAATTCGACTCATATATGAATTTTCACCATAACCATGGTGTCAAGACAACCACGGCGAAGCATCACCCAATGAACCCGGAAACGGCAGCAAAACATGGCAGCAGCCCTGACATCCTTTGAGTCAGAACACTTTGAATGATCCGGGCGCGTGCCAGAATCAGTATCACCATACTTTAAATGCAGAAACAGCTAAGCAGGCAATCTTCTTGCAGCCAACTGATGTAACGCTGTTTCATTTCCCTAAGGGTTTCCTCAAGTCGCCGCATTTACAGCGGCACCCGTCAAAATCCCAAACAAGTCAAAATAACCCGCCTCAGACTTCATGGAAATACTCGACAACATCAGCCGACTTCTCGGCGATGACCTCAAACAATCCATTGCTCCTGGCTCACGTCTCAGAATCGCCGCATCATGCTTTTCCCTCTACGCCTACGAAGCCCTGAAAGGTGAATTGGAGAAAATCGAGTCGTTGCAGTTCATTTTCACTTCCCCCACCTTCATCCCGAACGAAGAATCAGATAAGCTGAAAAAGGAGCATCGGGAGTTCCATATTCCCAAGCTGGAACGGGAACGTAGCCTTTACGGCAGTGAGTTCGAGGTCCGCTTGAGAAACGAGCTCTCCCAGCGGGCCATCGCCAAGGAGTGCGCGGAGTGGATGCGCCAAAAGGCTGTCTTTCGGTCCAATCGCGGGCGCGCTCCTATGCAGCAGTTCGCCTGTGCCAGCAGCACCGGCAAGGACACCGTTTACCTACCCCTCCACGGATTCACCGCCGTTGATCTCGGCTACGAGAAGGGCAACGCCGTCTCCAATTTCGTCAACAAAATCGAGGAGAAGCCTATGACGGGGGCCTACCTAGCCCTCTTTGATCAAATTTGGAACGACCAGGAGAAGCTTGAAGATGTCACCGCCAAGCTTTGCGAGCACATCGCCTCGGTTTACCAGGAAAACTCTCCCCAGCGCATCTACTTCCTGATGCTCTACAACATCTTCAATGAGTTTCTCGAAGACCTGAACGCCGATGTCCTGCCGAACGATTTAACCGGCTACCAAAACAGCCTCGTTTGGAAAAAGCTCTTCAACTTTCAACGCGACGCCGCCAATGGCATCATCAACAAGCTCGAAACCTACAACGGCTGCATCCTCGCCGACAGCGTGGGGCTCGGCAAAACGTTCACCGCCCTGGCCGTCATCAAATACTACGAGCTTCGGAACCGTTCCGTTCTCGTCCTTTGCCCCAAGAAACTTTCCGATAACTGGCTGACCTACAAGGGTAACCTCGTCACCAATATCTTCGCCAAGGACCGTTTCAGCTACGACGTTCTCTGCCATACCGACCTCCTCCGCGATAGTGGCTATTCTTTCGGTCTCGCCCTTAACCGTGTGAACTGGGGCAACTACGATCTGGTCGTCATTGATGAGTCCCACAACTTCCGAAACAACGACCTCTACCGCGAACGCGAGACCCGCTATCAAAGGCTGCTCAACCAGGTCATCCGGCAGGGCGTGAAAACGAAGGTGCTCATGCTTTCGGCCACTCCGGTAAACAACCGCTTTGCCGACCTTAAGAACCAGCTTGCCCTGGCCTACGAGGGAGACGCTCAAAACCTCGACTCCAAACTCCGCACCGAGAAGGACCTGGACGAAATCTTCCGCCGTGCCCAGGCCGCGTTCAACTCCTGGTCAAACCTTCCCGCTACAGAGCGCACCCCGGCTGCCATCCTCGGCTCTCTTGACTTCGATTTCTTCGAGCTGCTCGACAGCGTGACCATCGCCCGTTCACGTCGCCATATCCAGACCTACTACGATACCAAGGACATCGGTTCTTTCCCCGAACGCCTAAAACCTCTCTCCTTTCACTGTCAGCTCACCCACCGTGGGGATGTCATCGGCTTCAATGAGATTTTCGACCGCCTCACCCTTCTGACCCTGGCCATCTACGCCCCACTCACATACGTCCAGCCCAGCCGGTTGGTTCGCTACGAGGCTGAGTTTGACCCCGAAACCACCACCAGTTCCGCCAACTTAAAGCAGGCCGGCCGCGAAAAAGGCATCCAGGCCATCATGACGGTGAACCTGCTCAAGCGGCTTGAAAGCTCCGTTCAGTCCTTCCGCCTTACCCTGGAAAGTCTGGCCGAAAACCACCGCCGAACCCTCGCCAAAATAGACTCCTTCAAAAAGACCGGTCGAGACACCACGTTTGCCGATGTCTCGCCCGCGTTCGAGGACGCCGAACCCGACGATGAGGAAGACCTGCCCTCCCCCGACAACGACTCCATCGGCAAAAAGGTTCAGATCCACCTTTCCGACATGGACCTCCCCCGCTGGGAGCACATCCTCCGTGCAGACTTGGCCATCATCGAATCCCTCCAGGCCGAGATGAAAAAAGTAACCCCGCCGGACGACGCCAAACTTCAGCACCTCAAGACCACGATTCTCAGCAAACTGGCATCTCCGATCAACCCCGGCAACCGCAAGGTCATCGTCTTCACGGCCTTCGCCGACACAGCCAACTACCTCTACGACCAACTCGCGCCTTTCCTTCTCGAAAAGCAGCGCCTTCACACAGGAAAGGTAACAGGCTCCGAAAGCCCAAAAAGCACGCTCTCGAAAACCTACGACTTCCAATCCCTCCTCACCCTCTTTTCGCCCAGATCGAAGGAAAAGGCGGCCATATTGCCCAAGGAAACCGGGGAGATAGACATCCTCATAGCCACCGACTGCATCTCGGAAGGTCAAAACCTTCAGGACTGCGACTACCTGGTCAAT
>JANOBW010000150.1:0-12681 GCA_031411855.1 Opitutia bacterium
GATGCCGGACATGGACGGCTATGAGGTGGCCCGGCGCCTGCGTTCCCGCAACCCCGGCCAGGCCGGCCCCTGGATCATCGCCCTGACCGCCGGCGCCGGCGAGGAGGACCGCCGTCTCGCCACCGCCTCGGGGATGAACGAGTTTCTGACCAAACCCTTCCAACCGGCCGAGCTGCAGCAGGCCATCCTGCGCGGCTGCCGCCACCTCCGCGGCCAGGTTCAACCCGGAGGCTGAAGGGCTCGCGGTTCCCTCACCAGCCCGCCTGCCGCACCACCCACTCGGCCGGGGATTGCCCGGGCGGGGCCGACAGGGTCCGGCGAAGTTCGACCGCCCCGGCCGCGAAGGCTTCCCGCCGTTCCGGGGCCAGGGCGTCGCGCAGGGCCCGGGTCAAACGCTCCGGCGTGGCCGCCCCCTGGATCAGTTCCGGGTAAAACTCCCGGTTGAGGACGAGGCTGGCCAGTCCGAGGTATTTCACGTTCAGCAACATGCGGCCCATCCAGTAGGTCAGCGGATGGGCCCGGTAGGCGATCACGCCGGGCAGCCCGGCCAGGGCGCAGTTGAGGGACATCGTGCCCGAGCTGGTCAGCACCCCGCAGGCCGCGACGGGTTCCCCGCCCGAGAGCCGGAGCTCCACCAGGGGGACAAGTTCGGGAAACCCCGCCAGCGTCTGCCGCAGCACTTCGAGAACGGTTTCCGAGGGATACAGCACCAGGATGGCGTCCAGTTTGCCCCCTTCCTCGCGGTAGCGGCGGGCCCCGGCCAGCAGGACGGGAAAGATGCGGGAGACGGCCTGTTTGCGGCTGCCGGGCAGGACGAGCAGAGGGCCCGCCGGGTCATGCCGCACGGAAAGCGCCGCCCCGGGCTCGACCAGCGGGTGACCCACAAACTCGGCCTTGAGGCCGGTGTCGGCGTAACAGGCGGGCTCGAAGGGCAGGAGGCAGGCCAGGGCGTCGAGGTCGCGGGCCATGGTGAAGCGGCGCTTCGCCTTCCAGGCCCAGATTTGCGGGCTCACGTAATAAAGCACCCCGATCTCTCCCCCACCCTGGCGGCTCAGTCCGCGTTCGCGCAAAGTGTTGGCGATCCGGAGGTTGAAGCCCGGATAATCCACGAAGAGAACCTGACGGGGCCGGTGCGTGGCGATCCACTCCACCGTTTCCGCCATGAGCCTTTTGAAGAACCCGTAGTGCTTCAGCACCTCGATAAAACCGACCACGGAGTGGCCGGTGAGATCAAAAAGCAGCTCGGCCCCGGCCTCGGCCAAGCGGGGGCCGCCGATGGCGCAGAGGTTGAGGTCCGGGCGCAGTTGCCGCAACCCGTGGACCAGGCTGGCGGCGTGTTCGTCGCCAGAGTGTTCCCCGACGATGATGAGCAGGTCGGGACGGCCCGCCGCCGGGGGGGGGAGCAGCGTGTCGGGGGAAACGGTGGCGGGGGGATTCACGTGGCGTAAGCTTTTGCCAAACAAGGGGAAGAACACCCCCGGGGGAGGCGGTTCCGTTTGCTCACTTCTGCCACGAGGCGTGAATCTGGCGGGTGATTTCCAGGGCCACCTCCAGCGCCGTCCGGCCCAGGGTCACGTCCACCTTCGGCACCTTCGAGCGGCGCACACATTCGAGGAAACTGGCCAGCTCGACCTTGAGCGGCTCGGCCTTCTCCAGAGGGATTTCCTCCTTGTTGAGTTTGCCACCCTCGCGGCGGACGAGATGCCCGCTCTGGTTCATGAAATCAAGGGACAGGTAGGCGTTGTCCTGGAAGACGCGGACCTCGCGGACTTTCTTCTCGCTGACGCGGCTGACGTTGAGGTTGGCCACGCAGCCGTTGGCGAAGGTGAGGCGGGCGTTGGCGATGTCCTCATGGCGGGTCAGCACGCTCACGCCCACGCTGTCAATGCGGGTCACGGGCGAGTTGGCCAGCTGGAGGGCCACGCCGATGTCGTGGATCATAAGATCAAGCACCACACCGACTTCCGTGCCCCGCGGGTTGAAGGGGGCGAGGCGGTCGGCCACGATGTAGCGGGGCTTGGTCACGGCGGTTTCGAGGTAACCCATGACCGGGTTGTAGTGCTCGATGTGGCCGACCTGGACGACCAGTCCGGCCTTCCGGGCCGCGTCGGTGATGAGCACGGCCTCCTCGGTGGTCACGCAGAGGGGTTTTTCAATGAGGAGGTGGCATCCCTTCGCCAGCAGCGGCAGGGCCACCTGGCAGTGGAGGTCCGTCGGGGTCACGACGCTGATCACATCGCAGAGCGAGGCCAGTTCCTCCAGGGTCGAGGCCACCGGGCAGTTGTGGTTGAGAGCGGAGATTTCGGCGGCGCGGGCCGGGTTGGCGTCGAAGACGGCGGCGAGGGTGGCGCCGGGCAGTTCGCGGTAGATGCGGGCATGGTGCTGGCCGAGATAACCGACACCGGCGACACCGCAGCGGATGGAGTCTGAGGACATGGCGGGAAGAGTGAAAGGAGGCGGGGGCGTGGAAACAAAAAAACGGAGCCCCGTGAAGGACTCCGTTCTGAAAGATACGCCGGAGAAAAACTCAGGCGCGGTTGAGGTATTGGCGGGTCTCCGTGTTGATGCGGAGGCGCTCGCCCTTCTTGATGAAGAGCGGGACGTTGACGACCAGACCGGTTTCCATCGTGACGGGTTTGGTGGAGCCGCCGGAGGAGTCACCCTTGAGGCCTTCGGTGGCCTCGGTCACGACCATTTCAATGGAGGCGGGAAGCGAGACGGTGCAGGGCTTTTCCTCGACGAAGAAGATGTCGTAGGGCTGGTTGGGAACGAGGAAATCCAGGGAGTCCTCAAGCAGGACCTTGTCAATTTCGATGGTTTCGAAAGAGTCGGGATCGGTGAAGGTGTAAACGCCGTCGTCCACATAGCTGTATTCCAGGCGGCGGATCTCGTTTTCGAGGACCTCGAAATCGGCGCTGACGGGGAGACGGAGGTTTTGGATCTTGCCCGTGGCCAGAACGCGCAGGGACATTTGGCAGTAGGAAGCGTTGTTCGGCGGGGTGCGGATGGCGCACTCGATTACCAGGCAGGGCTGGCCTTCATTGCGGACGACGTTGCCCTTTTTGATCTTGTTGACGGTTGGCATGACGGAATGTGATGGGTTAAAACTTGACTGAGAAAGCGGTTCGCAAGTGGCGAGTCCAGCCAAAGTTGAGAGACAAAGCAGGCTTTCCCCGTTTGCCTTGGCCGAACCCTCCGCCACCTTGACGGGCCTCTCCATGTCCTCCGCACCCGCCGTCACCGCCGCCCGCAACTACCCTCTCCTCCTCGTCAGCCAGTTTCTCGGGGCCTTTGGAGACAACGCCGTGCTGGCGGTGCTGGTGGGGCGCCTCACCTGGCTGAACCGGGACCACCTTATCTCGGACACCGAACTGGCGACACGTGGCGTCATCCTCACCGGCCTCCTCTTCATCCCCTACATTTTTCTCTCCCCGCTGGTGGGCTGGGCCAATGACCGTTTTCCCAAAACCTCCTGCCTCACGGTGGGAAATCTCATCAAGGTCCTGGGCACCCTGATCTGCCTCCTGGCGGGGGCCAACTACCCCATGCAGGGATTCGGCTACCTCATCGTGGGGGTGGGCTCGGCCCTCTACGGTCCCGGCAAATATGGCATCCTGCCGGAGATCCTGCCGCGCGGGAAACTCGTCAAGGCCAACGGGTTGGTCGAGCTGCTCACCCTCCTGGCCATTCTCTTTGGGGCGGTCGGAGGTTCCTGGCTCGCCGACCACTTCCACACCGATCTGCACCTTCCCCTGGCCATTGTGGCCGGCCTCTTCGGCGCGGCCTTCGTGCTCAACGCCCTGATGGTCCGCACCCCCTGCCAGCCCGGGCTCAAGGTGGCGGAGAGTTTCTCCGGTTTCCTCTCCCACTTCCGCCTGCTCTTCCGCTCCCGCCGCATGGGCAGCGTGCTCATCGGCACCGCCCTTTTCTGGGTCTGCGGGGCCGCCATGAAATCAAACTTCCAACCCTGGGGGCTGAAAGTCATGGGGTTTCCCAACAACACCACCACCTCCCTCCTGGCCATCTGGCTGGCCTTGGGCACGATGGTGGGAAGCATCCTGGCGGGGCGCTTTTTTGTCGTGGGAGACCTGAGGCACACCCGGCGCAACGCCCTGCTGATGTCCGCCATGGTCTGCCTTCTGGCCACCGTCGCCTATTTCCCCGTCTGGTTGAAGCCGAGCTTCCAGCTGATGGGGGCCGACTTCCCCATCCCGGTGGTGATCCACCTGATGGTCGCGGGCATTTTCGCGGGGCTCTTCCTCATCCCCCTCAACGCCGCCCTCCAGGCCGAAAGCCCGCCCGAGGCCGTGGGCAAAACCATCGCCGTGCAAAACCTCAGCGACAACATCGGGATGCTTCTGGCCATGCTCATCGTTTTTGCCACCAACTACATCGGGACGGAACTCCCCGCCGGTCTGAACGCCGCCGCCCTCGCCGCCCGCAACAGCTCCGCCGTCTGGGTCGTGCTGGCCGTCTTCATCGGCCTGGCCCTTCTGCCGATGCGTTTCAACCGGCCGAAGGGAACCTGACCCCGGGGACGCGAAAAGCCCCGCAGGCTTGGGGCCGTGCGGGGCTTAAAGTGGTGGACCGGGAGAGATTCGAACTCTCAACCAAGAGATTAAAAGTCTCCTGCTCTACCGTTGAGCTACCAGTCCGTGAAGGGATGGGAGAAAAGCACGGACCGGGCGTCTGTCAATGGCTTTGCGTGGAAGATTTTAAAAAACCCTCCCCTTCCCCCGGGCATCACTTCTTCTCGGTGGTGCCGGATTTTTCCTCCTTGGGAGCGTCCTTCTTGGGCTCCTCCTTGTCGCCTTCGGCGTGGTTGCAGGTGCAGAGCCATTCGGGGTGGTTGCAGCCGCCGCAGTTGGCGCCGTCGTAGTGGAGGCGGGCGTTGAGGGCCTTTTCCTTTTCGCCGGTCTTCACCTGCATGATGAGCCAGAAGTCGTCGCCCTCGGGCTTGGCCACGACCCATTTGCCGTCCTTGAGCTCGGGGGTGAGTTTGGCCTTCTTCTCCTTGTGGGTCAGCACGATCGTCTGGGTCGTGACGGGGACCTCCTTCTTGGTCTTGGCGTCATAAAGGCCGATGACGAACTTGCCTTCCTTGGTCAGGGAAACTTCGGCGTGGAGGGGGTTGCCCTCGGCCAGTTCGACCAGGCGTCCGCCCTTGGGGCTGAACTCGATGCCGCCATGGGCCAGGGCGGCCGTGGCGAGGAGGAGGCTGGCAAGCAGCGCGGTGATGTGATTTTTCATGGTGTGTGTGGTTTGGGTTGGGAGGAAAAAAGTGAGGCGGAGATGGGTCAGCCCATCCAGAGCTGGACCAGGAGGCCCCCGCCCACCGCCAGCAGCAGCATGGTGGCGACGTAGGCGGCGGTCGGCCTCCAGCCGATGATCCGGACCGACATGGCCATGGTGCCCAGACAGGTGCCCACCGAGCCCATCATGAAGGCAAAGGCCGGCCCGGGCCCCACGCCGACGGCCAGGAGCGAGCGGGTCAGGGGGATTTCGCCGCCATCGCAGACATAGGCCGGAATGCCGAGAAGAACGGCGGCACCGTAGGCCATCCAGCCGCTTTTTAGTTCGTTTCGGAAGTTTTCCAGCGGGAACACGGCCAGCAGCAGGGCCGCCGCCGCCAGGCCGATGAGAAGGAGAGGACTCAGCTCGCGGAAGCTCGCCCAGATGCGCCTGAGCCAGCGCCGGAAACCCGGTTCCGCCGCCGGTTCGGACGGTTTTTCGCGGCAGCAGCACTCCCCTTCCCCGCCGCAGGACTCGGATTCGGCCTCAGGCCGGGGGCTGGAGGCGCCACCTTCGGCCGGAGGGGCCTCGGACGAGAGACGGTTGAGGATGACTCCCAGCGCATAGGCCAGGGCAAAGGAAAGCACGACCCGCATGACGGCCATCTGCCACGAAATCAGTGTGGCCGTCATGACCACCGTGTGGGGGCTGAGCAGCGGCGCGATCATGAGAAAGGCGGCAATGGTGCCGACAGGAACCCCCTGGGAACGGAGCGTGCGGGCCAGCGGCACCGTGCTCATGGCGCAGCCCGGCAGCAGGGCTCCGGTCAGGCAGGCGATCCCGACGGAAAACTTCCCCCCCGCGATCCACCGGTCGGTCCAGGCGCGCGGCAGCCAGACCTCCAGGGCCGAGCCCAGAAGCAAACCGAGAAGGAAGAGCGGAAACGCCTCCCCCAGCAGGTGCGTGAAGTGGTGAAGGAACTCGCTCATGGATGGGTGTGCGGATGCTCCAGGCCCTGCCAGCCGGCCCAGACCATGTAGGCCGCGATGACCACCAGCAGGACGCAGGAGACGTAGGGCGCGCGGCGCATGATCTCGCCAAACCCTTTGAAACGTTTCTGGGCGTGGCGGACGCTCCAGGCCGCGAGCGCGCCGGTCGTGACCATGGTCAGGGCCAGTCCGAAACTGAAGGCCCCGACCATGACAAAGCCGAGGGTGGCTTTCTTTAACTGCAAGCAGATGAGGAGGATGCTGAAGGCGGCCGGGCACGGCATGAGCCCGCCCGTGATGCCGAAAAGGATGATCTGGGGTGTGGTCACGGAACGCCCGGCGAAACGTTTCTCGATGTCGAGGGCGTGGGCGCGTTCATGGGCGTCCTGAAAGTCTTCGCCCTCAGCCGACTCGGGCGCGTGATCGTGTCCGTGAGGGTGTCCGGCCTCGCTGAACGTCACGCGGCAGGTGTGGGCGTGGTGGTGGCCGCCTCCCCTCATCACCCCACCGCCGCCATGGTGCAGCGTGAGGGTGGCCTCAAACTCATGGGGTTCGGGAATATCGGTGCGGGACTCCAGAAACCCCTCCTTGGCCGCGAAGGTGAACTTCTGCCGCGCCCCGTCGGGGCGGACCGTTTCGATCTCCACATCCACCGCGCGGGGCAGGCGCTGCCCTTCGGGAGCGCGGAGGCGGAAGACGGGCGGCACTCCGTCCTCAAAGACGCTCAGCTCCAGTTTGCCATGGCCGGTATCGAGGAGGAAATTTTCGCTGTGGCCGTGGCTGTGTCCGGCTTCGTGCTCACCATGGTGGTGGTGATGCGCCGCCGCCTCGGCCACCTCGCGGCGGGTGCGGAGAAACATCCAGACGGCCAGGACCAGGATGCCGGCGGCGGAGGCCAGTTGCAGGTAGGGCTCGACCGTCTCGGCGTTCCACTGGCTGCCAAAGTGCAGGGCCAGCGCGGCCAGCAGCCAGATGAGCAGCGAGTGCGAGATGGCGGCGGAAAGTCCGAGCAGGACGGCCTGCCAGATCGTTCCCCGGACCGCGATGATGAAGGCGGCCATCATCGTTTTCGAGTGCCCCGGTTCCAGCCCGTGAAGGGCGCCGAGGAAAACCGCCGTGGGCAGGAAAACCCAGAGGTTGGCGGACCCGTTTTGCAGGGCTTGGACGAGATCGGTCATGGGGGAAGCTTAGATGCTTTAGTGCGAGGCGGGAGCCTCATTTTCAATCGAAGTGGCGGCGGCCTTGCGGCCGAAGGCGTGGAACACCGCCGGGGTCACCCCGAGGCCCAGCAGCGTGCTGGTGACGAGTCCGCCCACGATGACCACGGCCACCGGATGGAGGATTTCCTTGCCGGGCTGATCGGCCGCGAGGACGAGCGGAATGAGCCCGATGCCGGCGGAGAGCGCCGTCATGAGCACCGGCACCAGACGTTCCTTCGTTCCCCGGATCACCATGGCTTTGCCGAACTCCTCGCCCTCATGCTGCATGAGGTGGAGGTAGTGGCTGATGAGCATGATGGAATTGCGCGCCGCCACTCCCGCCACGGCGATGAAACCGACCAGGGTGGCGATGCTGATGTTGTTGAGTTTCAGGTAGGTGAAGACGAGGCCGCCGACCAGCGCCAGGGGGATGTCGCAGAGCACCTGGGCCGCGAAGAAGGCCGAGCGGAAGTAGCCGTAGAGGAGGAAGGCGATGACCGCCAAGATCGCGGCCGTGAAGAGCGCGATGCGCCGGGTGGCGTCCTCCTGGGCCTGAAACTCGCCCTCGTAGGTGACGAAGTAGCCCTCCGGCATCGTGACTTTGGCGTCCACCTCGGCCTTGAGGCGGTTGACGAGGCTGCCCACGTCGCGGACGCTGGGTTTGATCGCGAGGGCGAACCGACGCTGGCTGTTTTCGCGGAAGATGACGTTCGGGCCTTTCGCCTCCCGCACCTCCGCCACCAGGGAAAGCGGGATGCGCTGCCCGTCGGAGGTTTCAATCGGCAGGCTGGCCAGTTTCTCGGCGGAATCGCGCCACTCCAGGGGCAGGCGGGTCACGAGGTTGATTGACCTCTGGCCATCCCGCAGCTCGGCGATCTCCTTGCCGCCCACCAGGGCGGAAAGCTGCTCGTTGAGGTGGCCCGGGGCGATGCCGTAGGCTTGGGAACGGTCGCGGTCGGCCTCGATGCGGAGCTGCGGAATGGAGGAGGTCTGGTCGAGTTTGCAGTCCTCGAAGCCGGGGATGCCCTTGGCCACGGTCTGGATCTCGACCCCGAGCTGGCGGAGTTTGTCCAGGTCGGGTCCGAAGATCTTCACGGCCACGGGGGCCGAAACCCCGCTCAGCATGTGCCCGATGCGGTCCGCCAAGGGTCCGCCCACCACGGCGAAAACTCCCGGCACGGCGCGGAGTTTTTTCGAGATGTCGTCCAGGATCGCCTTCCGGTCGCGGCCGGTCCCGCTCCCCTCGCCCGCCGTGTCACGGAAGTCCACGTCAAACTCGGCGGTCGAAACCGGCACCACGTGGTCGCCCCGTTCGGCCCGGCCCAGGCGGCGGCCCACCTTGCGGACCTCCGGCACTGATAGGATCTGCTGCTCCAGGACATCGGCGATACGGTTCATCTCTTCCAGCGAGGTGCCGGGAGCCGAGGTTGCGGCCACGAGGGCGGTCTCTTCCTGGAACTTCGGCAGGAAGTCCTTGCCCATCTTGGGGTAGAGGGAAAACGCCAGAATCACGATGACGGCCACACCACCCAGCAGCGGGAGCGGCTGGTTCAGGGCGAAGCGGAGCCAGATGTGTTCCAGCACCCACTTCATCCCGCGGGTGATGAGGCCGTCCCGGTGCTCCGAACCTTGTTTCGGGTTCAACAGAAACGAGCAGAGAACCGGGATGGCGGTCAGCGAAACGACAAACGAGGCCACCATGGAGATGATCGTCGCGATGGCGATGGGGGCGAAGAGTTTGCCCTCCACCCCGCTCAGACCGAGGAGCGGGAGAAACACCAGGATGATGAGGACGGTGGCGTAGAGGATGGAGTTGCGGACCTCCCCCGAGGCCCGGGCGATGACCTGGAGGCGAGGGTGCGGTTTGGCCAGGGCGGCGTTTTCCCGCAGCCGGCGGAAGACGTTCTCCACGTCCACAATGGCGTCGTCCACCACCATGCCGATGGCCACGGCCAGGCCTCCCAGGGTCATGGAGTTCACCGAGATGCCGCCCCATTTGAAGATGAGCATGGTGATGCCGAAGGAGAGCGGCATGGCGGTCAGGGTGATGACGGTGGTGCGGAAGTTGAGGAGGAAAAGGAAGATGACGACCGTGACCATGAGGGCGCCGTCGCGGATGGCCTCGGCCAGGTTGCCGATGGCGTGGTCAATGAAGTCCTTCTGCTGGAAGAGCAGTGTCGTCTCCACCCCCTTGGGAAAGGTTTTGGCCAGGCCGTCCAGGGCCTTGGTCACCTCGGCGGTGAGGGCGCGGGTGTCGAAGCCGGGGGACTTGGTGATGGACATGATCACGCCGTAGGTCGGCGTCTTTTCCAGGGCCACGCTGACGGTGGCGTCGCCGCGCATGGGCTCGACGCCCCAGACCACCTTGGCCACATCGCCGACGGTGATGGCGCGGTCTCCGGACTTTTTGATGACGGTGCGGGCGATGTCACCCAGGTCCACGGTCATGGCCAGGTTGCGCACCATGATCTCGGTCGGGCCGGTGTTGATGAAACCACCCGTCGTGGTCGTGGCGGCCTCGCTGGCGGCCTTTTCCAGTTCCGCATAAGTCACCCCGTGGGCCTGCATCCGGTAGGGGTCGGGCTGGATTTCGATCTGCTTCACTCCGCCGCCCATGTTGAGGATTTCGGCGATGCCGGGGATACTTTGCAGGCGGCGTTTGATCGCCCCATCGGCCAGGGCGCGCACCTCGCGGGGCGGGAGATAGCCGGGCTCGCCCTCCTTCACGGTCGAGCGCACGCCCACCAGGAGGATCTCGCCCATGAGCGAGGCCACCGGGGTCATGAAGGGCTGGACGCCCTCGGGCAACTGCTCGCGCACGCCCTGGAGGCGCTCCTGAACCAGCATCCGGGCCTGGTAGATGTCCACGTTCCAGCCGAATTCCGCGTAAACGAGGGAGAGGGACACATCGGAGTTGGAGCGCAGGCGGGTCAGGCCGGCCACCCCCAGGAGCGCGCTTTCGATCGGCTGCGTCACCCGCGTCTCGACCTCCTCGGGGGCCAATCCGGAGGACTCGGTCAGGATGATGACGGTCGGCTTGGAAAGGTCCGGCAACACCTCCACCGGCAGCTCCGAGGCGGTGCGGATGCCAAAGACCATCAGCAGGATCGAAAGCGCGGTCACAATGGCCCGGTTGGCCAGCGCCCAATGGATGAGTTTGTTGAGCATCAGGCGGACTCCGTGGGAGTGGTTGATTCGGCCGTTGGCTGAGTTTTGCCTCCTTTGCGCACCGACGAAACCACCAGCAGGGCAAACAGCACACCGCTGACGATCATCCAGAGGTTCACGCCTTCCTCGTCGCCATGTTCATGGCCGTGCGCCCCCTTCTTGGCCGCCTCCATCGCGGCTTTTTTCTCCGGGGTCAGCTCCGAGCCGTCGGCGGCGTGTTCGTGGCCGTGGGCCGCGTCCAGCGCCTCCTTGAGGGAAACGCTGCCGCCTCCGGCAAACGACAGCGAGTAGCCGCCGCGCACCACCACCTTGTCGCCGGGGAACACGCCGTCGAGGATCTCGGCAAAACGGTCGTTCTGCGCGCCCACCACCACCGGGGTCTTGACGAAGGCGTGTTTCAGCTCGTCGTCTGCCACATAGACAAAACGCCGGGAGGGTTCACCCAGGAGCGCCGACTTCGGCACGGCCAGCACGCCTTCGCGTTTCGAGATGGCGATGCCAAACTCGGCCCGCATCCCGGGGCGCAGGGCGAGGTCCTTGTTCTCCACGTGAAACGCCGCCTCCAGCGTTCCCCCGCCCTGCTCGGCCTCCGCGCCAAGGTGGGCCAGGGTGGCGGTGAAGGTCCGGTCCGGATAGGCCTGCGTGCGGATCAGCACCTGCTGGCCGACCTTCAGCTTTCCCACCAGGTGCTCAGGCACGGCGGCCACGGCGTGGACCACGGAGAGGTCGGTGACTTCCACCAGGGAATCATCCGGGGAAACAGGCTGGCCCACCACCACGTTGACCTTCGTGACGAGCCCCGCCAGGGGCGCGTGCAGGCTCAGCACGGGCGGCGGGTTGCCGGGCTGGCGCACCTCAATCACCAGGGCCTCCGCGTCCTCCTGGATCGGGGTGTCACTATGGGCGACCACGCTCACCACCCGGCCGGAGACACGGCTGCTGACGATGCCGCTTCGTCCGGGGGCGGCGCGGATGCGGCCCAGGGCGAAGACCGTTTCCTCAAACGAGGTTTCCTCCACTTCGACCGTTTCGATGCGGAGGTTTTTGGTGCCGGTCTCGTCCAGGATCACGGTGTTGGCGACCTTCTCGGGGGAAGGTTTCGCGCCGAGGGGAAAGGTCGCGCAGACGGCGAGTCCGAGAAGGGAAACCAGTCGTGTGAGCGACATTGTTTTGAAAATCATGGGTTTAAAAGTGTTGGGATGTGGGTGGATGTTCAGCGTTGTCCCGTGGCGGAGAGGAGGCGCAGCCGGGCCAGGTGGAGGTTTTCCAGGGTTTGGAGGCGGCCGAGTTTCAGTTGCAGGAGCTGCGATCCGGCCCGGAGCACGGGAGCGAGTTCACCCTCGCCCGATCCGTAGAAACCTTCCGCCAGTTTCACCTGCTGCTCGGCCAGGGGCAGGAGTTTCGTGTCGGTCTCGTCCAGCAGGGCCTTCATCTCCAGCATCTCGGCCCGGGCGGCGGCGGCCTCATGGCTGGCCTCGTGCAGCACCACCCCGAGCCCCGCCTGAAGGCGGTCGCGGGTGGCGCGTTTCTCGCGGACCGCCCCCTCGCGTTTGTCCCAAAACGGGACCGGCAGGCTGACCCTCACCCCGGCCATGAACTCGTCCTCGCGGCCCATCGGTTTGTCCTCGGCGCGGTCCACCGTGGCGAAGAAGCCGATGGTCGGCTCGGCCTTCTGCCGGTAGCGTTCGGCCTCCACTTCGGACTGGGCCGACTCCCACTGGTGGCGGACCATCTGGTAGCGCGGCAGGGTCGTGAAATCGGAAACGGGCTCGGGCACCTGCGGGGCGGGCAGCCCGCCCGTGAGGGTCAGGGGTTCGTCGGCTTTCAGGCCAAGGAGAGGTTTCAGGCGTCCCGTCAGTTCCACGAGGTCGGCGTCCACCCGGCGCAGGCTCACCCCGGCCGCCACGGCGTCGAGCCGGGCCTGGGCGGCGTCGAGCGCGGGGCCCTCCCCCACCTTGGCGGCGCGGGATGCCGCCTCGGACAGGCGGGTGGCCACGGCTTTCTGTTCGGCCAGGATCGGTTTCTGTTCGTTGAGGGCGAGCCAGCGCAGGGCCAGGGCGTCGGCCTGCGCGATGAGTTGCCGTTCTTCTTCC
>JANOBW010000151.1:0-13956 GCA_031411855.1 Opitutia bacterium
CGGCGCGGTAGTATTCGACTTCCACGGGGGTGTCCAAACGGACTGATACCGCGATGTCGAAGCTGGTGCCGTCGCTCTTGTGGACGCGAAGGGTGGCTTTGCTCTGGGGCTTGATGTCGTCGGAGATACCGAGGAGGTCGAAGGTGGCGTCGGAGAGGTCCTTGACCTTCTCGTAGTCGGCCTTGTCCACGAAGTTGCAGGGGAGCACGCCCATGCCGACGAGGTTGGAGCGGTGGATGCGTTCGAAGGACTTGGTGACGACGGCCTTGATGCCGAGGAGGTTGGTGCCTTTGGCGGCCCAGTCGCGGGAGGAGCCCATGCCGTAGTCCTCGCCGCCGATGGCGACGAGCGGGGTGCCGGCGGCCTGGTATTTCACGGCGGCGTCAAAGATGGCGAGTTTTTCGCCGGTCGTGGAGCCGGGGGCGAAGTAGAGGGTGTCGCCGCCTTCCGCGCCGCCCATCATGAGGTTTTTGATGCGGACGTTGGCGAAGGTGCCGCGGGTCATGACGAGGTCGTTGCCACGGCGGGCGCCGTAGGAGTTGAAGTCGGCTTCGGTGACCTTGTTGTCGGTGAGGAAACGGCCGGCCGGGGAGTTCTTCTTGATGTTGCCGGCGGGGGAGATATGGTCGGTTGTGATGGAGTCGCCAAAGATGCCGAGGGGACGGGCGCCCTTGATCTCGGAGATGGCAGCGGCGGCGGAGCCGAACTTCGCGAAGAAGGGGGGCTCCTGGATGTAGGTGGAGGCGCGGTCCCAGGCGTAAACGTGCCCGACGGAGCCGGGAATCTCGTTCCACTTGGGGTTCTGCTTGGCGAAGTCGGTGTAGAGTTTTTGGAAGACCTCGGGTTTGAGGGCGCTCAGCATGGCATCGCGGATTTCTTCCTGGGAGGGCCAGATGTCCTTTAGGAACACTGGGTTGCCATCGGAGCCGTTGCCAAGGGGCTGGGTGGTGAGGTCAATGTCCACCGTGCCGGCCAGGGCGAAAGCCACGACGAGGGGAGGGGACATGAGGAAGTTGGCCTTGATGTTCTGGTGGACGCGGGCCTCGAAGTTGCGGTTTCCGGAAAGGACGGAGGCGGCCACAACATCCTGGCTGCGAACGACATCCTCGATGCCCTTGTCGAGCGGGCCGGAGTTTCCGATACAGGTGGTGCAGCCGTAGCCGACGGTTTGGAAGCCGAGTTTGTCGAGTTCGGCCTGGAGTCCGGTTTTGGTGAGATAGTCGGTGACGACGCGGGAGCCTGGGCCGAGGGAGGTTTTGACGGAGGGCTTGATCGTCAGGCCGCGCGCATTGGCCTTCTTGGCCAGCAGACCCGCGCCGAGCATGACGCTGGGGTTCGACGTGTTGGTGCAGGAAGTGATGGCAGCGATGAGGACGGAGCCGTGGGTGATGGTGTCGGGCGTATTATGTTTGGAATCAACGACGACGGGCGAGACAGGCTTGGAGGTTTTGGCGTAGCCATCGGGAGCTGCCTTGGCGAGGAGCTCGTTCCACTTGGGCTGGAGGGCGTCGAGGTTGATGCGGTCCTGCGGGCGCTTGGGTCCGGCCAGGCCCGGGACGACTTTGGAGATATCGAGGTCAACAACTTGCGAGAATTCCAGGTCGCCGCGGCCGGTGGGAATGCCCCAGAGGTTTTGGGCGCGGTAGTAGGCTTCGACGGTTTGGCAGAGGGCTTCGGGGCGGCCGGTGCCGCGCAGGTATTCGAGGGTGATTTCGTCTATGCCGAAGAAGCCCATGGTCGCGCCGTATTCGGGGGCCATGTTGGCGATGGTGGCACGGTCGGGGAGGCTGAGGGCACGGGCGCCGGGGCCGTAGAACTCGACGAATTTGCCGACCACCTTGGCTTTTCTAAGCAGTTCGGTGACAAGCAGAACCAGGTCCGTGGCGGTGACGCCGGTGGCGAGGCTGCCGGTGAGGTAAACACCGACGACTTCGGGGACGAGGAAGGTGACGGGCTGGCCGAGCATGCCGGCTTCGGCCTCAATGCCACCCACGCCCCAGCCGACGACGCCGAGGCCGTTGATCATGGTGGTGTGGGAGTCGGTGCCGACGAGGGTGTCGGGGTAGAGGACGCCGTCCTTTTCGAGGACACACTTGGCGAGGTATTCCAGGTTCACCTGGTGGACGATGCCGATGCCGGGGGGGACGACTTTGAAAGTGTCGAAGGCCTGCTCGCCCCACTTGAGAAACTGATAGCGCTCGCGGTTGCGCTGGAACTCGAGGTCGAGGTTTTGCGCGAGGGACTGGCCGGTGCCCGCGTAGTCCACCTGGACGGAGTGGTCCACCACAAGATCAACGGGCACAAGGGGTTCGATCATCTTGGGGTTCTTCCCCATGCGCGAAACGGCGGAGCGCATGGCGGCGAGGTCCACGAGGAGGGGGACGCCAGTGAAGTCCTGGAGGACGATGCGGGCCACGACAAACGGGATCTCGTAGTCGCCGGGTTTGGCGGCGTTGTAACCGGCCAGGTTGCGGACGTCCTGCTCGGTCACCTTGATGCCGTCGCAATTGCGCACGAGCGACTCCAGCACGATGCGGATGGAGACCGGCAGCTTGGAGAGTTTGCCAACGCCTGCCTTTTCCAGCGCGGGAAGCGAATAGTAGCGGGCGGAGGAACCGCCGGAGGCGAGCGTGGACAGGGCGACTGAATCGAACGGATTGGCCATGGGAAGATGGTGTGTAAAAGGGAGGAAACTTCAGGAACGGGGGAGTTTTCGGCAAGTGGAAACGCAACGGCCAAATTCCACATTTCCAGAACCAGGATTCGAAACACTAATTCTGGCTGACAATGGACTTTGGAGCCGAAACCATTTTGGCCGCGAAAGAACGCAAAGATCGCAAAAACGAAACCACGGACCAGACCTTCACAAGGGGAGCGCTGTCATCCGATTGCTTCTTGGAGTTTGAGGTTTCTCTGGGGATTGGAGCTTGGGCATTCGCGGGCCGCGCCCGCGTCGCGTCGTTTTCCTTTGCGGCACCCGGAGTTTGACCCAAAGTCCGTTTCCTCCATTTTCATCCGTTTTCCTTTCTTAAGACCAATATGAAGAAGTTCCTCAAAAGGCTCCTTATCACCGCCGCCGTCCTGGCTTTGCTGGTGGTGGTGCTCATCGCCGTCGCTTTCACCAGCGGCTTCCAGACCTGGGTGGCCCACAAGGTCCTCCGGGACAACCCCGACCTCGGGGTCGGCCTGGACAGCGTCTCCGCCGGCCTGGGTGGGGCCGAGGTGACCGGCATCACGTATTCCAAGGACGGGGTTTCGGCCAAGGTGGCCCGGTTCAAGGCCGACCTGTCCGTGCTGGGAGCGACGGGTGACCACATCACGGTGGACTCCATCGTGGCGAAGGGTATTGAGCTCGATCTGTCCCAGCCCGCGCCGGCCAAAACCGCCTCCACCGCCCAGCCCGCGACCACTGCGAGCAACGGTCCGGCCCAGCCGTTTGATGGCATTTTCCCGCTGACGAAACAGATCGGCAAGAAGCTGTCCGTCAAAGTGATAGACATTGATGGCAAGGTGAAACTCCCCGCCGGACAATCCGCCACCTTCACCGTCACGGGCGGCGACATCGCCCCCGGCGCGACCGGCAAGGTGAAACTCACCCTCGATTACGCCAACAGCACGGCCGGGGCGCAGGTTTCCGGCAGCAAACTGGCTCTCGACCTCGGCCTGACCCAGCTCTCCGAGGGTGGCTTCAGTGCCTTCCTCGTGGACATACTCAGCAAGGTGCAGGGGGCGGCGCTCAAAGGCGCTCCCGAAGCCGCTGTCTCCGTGAAACTTGAAGCCATTCCCACCGGCGAAAGTTACACCGTCAAAGTCACCGGCTCCGGTGCCGACCTGGTGGATCTCCAGGCCAAACTCGACCGTGCAAGCGGCCTTTTGTCAGCTACTTACAAACTCAGCGCCACCGACTCCCAAGTCGCTCCCCTGGCCATGGGCATGTCTCTCCCCCCGTTCAACCTCAAGGGTGACGGCACCGCCAGCTTCGACCAGAAAACCGGGGCCTCGGCCCTCAAGAGCAACCTGGCCTTCAACCTGACCGACCTGGCCGGACTCAAACCACTTCTGGAAACCCTCAAACTTGAGCCCACCCTCCTCGCCCAGCTTAACACCACGCTCCCGCAGATCGGCGCGCTCAGTTTCCTGGCCAAGGTGGACGCCGGGGTGCAGGGCAAAACCGCCAAGGTCGGCGAGTTTGAAGTCCTGGTGCAGGAAAAGGCCGGACGCACCCTGCTCCGCCTCGCCAGCCTGACTCCTCTTTCCATCAACCTCGACAACCCCGCCGCCCTGCCCGACGCCGCCCGCCTGGCGACAATTGAGCTGAACGACCTACCCCTGGCCTGGGCCGCCCCTTTTGCGCAGGGCCTGACCTTCAGCGGTGAGGGACTTTCCACCGCCTTCGATGTGGGCGTGCAAAAGGGAGTGGTGGCCCTCAAGGCGGTCAAACCCCTGGCCTTGAACAACTTCACCCTTGGGACCGCCGCGACCAAGACCGCCCCGGCCGCCGGCCTGGTGGATGGCCTGAACCTCAAACTCGCCCCCTCGGCTACCTACAACATCGCCGAGCAGTCGTTCACCGCCGAAATCCCCGAGGTCTCGGTGGACAGCCGTGACGGCCGCCTGGTGACCGTCGGTCTCAAAGCCTCGGGCAACCTCAAGCAGAACGCCCACCAGGCCACGGTGGACGTCCTCCTCAATCTCTCCGGCCTTTCCGCCCAGCCCGCCCTGGCCTCGATCCGGGGAGGTTTCCAAAACGGGGTGGAGCTGTCCGCCAAGGTGGAGGCCGGCATCAGCGGTTCCCAGGCCAAGGTGAAGGTCACGCCGCTCTCCCTCAGCCAGCGCAAGATCTCCATCCTCTCCCTCAACGTGGACGCCGCCGTGGACACCGCCAAGCCGGCCGGCCTGCTTCCCGTCACGGTCTCCAACCTCAAGGTTGCCGGCGACATCGTCCTGCCCGAACTCTTCCGCCAGCCCCTGCTCGCCAGCCTCGACAATCTGCTCCGCGGGGAACTCAAACTCGACCTCAGCGCCCAGGGACAGCCGAACGGCGATTTCAAGTTCAACGGTGACCTCAACCTGCAAAACCTCCTGGCCCGCGGCGGCAAAGCCGCTCCCCGTCTGAAACTCGCCCTCGATGGCAAACTTGGCGCCGACCGCTCCATCCTGATCAATGCCCCGCTCACCGTTGATGGCGCGGGCAGCACCGATCTGGCCGTGGTGGCCAAGGCCGTCCTCCCCGAGAAGGGAGACATCTCCTTTGATGTCACGGTGGACAGCAAACGCCTGGTGGTGGACGACCTCAAGGATCTCGCCGCCGCTTTCAGCAAACCTTCCGCCGATGCCCCCGTGGCGTCTGGAAAACCTTCCGCCGAAACACCCGCCGCCCCCGTCAACAACACCCCCGACACCAAGCCCGTCTGGGCCGGCATCGGCGGCCAGGGCTCCCTCAAGGTCGGCGAGGTTGTGATCGGCAACGGGTCCCTCCTGAAAAACTTCACCGCCGGCCTCAAGATTGCCCCGGATGGCATCACCCTTTCCCCCGCCGGAGCCCAGCTGGGTGACGACAAGTTCGAGTCCAGCGCCCGTCTTGGCTTCAAAGCCGGTGCCAAGCCCTACGACTTAAAGGCCAACGTCTCGCTTCCCAACTTTGATTCGGGCGCCTACCTGCTCAAAGTGGTGCCCAACAAACTCCCCGTCGTGGAGGGCAAGTTTGTGGTTCTGGCCGACCTGATCGGCTCGGCGCCCAACCTCAGCGTCCTGGCTCCCGCCATCACCGGTTCCTTCACCTTCAAGGGGTTGCCCGGCAAATTCCGTCCCTTCGCCTACAGTGATGACTTCGACAAGGTGGATGGCGCCACCTCGACGGTCGGAGCCGCCGCCGGCCTGATTGGCGGACTCCTGGGTGACAAGGGCGGTCGCGAGGTGCAAAAGGTCGCCGACGCCGCCGCCAAGGTCCAGGAGGTCCTCGACGAGCTTCGCCTCATCGAGTATGCCCAGATGATCGCCGCCGGGGAACGCGCCACCAACATGGACATCATCCTCAAGGAACTGAGCATCACCTCGGAGAGCATGCGCCTCGTCAGCACCGGCAAGGTCACTCACGTGGAAGGGCTCGCGTTCACCCAATGCCCGATTTCCATCCCGGTCACCATCTGGTGCAACCCGCGCGGTGAAATGGCCCGCAAGCTCAACAACATCGGCCTTCTGTCCGAGGAGCAGGACGAGCGGGGTTTCCTCAAGGGTTTCACCTATGAAACCACCGGCACCTTCGAAAAGGCGAAGAACAACCTGAAGGACATTCTGACCAAGGCGGCCTCGACCTATTACGGTGGCGGAAAAATCAACCTGGCCGCCTACCGCACCGGCGCCCCCGCCCTCAAAACTCCCGGAACCCAGCCGGCGTCGGCCACCGTCCCGACCCCGACACCCACTCCGGCCTCGGCGGTGGGAAGTCTGCTCAACGGCCTTCTGCCTCCGCCCAAAACGGCCCCGGCTCCCACCCCGGTCCCGCCGGCCGCTCCGACCACTCCCGCGCCGGTCAAGCCGGCCGTCCCGGGTGCTCCCGCTGTGCCAGCCCCGACCCCGACGCCCACGCCCAAGGTTTCGGACGCCTCGAAGGAAGCGGGCAAGAACCTGATCAAGGGTCTCTTCGGAAACTGATCGCCCCCAGAGTTTTGCACTTCAGCCGCCGTCCCCGTGACGGCGGCTTTTTTATGTCCGGACTCCGCCCCTCAGTTGACCACGTTGCGGGGGGAGCCGCCGAGGAAGGCCTCCACGTTGCCCACGGCGGTTTCCATCAGGCGGGCGCGGGCCGCGCGGGTGGCCCAGGCGATGTGCGGCGTGACGAGGCAGTTCGGGGCCTGGAGGAGGGGATTGTCCGCGGCCGGAGGTTCCGCGGTGAGGACGTCCACGGCCGCTCCCGCGATCGTGCCGATCCGGAGGGCCTCGGCCAGGGCCTGGTCATCCACCAGGGGGCCGCGGCCGGTGTTGAGGAGGAAGGCGTTGCGGCGCATTTTGGCGAGGTTGGCCGGGCCGATCAGATGTTTCGTTTCCGAAGTGAGCGGGCAGTGCAGGCTGACGACATCGGAACGGGCGAGCAGGTCGTCCAGGGAGACAAACTCGAGGTGGGCGGGCAGGTCATCGGGACGTCTCCGGCTGGTGGTGACGACCTTCATCCCGAAGGCATGGCCCAGATCGGCCACGGCCCGGCCGATGCGGCCGAGCCCGATGAGGCCGAGGGTCAGGCCTTCCAGCTCGATCTGGGGGCGGTCCCAGTAGCAGAAATCGGGACTCTGGCTCCATCGTCCCGCCCGCGTGGTGGCCGCATGGTGCCCCACATGGTGGGCCAGTTCGAGAAGGAGGGCGAAGGTGAACTGGGCGACGGAGCGGGTCCCGTAGTCCGGGACGTTGCAGACCGGAATGCCCCGTTCGCGGGCCGCGGCCGTGTCCACCACGTTGTAACCGGTGGCGAGGACGCCGATGAGGCGGAGCTCCGGAAGCCGGGCGAGTTGCTCGCGGGTCAGGACCGTCTTGTTGGTCAGGACGACGGCTGCCCCGGCGGCCCGGGCCACGACTTCGCCGGGTGCGGTCCGCTCATGCACGGTGAGTGCCCCGAGCCTGGCGAGGGAGTCCCAGGAAAGGTCTCCGGGGTTGAGCGTGTGGCCGTCCAAAACTACGATGCGCATCGGGACAACGTCTTGTCCCTCGGACCGGCTGGCAACAGCGCGAAACGCTTAGTTTTGAGTCACGCGGAGACGGGCGAAGCGGGGGGCGCCGGTGACAGGGGCGGCGTCCCGGATGGTGACGGTTTCGGTGCCGTCGCCGTTGTCCTGGACGCCCACCTCGGTGAAGGCCGAGGCGGTGAAGCCTGCGTCGGAGGGAGAGGAGGAAAACTCCGGGGTGAAGGTCAGGTCGGTGGCACCCTTGAGCCGGGTGTAGGTGAGGCCGATGTGCTGGCTGGAGACCACGGTGGTCAGCTGGGCCTTCGGCACGGCCGAGGAGGCCGGCGACTTGGGATCCAGGCCGAAGGCGTATTCGAGAAGGTTGGGGATGCCGTCGTGATCGGGGTCGGCGGCCGGTCCCGAAACGAGCGGATCGGCCTGCTCGCCGGGCGTGAACCGGGAGGCGGCGAAGGCGTTGAAACTGGGCCCCGTGGGAGTGACCGTCACGTTAAGGGTGGCGGTGACGGTGGCGGTGCCGTCGCTGACCGCCACGGTGAAGGCGTTGAGGCCGGCGTTGGCGTTGGCGGGCGTTCCCGAGAGGGCACCCGTGGGGGAAACCGAGAGCCAGGCGGGGCCGGATTGTTTCGTAAACGAAAGAACAGAGACGGTGTCGGCGTCGGTGGCCGAGAGCTGGCCGGCGAAGGGGGAGCCGCCGGTGGCGTTGGCGGCGATGGGGTTGGCGGCGAAGGCGGGGGTGTGGTTGACGGTGAGGGCGAGGGTTCCGGTGACGGTGGTGGCGCCGTCGGACACGCTGATCCCGAAGGAGTTGGCCCCGGCGTTGGCGGCGGCGGGCGTGCCCGAGAGCGCTCCGGTAGGGGAGACCGTGAGCCAGGAGGGGCCGGAGGTTTTGGAATAGGTCAGCGAGGCTCCGGAGGGGAAACCAAGGGCCGTGAGCTGGCCGGTGAAGGGGAGGGTGGTGGAGGGGGGGGCGGTGTAGGCCACCGCGAGGTCGGTGCCATTGGGACTGCCACCCAGGGCGGAGCTGGCCTGCCAGTTGGCGGCGGCGCTGGGAAGCGCGCCCGGGGTGCGGTTGGTGAGGACGAGGGTGCGGCCGCCGCCGTCGGCCTCGGCGGGCCATCCGTTGGAGTCGCCAAAGTCGAGGGTGAAGTAGGGCGTGGCGGCGGCGGGAAGGGTGAGGACGATGGAATCTCCGGCGTTGTTGAGCTGGCCGGAGTAAACGCCCGCGATGGGAAGTTCGAGGCCGTAGCGCGTCTCAAAGTCCAGGCGGTTTTCCACCAGAAGCAGGCGCTGGCCGGGTGCCAGGACGGTGTCGTAGTTGTCGGGGAAGGTGAAGAAAATGCCTCCGTTGACGACGACGCCGCGGAGGTTGATGGCGTGGGTGCCGAGGTTGGTGAATTCGACAAACTCCTCGGAGGCGGTGCCGGCCGGGTTGTAGTTGATCTCGGTGATGGCCAGGTGGTTGGAGGGCAGGGCATCGGTGGTCTGGAAGAACGCCTCGTTGAGGGCGGACCAGGTGGCTCCGGACTTGGCGCGGGCCCGGACGAGGGTGTTTTGGCTGATCGTGAGCGTGGAGGCGGTGACAGCCTTGGGGGAGGTGTTTCCGCCGGGCAGGCGGGGGTCGGAGCCGTCGGTGGTGTAGAGGATGGAGCCGCCCGAGGGGGCCGTCATGGTGAGGCTGGAGCCGGAGGAAACGGAGCCGCCCTGCTGGCTGAAGGTGGGGGCCTCGAAGGAGGGGTAGAAGCCGGTGGTGCGGTATTGGCCCGTGACATCGGTGGCGCGGGTGTCGAACCAGGTGGCGAGGGTGTAATCGCGCTGGGTCCGCCAGGTGGTGGTGGTGCGGTAGCCCCATTTGGCGCATTCGGCGATGATGGCGCGGTCCACCTGGGCGAGCCGCTGGCTGAGGCGGGCCTTGTTGGCGCCGGCGGTCATGACCCCGCCGGGCCGGATGAAGTGGCGCTGGATGCGGTCGGCCAGGAGGGTGCGGTAGTCGGGATCGGCCGCGATGAAGAGGGAGCTGAAGATGCCGCCGGGACCGTCGCCGGGGAGGGTGCGGTTGGAGGGGGTGTTGTAGCCGGTGTTGTTGCCGTTGCTGTCCCAGACGTTGGTGGTGCCGTTGAGGTAGCCGTCGGCGTCGTTGAGGAAGAACCGGAAGCCTGCGCCGGGCACGGTGGGGCCGGCGCAGCGGTATTCGTGCTCGGCGTTGCCGAACATCCACATGACCATGTAATCCACGTAGTCTTTGACATCAAGGTAGGGTTTGACGGCGGCGTAGCTGGCGCGGTTGTTCTTGATGCGGGTCCAGGCCGAGCCGTCGCCGTCGTAGGGGGTGCCGGGATCGGCCCAGCCGCCGACGTTGAGGTTGCCGTTGATGGCCTCGTAGGAGGTTTTGGAACCGCCGAGGTAATGGGAGATCATGTCGGCCCCCCAGCGTTCGCGGAGGTGATACATGCCCCAGTAGGCGCCGTTGATGTAGAGGTGGATGTAGCGGCCGTGCGGGGCGATCTGCCCCATGTCGAGGAGGGTGTCGTCGGCGAAGGTGTTGGACATGTAGAACCCCCGGGCGGCCATGTCGTGCGAGCCGTTGCGGATCTCGATGGAGTCGAAGGAGTCGGCGGCCTTGAGCCCCCGGTCGAAGCCGGCGAAGACGGGGTAGTTGAGGCGGCCCTGGCCGTATTCGGAGCGGAACTGGAGGCGGAAGCTCTCCTTGTTGAACTGGGTGAACGCGCCGCCGAACTGCTTGGCTCCGCAATCTATCTGGAAGCCGGGGGTGCCGTCGGGGTTGAGCCACTCAACGGAGAGGGGTATCTCGGTGGAGTCGTTGAGGGTGGAGGTGGCGGGGAAAACGAAGGAGACGGAGGGCAGGTCGGTGAGGCCGGCCTGGAGGTTGGGGATGTCCGTGGAGGTGATGTTCGCGCTGGCCTGGAGGGAGGAGGCGACGGCGGCGGGGAAGACGTAGGTGTTGGTGTCCACATTGGTCGGGGCGAGCCCGGCGAGGAACGCGGCGGCCCGCACCGTGGTGGTGGCGGAGATGGAGAGGGGGGCGGTGTAAGTCGTTCCGTTGGAGAGGGTGGGGGCGGAGCCGTTGGTGGTGTAGCGGATGGTGGCCCCGGGGGTGGCGCTGGTGATGGCGACCGTCTGGGCGGCGGTGTAGAGGCCGCGTTTGACGCTGAAGACGGTGTCCTTGACGAAACCGGTGAAGCCTTCCCCGTTGGCGGCTCCCGGAGTGGGGACCATGTAGAGGTTCTGTGTCTGGGTGGAGGAGCCTTCGAGCAGCGGGGCGATGAGGAAATCGGAGCTGCTGGCGGAGAAGTTCATGCCCTGGATGGCGAGGACATTGGCGCCGTTGACGAGGGCGGGCAGGCCGGTGGCGGAGACATCGAAGGAGTCGTAAACCAGGGAGAGGTTTTCCGAGGCGCGGTTGGCTCCGGTGGCGGAGTTCCAGGCGGGGGTGCCGGTGAAGTTGCCGCGGGCGATCTCGACGCCGTTGAGCCAGGCGACAAAGCCGTCCTCGTATTTGAGTTTGAGCAGGAGGGAGCTGAGGACCGACTTGTCCGCGACGTTGAAGGTGTAGCGGGTGTAGAGCGAGGGGTTGACGTTCCACATGGGATGGGCCACGCCGGTGGTGGGAGTGCCGAGGTTGACCTTGAAATGGGGGATGAAACTGGTGAGGCCGGCGAGGTCGCTGTCGAAGCCGATGGAGGTGTCGGCCCCGGCGGTCCAGGTGCTGGCGTCATAGGCCGAGGTATTCCAAGTGGAAGGGGTGGAGGCGGTGGGGACAAGGTAGCGGAGGACGCCCGTCTGGCCGTCGGAGACGAGGGGGACTGCGCCGGAGGTCGAGGTGGTGGTGCCGTAGGAATACGGCGCCTTTTGGGCAGGGAAGGCGAGGGCGGAGCTGACCGTGGAATCGGGACGGAGGAGCTGGACGGTCTCGCCCGATTTGGAGAGTTTGAAGTTGGTGTGGAGTTTGCCGGCGGGGTTGACGCGGTTGAGACCGGAGGCGAAGACGACGAGGTAGCCGTTGCCGGGGATGACGGCGTCGGGGAAGGTCCAGGTGGTAAGCCCGTTCTGCAACTTCCAGTTCAGCAAGGATTTGTCGAACGGGTTGGGGTTGCGCAGCTCGATCCAGTCGGAGGCGTTGCCATCCTCGTCGAGGAAGGTGCCGGAGTTTTCGGCCATCAGCTCGGTCAGGGCGAAATCGGATTCGGCGAGGCCGACGCCGACGAGGGTGGACTTGGTGACGGAGCCCGACCCGCTGGAGGCGGTGAGGGTGTAGGTGGTTGAGTCTGAAGGGGAAACGGTGAGGGAACCGGTCGCGGCCACGGTGCCGACACCGTTGCTGATGGAAACGGAGGTGGCCCCGGAGGCGGCCCAGGAGAGGGTGGCGGAGGTGCCGGCGGAGATGTTGCCGGGCCTGGCGGTGAAGGAGGTGATCTGGGGCTGGACGAGGGATTGGACGCCGCCGCCGTAGATGCTGTCAATCTGGGCCTGGGTGATGGCCTCGTCCCAGAGGGCAAAGTCGTCAATCGAACCTTTCCAGGTGGTGCTCAGGCCGAGGGCGCCGCCGATGTCCACGGTGTCAATCCCGGCCCAGTTGATGGTGCCTCCGGCCCCGCCGGTGCCGGTGAATTCGAGGGTCTTGTTGCGATAGATTTTCATTGGCGCCGAGCTGGAGGCGTCGAACTGGAAGACCCAGTGGGTCCAGGCGGCGGCGGTGGAGGTGCCCAGGGCGTTGAGGCGGTAGTAGCTGGTCGTGGTGGTGCCGTAGCCGACATCCCAGTAAACGTTGCCGTTGGACCAGAGCAGGTGGTTTTGCAGGATGCGGTTGGCCGCGCCGTTGACGTAGCCAAAGGCCCCGGTGTTGACCTGGTTGGCGGTGTCGGGGTTGGCCCAGAAGGCGATGCTGACCCTGCTGCCGGTGCGGGCGCGGAGGAGGTCAATGGTCTGCGGCTGGATGCTGGCGGAGTTGTAGCGGGTGGCGCGGAAGGTGCCGCCGTTGAAATGGGCGCTGCCGCCGAAGGGGGCGCCCGTCTTTTGATTCCAGGCGGTGGTGCCGTTGGCGGTCAGGTGTCCGCCGTTGCCACTGGAATCGTTGGCGGTGGTGCCGGTCCCTTCGTCAAATTTATACCAAGTCACCAGCGAGGCCGAGGTTTCGGAGGCAAAGTGGGCGAAGAGTGAGCAGAGGAGGGCAAGGCGGACCGGGTGAACACAGCTAAACATGTGACAGGGGTGGGGAGGGTAAGGTGCCATACAACTTGAGCGACGGTTCGTGGCGAGATTATATTTTAAACACCCCGTGAGTTGTCGGCGGATGGTGGGGGTTTGTGTGGCGTTCCGCTCGGGTGTGCTGAAGTATTGCTGCCGGACGGATACGCCGCATGTGGCGGTGAAGGAACGAAGAGGCGGCATTCCTAACTTATATCCGTGAGGGTAACGTTAAGTGCCCCCTCGGTGTAAAAGGTGGCGCTTGTGAAGGAAAATTTATGTGTGTTACAAAGAAACTCTAATTTTGAGGGGAGCAAACTCATGCAACTTGCGCTCAACTTGGCATGTTTCCTTCATTTAGAGCCAAGAAATACCACCATGTCCCACATTTTTGGTCACAGCCTCAGGCAATTGCGCTTTCTGGTTTTTGTGCTGGCTGCCTCGAACCTTATCCTTGGCGCGATCAGCGCCTATTTTCTTTACGATAACGACAACGCCTACACCCTGTTGTTTGACCGTCATGTGCCGGTTCTGGGAAAAACCCTTCGTCTGGTGGAACGGACCTCAACCTTGCAGCGCAACGTGGTCAATTCCCACCTTTTGCCCGGCGCTTTGGAAAGGACCGAGGCGACCCGGAAGGTGCCGGCGCTGAGGTTGGAGGTGGGGCACCTGGCCCGGGAGGTCAGCGGTGATCTGAAACAGTTTGGCAACATGGAGTTAGGCAACGAACTGGACCGCCGCTATGACGCCTATTTCGGCTCTTTGGAGAAGTGCGCCTCCCTCCCGCCGGACCGGATTGTGCAACTGCACGAGGCTCCGCTGAGCGAGTCCCGCGCCCTGCTGGGAGACATCCATGTCGCGATTGAGAAGTCCAACACATGGCTGGAGCAAAAATTCCAAAGCCTGAGTGATGAACTGACCGACCGGACCCAACGAAAAGTCACCATTCTGGGAGGTCTGGCCCTGTGGCCGCTTCTGGTGGTGGTGGTCGTTCTGGCCCTGGCTGTTTCGCTGGTTTCCTTCTTCCTTCTGGTGAACCGGCATCCGGCCACGGCCAGTGAGCCCTGAGGCGGCCGGG
>JANOBW010000152.1:0-9230 GCA_031411855.1 Opitutia bacterium
GAGGTCGGTCTCGCCGCCGTCATCCAGGACATAAACCTCGCCATGCTGGTAGGGCGACATGGTGCCGGGGTCCACGTTGAGGTAGGGGTCGAACTTTTGCAGGCGGACGTTGATGCCCCGCTGTTCCAAAAGGGCGCCCAGGGAGGCCATGGTCAGGCCTTTGCCGAGGGAGGAGACGACGCCCCCGGTGATGAAGATGTATTTGGTGGCGGCTTTGGGCGCGGACGAGGTGGACATGCGGGAAGAGTGTAAAGCAACGGAGGGAGCGGAAAAAGCCCGGACGGGGAAGGAAAAAGCGGAGGCGGGCGAAAGTTGGCTGGAAAAACGACCGAGGCATAAGCCGCTCATCACTCTTCAAATGAGTCCACGGCGTGGCGATTCGAACAAGGCAAAGAACCACGGATGAACGCGGATAGACACGGATGGTTTTTTTACCCAAACGGTGAATTCCCGTGGGAAACCCCATCACCGTTTTATCCGTGTCCCTCTGTGTTCATCCGTGGTTCTGGCTTTTTCCGAGGAGAAACTCGCACCAGGCAAAGTCGGCGGGAGTGGTCAGTTTCGGGTTGGGGTCGGGGTTGGAAACGAGGGTAACGCCATGGCCGCAGGCGGTGACGACGGAGGTGTCGTCGGTCACGTCCCAGCCCTGACGGGCGGCCTCGGCGTGGGCCTGGCGGAGGAGTTCGGTGCGGAAGCCCTGGGGCGTTTCCATGGCGAAGAGTTGGGAGCGGTCCACGGTGCGGAGGCGGGCGTGGCGGGTGCCTGCGGTGGCGGACTCGACCTCACGGAGGGTGTCGGTCACGGGACGGGCCAGCGAGGCGGCGGGATCGGTGGCGAGGGCGGCGAGAAGGAGTTTCAGGGCGCGGACGGAAACAAGAGGGCGGGCGGCGTCGTGGACGAGAACGGTTTTCGCTTCCGCAGGCACGTGGGCGAGGGCGTTGGTCACGCTGTCCTGGCGGCGGGCTCCGCCGGGAACGAAGCGGACGCGCTCGGAAAACGGAAAAAACTCCCGGTGGGCGGCGAGGGCCTCGGCCAACGCAACCCGTTGTTCGTCATCGCGATAAACTAGAAGGAAGGCGTCGTCCACCCCCGCTTCGGCCAAGGCCTGGAGGCTGTGCAGAAAGACGGGCCGCCCGGCCAGTGGGGCCAGGGTTTTGTCGGCAACCTCGCCCCGCATCCGCGCACCGGAGCCGGCGCACAAAACAATCGCAACGGTGGACATGGGGGGGGAGTCAAACGGGGGAACGTGTCGAAACCAAGCGCCGAGAGTGCAGATTAGCCGCAAAAGAACGCAAAAATCGCAAAACGAGGCAGGTTGGGAACAGGAGATTGGGAGGGAGCCAGGGCTTTGTGGATCGTGGGGTTCGTCCGGTATCGTCAAGCGTCACTGGAGTGACGCGCTCCCGCCGCACAGGCCCGGGCCTGCTCCCAATCATTCGAGTGGATTCGTGACATTCGTGGACCGCATTGCCTCGGCCGACGATTCAGCCTGCCCTCAGAGTTTCGCCCAGGTCGCCTCGCCGAGTTTGGCGTGGGCTTCGAGGATGAGTTTTTCGGTGGCTTCCCAGGAGAGGCAGGGGTCGGTGATGGAGCAGCCGTAGGTGAGTTTGTCCTTGGGCTGCGGGTAGGCCTGGCTGCCGCCCGCGAGGTTGCTTTCGAGCATGGTGCCGATGATGGCGGTTTCGCCGCCCACGAACTGGTTGAGCACGTTCATGAAAATCTCGGGCTGGCGGGTGGGGTCCTTGCCGCAGTTGCTGTGCGAGCAGTCCACCATGATGGCGGGACGAAGCCCGGCCTTGACCAGGGCGGCCTTGGTCGAGGCGATGTGTTCGGAGGAGAAGTTGGGGCCGTTGTCGCCGCCGCGGAGGATGACGTGGCAGTTGGGATTGCCGCGGGTGGAGACGGCCGAGGCCACGCCGTCCGCGCTGACACCGAGGAAGGTCTGGGGCTGGGTGGCGGCCTTGATGGCGTTGATGGCGGGGACGACCGCGCCGGAGGTGGCGTTTTTGAAACCCAGGGGCATGGAGAGGCCGCTGGCCATCTGGCGGTGCGTCTGGGACTCCGTGGTGCGGGCGCCGATGGCGGACCAGCAGATGAGGTCGGCGATGTATTGGGGCGTGATCGGGTCGAGCAGTTCCGTGGCCGTGGGCATGCCGAGGTCGGCCACGTCGCGAAGGAAACGGCGGGCCAGGGCGAGGCCGGCGGGGATGTCGTCGGAGCCGTCGAGGTGGGGGTCCATGATCAAACCCTTCCAGCCGACCGAGGTGCGCGGCTTCTCAAAGTAAACGCGCATGACCAGCATCATCCGGTCGGAAACCTTGGCGGCGAGGGCGGTCAGGCGCTTGGCGTAATCCAGGCCGGCCACGGGGTCGTGGATCGAGCAGGGCCCCAGCACGACGAGGAAGCGCTGGCTGTCGTCGAAGATGATCTCATGGAGCTCTTTGCGCGCGGTGGCGATGAACTCGGCCTGCGGTTCGGTGCGCGGAATCTCGGCCGCGAGCCGGCTGGGCGCGGGCAGGGGAATGTTCTTCACGATGTTGACGTCGGTTACTTGGGTCACGGGAAAACCGTCCAAGAAAGCGGTCCGTGCCACCCGATGCAATCCCGCAAAATTCCATGCGGAACCTCGGATGAACACCGATGCACACGGATAAAAGGCAGACAGCCATGGTTGCTCATTTTCAAGCCTTTCGCAAAGTCACCTGCTCCCTCTCAAAATCAGAACTCACGGCAAAGACCTCGACACCAAAATCATAGCAGACCATCCGTGTGCATCCGCGCCTGTCCCGGCCTTGGCGGCGGGGTTCATCCGTGGTTCTGCATGTTTGGGGTTGAAGCTACCGCAATCATCCCCGACCGGTTTTTGCCCCCGTTTCCGCCGCTTGCCGTCGGTCGGCGTTTCCGTTCGTGTCACGTAAATGCCACCTTTCCGCCACCTCGCCGCCCTTCTTTGTCTTACCCTGCTCGCCGCCTGTTCCAAAAAGGCCGGGCCGGCCGCCGCCCCGGCCACCCTGGTGTTCGCCCGGGGCAGCGACGCCACCAAGCTCGACCCAGCCGACATTGACGACGGCGAGTCGGTCAACGCCCTGGCCCAGATCTGCGAGGGACTGGTCCGTTTCAAGCCCGGCACCTTCGAGGTCGAGCCCTGCCTGGCCCGCTCCTGGTCGGTCAAGGATGGCGGCCTCCTCTATCTTTTCGACCTGCGCAACGGGGTGACCTTCCACGACGGCACACCGCTCACGGCCGAGACCGCCGCCTTCACCTTCCAACGCCAGCTCGACCCGAAGCATCCCGCCCACCTGCCCGGGGCCGGTTTCCAATACTGGGGCACGCTTTTTCCCGAAGTCACCGAGGTCAAAGCCGTGGGGCTCATGAGTTTGGCCATCAGCCTCAAACAGCCGAACGGCACCCTGCTTTCCTCCCTCGCCACCTTTCCCGCCTGGCTCATCAGCCCGCGCTCCTACGACACCTACAAGGCCGACATGCAGAGCCACCCCGTGGGGACCGGTCCGTATCAGTTCAAAGAGTGGAAACCCAACGAGGCCATCGTGTTGGAAGCGAACCGGACCTACTGGGGCGAACCCAAGCCGGCTTTTCAGCGCCTCGTCATCCGACCGGTCAGGGAAAACGCCGCCCGGCTCCTCCAACTGCGCTCCGGCGAGGTCCATGTCCTGACCGGCCTCGACCCGGCCGAACTGGCCGGACTCCGGGCCGATCCCTCGGTGAAGGTCGTGGAAGGCCCTGGACTCAATGTCGGTTATCTCTCGATCAACCATGATGTTGCGCAGCTTCGCCATCCCGATGTCCGCCGCGCCATGGCCTTGGCCATTGACCGCGACGCTCTCGTCAAACTCGCTCTCGCCGGGGCCGGATCTCCCGCCGTCTGGCCGCTGCCGCCGGGGTTTCTGGGCGTTCCCAAGACGACTGTTTCGCCCATCCGTTTCGACCGCGAGGAGGCCAGACGCCTGCTCGCCGCCCACCCTGAGGCCACCCGCGAGCCGCTGGAAATGGCCACCCTGAACGAGCCGCGCATCTACTTCCCCGATCCCGTCAAGGTCGCCTCGCTCCTCCGCGCCGACCTGGAGGCCGTGGGCTTCAAAATCAATGTCACCGCCCGCGACCGCCAGACCCACATGCAGTTCATGCGCGACGGCAAACACCAGCTCGGCCTCCTCGGCTGGGTCGGCGATGTGGGCGACCCCGACAACTTCCTCTCCATGTTTTTCCACACCGCCTCGGCCCGCCGCGGTTTCGCCAACAATGTGAGTTTCTACCTCAACCCCGAGATGGACAAACTCCTCGACGAAGGCCGCCGCGAGGGCGACCCCAACAACCGCCAGGCCCTCTACGAAAAGGCCCTCGGCCTCTGGGCCAGGGACCTCCCACTCATCCCGCTCTGCCACGCCAACGACATCGTCGTGCTGCGCCGGGAGGTCGGCGGGTTCGTTTTGGACAAGGGCGGCAACGTCAACCTCGGCCCGGTCAACTGGCAGCCCTGACCCGGCTCAGGGTGTTTCGACGGAAACGGACTCGACCCACATCAGCTCGCAGGCGTTGCCGCCGGAGTCGTTGCGGGAGAGGGAGCTGCGCCATTTCCAACCGTCCGGATGCCGGACTTCCACCAGGTAGCCGGCAAAGCTGGCCAGGGCGTGCGGCCGCACCTTGTCCAAGGTGGTCCGGACCGTCCCGTTGGCCGGGATGATGTGGGTGTTGGCGGAGTTGGCCACGATCAGTTCCGGGGCGAGGGGCGGGACATCCGGCCAGCGGTAGTGATACCAGCGTCCGGACTGCGTGATGTTCAACGCCTTGATGACCTTCTCGTCGCTCATTGGGCCCCAGCCCAGGGCCAGATCCAGCGGTGACACATCGGCCTCGCGGCCGGTGCGGTAGGTTTCCCGCGACAACACCACGGCCTTGACCGAGTAGCGGGCCAGCGGGATCACCTCATAACCGCCGACTTTCCAAGCGGTGGGCAGGCCGCCCGTCTCCTGCCGGGGCCCATCGGGAGCCGGCATCCCGCTCCAGTGGGAAACCGCCGGGCCGGCCGGCCAAAGCAACCAGGCCATCACCCCGCAGACGAGAAGCGCAACGAGGTTCTTCATCGGCACCACGCGGGGTTACTTGAAATAGCGCTGAAGCGACTTCCGCTCCTGGGGGGAAAGCCGGTTTTTCCAGACGGCATCGCCGCCCGAGCCCTGGCTGGCGGCCGCCCCGCCCGTGGTGACACCGCCGTAATCGGGTTTGCGCTGATCGTTTTCAATGCGGGAAACCTTCACCACCTCGCCGAGCGCGGCCTCGTCGAGATTGGGGTTGGAAAGGCCTTCGGGTGTGGCGCCGCCGGGAGAGGCCTCGCGTTTGAAAGTCAGATCGGCGTCGCCCCGGCCGCGGCTGATGCCATTGCTGCCGGGTTCGCCATCGCCATCCTCGCCCGGAAGATCGGAAAACTCGCCCTCCCCGATCGGACCGAGGCCCAGTTGCTTCCCCATGCCCTTGCCCAGGCCCCGGCACTGGCCGAGTTTCTCCTGAAGTTTTTTCAGGGCGTCCGGGGAAAGGGCCGAAAGCTGGTCCCCGGACATCTGCTTGAGCTGGCTGAGCGTTTCGTTGTTGAGGGGAAGCGTCCCCAGGCCGAGCTGGGCCAGGGCCTGGTCAAACTGCTGCTCCAACTGCTCACGGTCCTGCGGTGTCATCTGGGCCGGAGCCCCTTCCACGGCCTGCGCGGCGCTGCCGGCCTCACTGAGGTTTTGCAGGGTTTCCGCCACGCTCTGGGCGGTCTGGTTGCGGAGGTTGTCCCCGGCCTCCATGGAGGCGGGAGTGAACCAATCCTCCGGTTTCTGAGCCTCCAGGCGGGCCAGCCTTTCCTCGATCTTTTTCAACTGTTCCGGCTCAAACACCGGAGTCTCCCGGGCCTCCTTGAGAAAATCCTCCATCTGTTTCCAGGAGGCGGGTTTCTGGGGCGCATGGGCGAGATTGCTTTTCTCGACCGCATCCAGGCGGACGAGCATGACCAACGCGATCAGCAGCAGGGAAAGGACCGCAAAACCGGCGGGCCGGGTGGGTTTCCAGACCAGCTTGGAAGGGAGTTCCGCCGGGACGGATGGCCAGGGGGCCGCTCCGGCCCGGGCCGCTCCCAGCGCGCCGTGCAGCCCGAGGTGGAGATCGAGATGCAGCAAGCCGTCCTCCTCGCCATACCAGCGGCGGCGGGCCTGCCACAGGGCCACGATGAGCAGGGACAAGACCACGGCGGCGTAGGAGCCCCCATACCAAACCAGAAGGTCGGGAGCCAGTTTCTGACACAGGATCCACGCGGCGGCGGCCATCAGGTTGGCCACGCCGAACAGCGGCAGGAAACGGTCCGCCACCCAGCCAAGATTCACGAGGGAGGCGGCGCGATGGCCGGCAGCGGTCCAGACACGGGCGGGATCGGAGGTGTTCATGGGCGGAAAGGTGGGCGCTTGCGCGACACCGTGCAACCGCGTTCGCGCCCATCAGGTGGCAAGGGGCATTCCCCCAAAAGGCAGGCCCAAGGTTTCCGCCCCTCACTTCGCCAGCTTGAAAACAAAAGGCCATTCCACCACGCTCCGCACCTTGCGCGTTCCCACCTGGGCGGCGTAGTAGCGGCACTCGCGGGCGCAACGCAAAGCGGCCTCATCCAGCAGTTTATGGCCGCTGGAAACGGTCACCTGTGCGTCCACCAGCGAATCGTCCTCGGCGATGGTGATCAGCAGCACACAGCGCCCTTCCAACCCCAGGCGGCGGGCCGAGGCGGGATAATCCAACCGCGGCGAGCCCACGTAACCGGCGGAACCTTCCGACCCGATCTGCGCCGGGCCAGTGGAGGCTCCGGGAGTCCCCGCTGATTCCGCCCCGCCGGCTGTTCCCAACAGGCTGCCCTGCGCGGCAAAATCCGATTCGGAAAACTCGCCCCGCGAGGTCAAACCCACGGGCGTCGAAGGAGTCGGAGCCATTTTGGGGATTTCAAAGGAAACGGAAGGCCTGCGGTCCACCGCCAGGGCCGGCACCTTCATCGGCATCCGGTCCGGCCTCATGCGCTCCCGCATCGCGGCCGCCCCCACCTTGACCGGAGCGGCGGCACCCTGGCTGCGGGGTTCCATCTTCACCCGGATGTCATAAACGGGCGCGGCGACTGCCTCGGCCGATGTCGAGATGTAGGCAGGCAAGGTGAAACTCACCAACACCGCCGCCAACACCGCATGAATCGCCAGACTCACCAGCAGGGCCTTGCCAGCGGTGCCCCTTCCGGACCCACGGGGGTTCCGGTCACGATCTCGCGGGGAAAACTCAGTGAGCTTCTGGGCAGACATGCGGGGGTGGGACGTTTCAGCCAGGTCACGAGTGACACCGGAACGCTCATGAGGCAAAGTCAGAGTGACGGGTAAGAGAGTGCTGGAATCTGACACGGCGGGAAAAGTTTTAGGAAGCTGGGAGAAATTCAGGACTTTCTCAAGATAGAAACTCAGTCTCAATAATAAGGTTCCTCAACCTCACCCATCTGAAACGGGCCTCCCTTCCCATTTCTCTAAGTAAACGACCCATCCCAAGCATCAACCTTGCTTGTGGCGCCACCTAAACCGTGGGCCGACCAATCATCACAACTCATTGCTCTCCAAAGAATAAATTTACAAAGGCGACACCGGAAAGACCAAAATTTAAATCCAAAAAACTAATCGCTTTCATTTGAATCTCTTCAGGATGCGAGGTGATTGATTTTTAACCTGACACCGCTACTGAGATTCTTTCTCAATTAAAAGTCGGCAAACGCTTCACCGCCCTCCCAACTCAAACCTAGCTTCCGTCCTCATGAAACCCTCCTTCTTATTGAAACAGAGTCCTAAACTCTTCGGCATCTTCATTGCCGGAGTTTCCCTGTCTCCCCTCGCCTCCGCCCAAGTCGCGATCCCAGCCGTCTCTCCCACCCCGGAGAACTCAACCGCCCCCGAGCCGAAGACCGGAGAAAAAGCCCCGACCCAGGTCCCCGCCCTCGAAGTCAGCGCCCCGAAAGTCAAGACCGAGGACACCAGCGCGGGCAAACTCCCCCTCACCCTCCACGAAACACCCCGCAGCGTCTCGATCATGGACGCCGAACGCATCCGCGAGCAAAACTTCCGCACCCCGGTGGACACCTTCTATTACACCCCCGGCATCTTCCCCAACAGCACGGCCAGCGGCGGTTACCACTTCATTGCCAGAGGTTTCCGCATGTCTCCCGATGAGACGCGCCTGGACGGCTTCACCGGCTTCTACGTCGGCGGCGGGCAGTCCCCCCAGGGTCTCTACGGCGTGGACCGCATCGTCTCCCTCCGCGGCCCCTCCGGGCTTCTCTACGGCGCGGCCGCCCTCCCCGGAGGTTCGCTTAACATCATCACCAAGAAGCCCTTGGAAACACCCTTCACCCGTCTGGACCTCACCGCCTCCACCTACGCCGGCGGCGGCCTCTCCGCCGGGGAACGCGGCTCCTTCAGCGCCGAGCTCGATTCCACCGGGCCCATCACGAAGGACGGACGCATCCTCTACCGCTCGCTCATCGCCGGGGACAACTCCTCGCAATACACCGCCGATGTCCTCAACCAGACCCGCTACTACCACGGCGCGCTCACCTTCAAACTCGACCCCGAAGGCCTCTTCACCCTCACCCCCGTCGTCCAGTTTGCCCACAACGTCCGCCCCGCCGGCGCCGCCATGGTCATCTCGCCCTCCACCTCGCTCTCGACCAGCGACGGCAGCTTTGGCCCCGTCAAAACCTCCGACCTGTCTCCCTTTGACACAAATCTTTACGAAGGCGGACGCACCGACGACATGCTCGTGGCCGGGTTCGATTTCCTGGGCAAACCCTCGGACGACCTCACCCTCTCCGCCGGTTACCGCCACATTGATTACAGCACCGACATCAACCAGTGGTCCCCCGTCGTCACCACCGCCGCCCAGCGCGCCCAGCTCGCCACCTTCCACACCGTCAGCCGCACCCAGGCCAAAAGCATGGCGGACCGGGCCAGCGAGAATTTCGATGTCCACGGCACCTACGAGTTTCAACCCGCCAACAACTGGAAAGACCTTGTCCAGGCCGGCCTCAACGGGCGTTTCTACCGTTCGCAAAGCCGCACCGCCACCGGCCCGAACGCCCCCCAGTCCCCCCTCAACATCTACACCGGGGCCGCCGCGCCCGTCGTGGACAACCTCAACACCTGGGGCCCCGTCGCCGTGGACGACAGCGC
>JANOBW010000153.1:0-2383 GCA_031411855.1 Opitutia bacterium
GTCGCACCGTGCATGCCCACACCTCGCCCTCCCTCGGTCAAGTTACCCCTGCTTTGGGGCTGTCTCCTTTTGTCCCCTTTCCTGGGGTCCGCCTCCCGGGCGGCCGAACCCACCTCCGCAGTGGCCGTTCCCGAGACAACAAAAGCCTCGCCCACCGACACCCCGCCCAAACCCCAGCCACCCGCCGGCCCGAGGCGGCCGCTGCCCCCGGTGGTGGAACCGGCCTACGACGGGGTGCCTGTGCCCGCTCCGGCCGGCGCGATCATCCTCTTCGACGGCAAGGATTTGTCGAAGTGGGTCATGGCCAAAAAAGAACCGAAGAAGGGCGCGCCGCCGGAGCCCCCGGCCGAGACCCCGGCCGACAACTCCCCCAAGTGGATCGTGCGCGACGGGTATTTCGAGGTCGTTCCGGGCACGGGTTTTCTCATCACCACCGAACCGCTCAAGGGCGACATCCACCTCCACCTCGAATGGGCCACGCCGGCCGAGGCCAAGGGAAACGGCCAGGGCCGGGGCAACAGCGGCCTGTTCCTCAGCGGTTTCCCCGAAATCCAGATCCTTGATTCCTGGAAAAACGACACCTACCCGGACGGCCAGGCGGGCGCGTTTTACTCCAAAAAACCGCCCCTGGTGAACGCCAGCCGGGGTCCGGGTGAATGGCAGTGCTACGATGTCCTGATCGAGCGCGCCCGTTTGGAAAACGGCCAGGTGGTCCAAAAGACCCGCGTCACCGTCCGCCACAACAACGTGCTGGTGCAGGACCAGGTGGAGTTCGATCTCACCGAGCAGGAATCCACGGTCTCCTTCCAGGATCACAGCAACAAGGTTCGTTTCCGTAACATCTGGGCGGCCCCGCTGGCGAAGAAGTGAGGGGCGCGGCCGACGGTTCCGTCCAGCCGTCCGGCGGCAAACTCTCCCGTCCAACAAGCCGGGGCGGACAGGCCGGTCTGGTTGGCTTGGGTGGGGGCGTGCCCACGACCCTGAACCGTCTTCTTCTCATCCTTGGCGACCAACTGGACCGCGCCTCGCCCCTGCTGCGGGACTTCGACCCCGCGCTCGACGCCCTCTGGATGGCCGAGGCCACGGCGGAGTCCACCAAGGTCTGGAGCCACCGGCAGCGGACGGCCCTCTTCCTCTCCGCCATGCGACATTTCCGCGACGAACAGCGCGCCCTGGGCCGGACCGTGCATTACCGCTCCCTCGACGACGAAGCTCCCGCCGCCACCCTGGGCGAGGCCTTGCGGGCCGATCTGAGCCGGTTGAAACCGGCCCGGGTGCTGGTGGTCGAGCCCGGCGAGTGGGGCGTGCGGGATGAGCTCGTAGAAGTCTGCCGGGTGGCCGGCCGGCCGCTGGAGATCGTTGTGGATACGCACTTCCTCAGCACCGTCGCGGAGTTCCGGGCCCATGCCGAGGGCCGCAAAAGCCTGCGCATGGAATTTTTCTACCGGGAGCTGCGCCGGAAACACAACCTGCTGATGGAGAACGGGGAACCGGCCGGCGGTGAATGGAACTACGACGCCGACAACCGGGAGAGTTTCGGCCGGGACGGCCCCCGGGGCCTGGTGAGGCCGCTGTTGTTTCCGCCGGACGCGACGACCCGCGGGGCGCTGGCCACGGTGGCGAAACACTTTCCCGGTCACCCCGGAAAGGTCGAAAGCTTCGGCTGGCCCGTGACGCCGGAGGACGCGCGCCGGGCTCTGGCCGATTTCATCGAGAACCGGCTGCCCGGGTTTGGTCCGCATCAGGACGCCATGTGGGAGGGCGAGGCCTGGCTCTGGCACTCCCGGCTCTCCGCCGCGCTGAACCTGAAACTCCTGCATCCCCGGGAGGTGGTTGAGGCCGCCGAGGCCGCCTGGCGGGCGGGCCGGGTCGGACTGGCCTCGGCCGAGGGGTTCATCCGCCAGATCCTGGGCTGGCGGGAGTATGTGCGCGGCATCTACTGGCTGCGCATGCCGGGTTACGCCCAGTTGAACGCCCTGGGCGCGGTGGAGGAGCTGCCGGGGTTTTACTGGACGGGAAAGGTGCCAATGGCCTGCCTGCGCGACGCCATCGGGATGACCCTGGAAAACGCCTATGCCCACCACATCCAGCGCCTCATGGTGACGGGCCTCTATGCCCTGCTCCTCGGGGTGCGGCCGCAGCGCGTCCACGAATGGTATCTGGCGGTTTACGTGGACGCCGTGGAGTGGGTGGAGCTGCCCAACACGCTGGGCATGTCGCAGTTTGGCGACGGCGGTATCATGGCCAGCAAACCCTACGTGGCCTCGGGCAAATACATCGAACGGATGTCCAACCACTGCCGTGGCTGCGCCTTTGATCCGGCCGCGGCCACAGGGCCGAAGGCGTGTCCGTTCACCACGCTGTATTGGGATTTTCTGGACCG
>JANOBW010000154.1:0-10064 GCA_031411855.1 Opitutia bacterium
GCAGAAACGCAGAAAGCGAACAGGCCGGGGTGGCCCGGATGATCCGTCTGCGGCCTACAGGTGCCCGACCTTCCAGGTCGGGAAAACCTTCTCAACGGGCAGGATGCCCGATCCTGTTTATGTCGATTCAAGACAGCCAAGGCAAAATTAACCACAGAGACACAGAGGCACAGAGATTCGTAGTGATTTTAGAACTGCCGCGTTTGCGTGTCTGTGCCATAAAGTGAGTGATAAACCGTTTTTCTCAAGTAGCTTACGAATTATCTTATACTCCCTGTGCCTCCATGTCTCTGTGGTTTGAAAATGCCTTGAAAAAAGGTTTTGAGATCGGGTAAGGCGGATGAATTCACTTGGGGGAACGAGTGTTAAACGGCATGGGGCAGGATGCCCGGGCTCCTTTTTCACCGATTCACGGATATCCGGTAATAAACGGCCCCGGTTGGCTGGGGCAGCGCGATGAGCTTTATGGACCCATCGCCAACCAAGGGCGGTCCTGGCAGGTCGCTCCACGTTGCCGATGAGCCCGGTTCGGTCGCTTTTTGAATCCGGTAAAGCCGGCCGGAACTGCTTTTGAAAACCAAGGTGATGCCAACCCCCTGGTTTTCAAATTGGGCCTTGAGGTTGCTATCCGACGTGGTGGGTGAGGTTCGAAACATCAATTCATCAAGATTGGATTGGCCATCACCATCCGTGTCATCCATGGGCCCGGTCCCCAGCCCGCCGAAATTTGAAAGCTCCCAGGCATCATCCAGGCCATCACCATCACTGTCAGCGTTTACCACCAGGATCACGGTGACGGGAGAGGACGCCAGCGCCCCGTCAAAAGCCGCGTAAGTGAAGGAAGACAGACCGGAAAATCCCGGGGCGGGCGTGAAGGCAAAAGATCCGTCCGAATTCAGGGCCACAACACCTTCCTCAACCGGCGGAGGGGCCACCAACAGGCTGGAGAGCGGATCACCCTCGACATCGGAATCATTCCAAAGAACTCCAAAGCCCGCCGGAACCGAAAGAACCGAGCCTTCGGTCGTCGTATAGACATTGCCTTGCCCGACCGGGGCATCATTGACGGGGGCGACGTTGATCGTGACGGTGCCCACATTGGACGTCAGCGAGCCGTCTTTCGCGCGATAAGTGAAAGACACTGTCCCGAAAAAGTTACGGTTCGGGGTGTAGGTAAGGCTCCCGTTTGCATTCAAAACCAGCGTTCCATTTTGCGGAGGGAAGTATTCCAACTGGGCGGTCAGAACGCTCCCTTCCACATCAGAATCGTTGGCCAGAATTCCCGGCAAACTGACGACCACCGGGGTGTCCTCAACTCCCTCAAACACATCGTTCAGGGCCGTCGGCGCGTCGTTGACCGGCGTGATGTTCAGGGTCACGGTCGTGTCGCCGGAGGCAAATTCCCCATCCGTGGCGCGATAGGCAAAGGAAGTGGTCCCGTTGAAGTTGGGGGCCGGGGTGAAGCCAAAGGAGCCGTTCGGGTTCAAGACCAGAGTGCCTTCCGTCACGGGCGGCGGAGTCACCAGCACCGCGCTCAAGACCGCGCCGGTATCGGGATCGGAGTCGTTCCCCAGCACTCCCGGGGCCGCCACGGCGAGCGGAGAGTCCTCGGCCAGGGTGTAAGTGTCGGGGAGGGCCGCGGGGGCGTCGTTGGTGTTCGCGACCGTGATCGTGAGCGTCGCCGTGACGCTGGCGCTGCTCCCGCCTCCAAGGCCGGGACTTCCAGCATCGCTGACCTGCACGCTGAACGTGTTGGGCCCCACGTCGGGGTTGGCGGGGGTTCCGCTCAGGGCCCCGCTGCCGGAAACAGCCAGCCAGGAGGGGCCGGATAGTTTCGTAAACGAAAGAACCGCCCCGGCGTCCGCGTCCGAGGCCGAAAGCTGCCCCGAGAAGGCGGTGTCCTCGATGGCGGTGAGCGCGATGGGATCGGACGCGAAGACGGGGGCGTCGTTCGTGTTGGCCACGGTGATGTCCAGGGTCGCGGAGACGCTGGCCGCGCTCCCGCCTCCAAGGCCGGGACTTCCAGCATCGCCGACCTGGACCGCAAAACTGTTGAGCCCCACATCGCCGTTGGCCGGTATCCCGCTGAGCGCGCCGCTGGCGGAAACGACAAGCCAGGACGGGCCGGAAAGTTTCGTAAACGAAAGAACCGCCCCGGCGTCCACATCGGAGGCCGAAAGCTGGCCGGTGAAGGCGGCGTCCTCGGTGGCGTTGAGCGTGATGGGGTTGGAGGCGAAGACGGGGGCGTCGTTGACCGGGTTGACCGTGAGGGTGACGGTGGTCACCGCCGTGGCCGAAACGCCGTCCAACGCCAGGTAGGTGAAGGAGGCCGTCCCGTTGAAATTCAGGGCCGGGACAAAGGTGAAGGAGCCGTTGGAGTTGAGTTGCAACGTGCCGGCGGAGGCCGAGGGAGGGCTCACCACCAGGGCGGAGAGCGTGGTCCCGGCATCGGGATCGGTGTCGTTGGCCAGGACACCCGGCGCGGAGACATTCAGCACCGAATCCTCATTGACCGCGTAGGCATCGGCCACGCCCGCGGGAGGGTCGCCGATGGGATTCACGGTGATCGTGACCGTGGTGATGTCCGAGGTCATCGAGCCATCGGAAGCCCGGTAAGTGAAGGAGGTGGTGCCGTTGAAGTTGAGGGCCGGGGTAAACACGAACGAGCCATTGGCGGCCAGAGAAAGCGATCCCTCGGCGGGAGGAGGAGCTGCGACCAGGACGGCGGCCAGCGTGGTGCCCGCATCCGAGTCGGAATCATTGGCCAGGACACCCGGAACGTTGATTGTGAGGGTGGTGTCTTCGTTGACGGAATAGGCGTCGGAAGTTGCGAGGGGAGAATCGTTTACCGGGTTGACGGTGAGCGTGACCGTGGTGATGGCGGACGTGAGCACACCATCGGAGGCACGATAGGTAAACGAGGTGGTGCCGTTGAAGTTGAGCGTGGGAGTAAACGTGAGCGAACCATTGGCATTAAATTGCAAACTTCCGGCTGCGGGTGGTGGGGACGTAACCAAAACGGCGGTGAGCGTGGTCCCGGCATCGGGATCGGTGTCGTTGGCCAGGACACCCGGCGCGGAGACATTCAACACCGAATCCTCGTTGACCGCGTAGGCATCGGCCACGCCCGCAGGAGGGTCGCCGATGGGATTCACGGTGATCGTGACCGTGGTGATGTCCGAGGTCAGCGAGCCATCGGAAGCACGATAGGTAAACGAGGTGGCACCGTTGAAGTTGAGGGCCGGGGTAAACACGAACGAGCCATTGGCGGCCAGAGAAAGCGACCCCTCGGCGGGAGGAGGAGCTGCGACCAGGAGGCGGTCAAGGTGGTGCCCGCATCCGGGTCGGAATCATTGGTCAGGACACCCGGAACGTTGACTGTGAGGATGGTGTCTTCGTTGACGGAATAAGCGTCAGCCACACCGACAGGCGGGTTGGACAAAACAGTGGATAGGGTGGCTTCCAAAATTGGCGCGAGAAGGAAGTCGTTTGAACTTGCGGAGCCGTTAATACCTTGAATAGCAAGAACGTTATAACCGTTTTGCAAAGCGGGAAGCCCCAAAGCAATAATATCTATGGAGCTGTAAACTACAGCCAAAGTTTCTATGCGTGCCGTAGTCGTGGAATTATAGGCAGGTGTTCCTGTGAAGTTTCCTCGTGCGACCTCAACACCATTGAGCCAAGCAACAAAGCCGTCCTCGTATTTGATTTTGAGGAGGAGCCCTGTTATTGCATTTTTATCGGTCACATTAAAACTGTAGCGGGTATACAAACACGAATTAATCGCATACATCGGATTGGAAGCAGGACTGCCAGCAGGATTGCCAAGGTTGACGGCAAAATGAGGAACGAAACTCGTCGCACCATTGGTATCGCTGTCAAAACCGATTGAAGTATCGGACGCTGCCGTCCAAGTCGAAGCATCAAAACCCAAGGTATTCCACGATGAAGATGTTCCAGCGTTTGGCACAAGGTAGCGAAGGACATCCGATTGGCCGGGTTTAATCAATTGAAGTGTATTTTCAAAACCAACACCGTCGTATCTTGATCGGTTATTTGCCCCCAGTCCTTTACGAATATATATTCGTAATACTCCAAAGGCGTCGGTTGTTGAATCTGGGAGCGGATACCAAACGCGTTTTTCGGCTAGCGTAGATGTAATTGAGACACCTACTCCGTTGTTTGAGCCATCTACTTGGTTGCCCGAATAACCTGTGTCATCAAAATCAATTAAAGTCTGCCAATTAACAGTATCAATACTCGCATCAAGTGACCATTTAAAAGGGGCATTGCTTGCGGATCTTCCAATCATATAAACTCGAATACCGCTATACACTGAGTTAGGTCTGAGTCCTGTTATTTCAGTGCGAAGGACAATATCAGATTCCACTGTGTATATTTCGTAATAGTTTTTATTGTATGATACATCGGCAGAGACAGTCGTTTGAAGACCCCATTTATTATCAGAAGCGCTGTCATCGGTCGTCCACCAGTCGGTCAGTGAGTTGGTAACGTTGTTGTAGGTGTTGCCTCCGATGCCTCCGACGGCGTCCACATAAACCTGGGCGGCCTTAAGAGAAGAGAAGCCGACCGTAAAAAAGATGAAAACAACTGAAAGCCAAAGGATTACGCTTGAGAATTGTAAAAACAGCCTAGCCTGTAGTTTTGAATTGGAGCCGGGAACGGGACTGCCCATGCCATCGGAAGGGCACGTTTGGCTAATCAAATCGGGGACAGCGGTGAGGGTGTGGGTTTTAAAAACATTCATATGAAGGGAGTATTGCGGATTTCAGATTCCAGAACCGAGGCCAAGGAAAAGGGGACGGAGTTTCATGGGGTGAGTGGGTTGGGATGCTCGGCCTCAGGCGCGGAGGTTCTGGCCGGGGTTGGCGCGGCGGAGTGGAAGAGGGCGTTGGGGTGGGGCGGCCAGTTCCAATTTTTCCATCCAACGCAGGGCGGCCTGACGGTGTTCGGGGGTGGGTGCGGAACGGGCGGCTTGCTCCAAAGTTTTGCGGAGAAGGAGCTTCAGGGTATCGTCTGGGGTCATGGTTTGCGAGACAGACAAGTATTTGTTTAAATGTCAAAGTTGTGTCAAGCGCGCAAACGGTCTTCCCTCGCAAGCCTGCCCCGGCATGAAACGCTTACACCACGCCTTTAAACTCCTGTTGGACAAAGACAAACGCAGCAAGAGCGAGGTCGCCCGGGCGGCACAACTGGACTTGTCGGTGGTGTCGCGTCTGAGTCATCGGGACAACGATATTTCAGCGGCGGCGATGGGGCGGCTGGCGCGGGCTTTTCCGACTGAGTCCGACCAGTTGTCGCTGATGTCGTCCGACCAGTTGTCGCTGATGTCGGCATGGGTGCAGGACAAGGTGGAGGAGGCCGGTTTTGATCTGCCACAACTCCGGGACGCGTTTGGGGTGGAAGGTGGTCTGACCATCCCGCCAAGCCTGCGGGAGGATTTGCGGCTGCTGTTGCGCGACGTGAAACACGACGGCGACCCGATCATCGAGCTGATCCACGCCTTGGCCGTCTGGGCGAAACCTGCCGGGGAGACTGAGGGACGTCTGGTGGCGGAGGGTCATGGTCCGGTGATCCCCCCGCAGCGAAAGGCGGTCAGTTACCGGAAGGTGGGCAAGGTGCGGAAGTGAGAATAGTCCCAGGCAAACAACAAGTCACTGTAGCCGCGACGAGTGCGAGAGCAGGCAGAGACACGCCTTGGCGTGGTCCCGCAGGGATGATCATCGCGGGTGCCCTTTGGGCGGCGAAGATCACAAAGAACGCAAAAGGGGCTCCGATGTTTTCCTGCGCTCCAGCCTATGCCAACGGGCCGATTTTGGGACAGGATGACAGGAGTTCCAGGATTCAACGCTGGGATGAACGGAACTCCCCCAACCCTCCTGCTCATCTTGTTCATCCTGTCCAAAAGTGCCTTGGTGGTTCGTGCCCTTTCTTTCGCTCCCTTCGCCTCCTTCGCGAGACAAGCTGCATGAAGGTCATGAGGCTGGCCACGCTCCTGCCCGAGCCAGCCTCATGACCTTGGCATCTCGCCGGCTCAGGGTGTGGCGGTAGCGGTGGAAAGGCGGACCTGCAGGCCCGGGCGGAGGCGAAGCAGGTTGGTGGTGAGGACGGTGTCGCCCTCCTTGATGCCGCTCAGGACCTGGACCTTGTCGGGCGTGCGCAAACCGATGGAAACATCGCGAAACTCGGCCTTGCCGTTGGTCAGGATGAAGAGCCCGGGGCCCTTGGCGGAAGGCACCACGGCCTGGGTCGGAACCGGGAAGCCGGAGAGGACGGCGTCGAGGGTCACGGTGACCTCGGCAAACGCGCCGGGACGCAGGGCGGGGCCAGGCTGGCGGCAAACACCCCGAAGGAGAAGGCCGCGGGTGGAGGCGTCAATTTGCGGTTCGATGACCGCGATGAGTCCGGTGAACACCTCGCCTGAACCCGCCACCTTGAAACTGAACGGCTGGCCATCGCGGATCTGGACGGCGTTTTTTTCCGGCACGGAAAAATCCACCTTGAGCTGGGAAACATCCTGAAGGGAAACCAGCGGGGTCGAAGGCGTGACCCAGGCGCCGGGGCTGACGAGGCGGAAACCGGTGCGGCCGGCGAAGGGGGCTCGGACCTCGGTTTTGGCCAGCTCGACGCGGCGGGTGCGCAGGTCGGCGTCAAGGGCGTCCAACTCGGCCTTGGCGGCATCGTATTCCTGGCGGCTGATGCCCTTTTGAGTCAGCAGTTCGCGGCGGCGCTCCTCGGTCTGCGAGGCCAGCAGGCGGCGCGCCTCCAGCGAGGCGATCCCGGCGACCAGATCCTCGTCCTCCAGCTTGAAGAGAATGTCACCGGCCTTGACCTCGGAACCCTCCTCAAACGCGACCTTGACGAGGCGGCGGGACAGGCTCGGGACCAGGACAACGGACTCGCGGGCGCGGAGGGTGCCGACGGCGGAGACGGTCTCCTTCAACGGAGCCGAAACCACAACATACCCATCGGAAACCAGAGGGTCGGCCGGTTTGGCCGCAGGGGCCTGGGCCGGGGACGACAGGGTGGAAAAACAGAAAAGGAGACTTCCCGCGAGAAGCCTGGGCAACGTTGATTTCATGAAAGGATGGTCTCTGGGACGTAAAGGCCGGTGGATGCGACCGCAAGGTGCGGGCACGGTTCACGTCTCGACCCAGGGCACAAATCTACTTGGCGGTCATTTCGGAAAAGGCCAGCCCACTTCCCCCTCACGGCAAAATTCCCACGGCTAACCACCCTTCACACCTCCCTAACCTCACCGGCCCGCGGGACTGGCTTTTTTGGCTGAAGCGGGGCCAAACTCGGAAAGCCACTCCGGCCCGGGTCCTTGCCCCCGCACCGAAGTGTCAGGACGGTGTTTCAGGCCGGTCACCCGTTCCACCACCCTCTCCAAAGACGGCCAGAAGTTGACCCTCTCCAGCAGCGGATTCACGTAATTGGTCACCGGACAGTAGAAGGTGTTTTTCGGATCCGTGTGGTGAAGCGCATGGTGGCGAGGCGTTTGGAGAAGGTTAAGGTCCTGCAAAAGCGAGATGATCCGGCCGTTTTCCTTTCGGGTCCGATGCGACCACTTGTGGATCTCGTTGGCGTTCACACTGACGGCGACAAAGAGCCAGACCTGCCAGCAGAGCAGACCCAAGGCCCACGTTCCCAGGATCAGAAGTGTCCCCAGCAGAACGAGATCCCACGAACTCTGCCACCAGGTCAGACGGGTGAAAAAACGCGGATAGTGATGGTGGACGATGTTCGGCCGGATCAGCAGCGGCCCCACCACCGGGGTGTCGGGCTCGCCATACGCGTCCTCCGCCCAATGGACAAAACCGGCGGCCAGATCGGCCAGACCGATGACGAGAGGTATCTGCGCAAGAATGAGGAGGGAGTGTGTCATGTAAGTTAGAAGTGTCTCATGTTTAATTTATGACCGGTGGTCATTTGTCAAGAAATAGAACCGGCCTCCGATGTCAGAATCGGGTGGCGGGTGCGCCCCACCTGCGGTTTCGTCCGTGTGATCCTTTCCACCCCGCATCACTTCAACCTGATGAAAGCCCTCGTCCTCCTCAGTTTACTTCCCCTCCTGTCGGCCGGCCCCACCCTCGCGGAGACCCCGGGAAAAACCCAACCCGGCGGAACGGCCGTCTTCTGCGATGTGCTTTCCGACCTCAACAACGACGGCACAACAGACTCCGCGGACGCCGCCCTGCGCGACAAAGCCCTGGCCTCAGCTGACCCCGAGACCGTGGAGCGCGCCACCGAATGGCTCCTGACCAACGACACCCAGTCCAACGGCCGGTGGGACGGCAGCGATCCGGCCAACCCCAAGGGAAACGCGGACGACGACGACCTCCAGGAACTCAGGGTGAAGGTTTCCCCCGTCCAGGGTCTCGTCTGGTTTGAACACCCCGCCCTCGCCTACCTCGCCTTTTACCCGACCCGGGCCTGCGACAAAAAACTGCGTTTTCCTCTGGATGTCTCCCGCACCCCGCTGCCGGAGACCATCTACCTTCGGGCGGAAGGGTTGGAGAAACTCAAAACAAACGCCTTTCTGCCTCTGGCGGACGGCGATCTGGTGCTCAAGGCCGGCGACAAACCCAACGGCAAAGCCTTGGCGGAAAGCCGTTTGCACCTTCGCCTCGTCCGGGGCATGGGCGATCCGGGCCATCTTTCCGCCCTGCGGGACTACATCGAGGAGAACAACACGACCCATTACGTGAAGACCCAGGCCATGCCCGGTGGGAACGTCACCTTTGTGGTGTTTCTGGAGGAGATGGTTGAGATGCGCGGCATCAACGCCGCCCTCGGCCGCGGCGGCAAGGGGGACCGCGGCATTGGCGAGGTCGCCTCCGACCCCAGGTGGGGCGACTGCTCGGCCGTGATCAACTGCACCTACACCTTCGACGACTCCGACGACCGTGGCTTCGCTCGCAAACACAACGGCAAACTCATCTCCCAAGGCGTCTGGGACCAGAGCTGCTCGGTGGACAGCCTGTCCGACCCCATCCCCGTTCCCGGCAACCCGGGGGGCAAGGGGACCTGGAAAAAACAGGACCCCCGCTACCTGATTTCACGGGGAAGAGGACAGGTTGAATTCGGCGGCCCCGAGGCGGAATGCCCGGCGGACGCCCGGGAAGGGACGGGCGGGCTTCGCCCCAACCACTTCTTCGCCAACGGCGTTGAGTTTCCTTTCAACATCGTCGGGGAGCTGGCCGTGCGGAAACAAAAACTGCTCTACATGGCCGTGGCCGACGCCGGGTGGAAGGGAAACTCCAACAGCTTTTACCTCCCCTTCAAAGCGGGTTCCAACGCCGACACCCTCTTCCACTGCGACCCCATCGGCTCGGTCGCCATCGCCGTGGCCGATCCCGCCGGCGCGCTCCGGGTCCGGATGAATCCCGGGTTCCGGCACCCGCCCGGAGTGACCAACGCGCCCGGCCATTACCTGAAAACCTACCTCGGCGTGAACAGCGTCCGCCCCCGGCCCTGAGCAGTTTCGCCCCCCCCGCCGCTGAAGGGTTCGGGCCCACAGTTTTCTTGCCGCAGGGGAACGCCCGGCGGAGAGTCCAGTCCCTTTCCCCATGCGCCTCCTCGCCCTTGCCCTCGGTGTGGCCAGCCTTCCCGTCCTGGCCGCGACTCCCCCCAACATCATCCTGATCTACGGTGACGACATCGGTTTCGGCGACGTTTCCTGCAACGGCGCGACCGCCGTCAAAACCCCCAACATAGACCGCATCGCCGGCGAGGGCATCCGCTTCACCTCCTCCTACGCCACCTCCTCGACCTGCACACCCTCGCGCTTCTCGATGCTCACCGGCCTCTACGCCTTCCGCCAGAAGGGCACCGGAATCCTTCCCGGCGACGCGCCCCTCATCATTGACACCGCCAAGCCCACCCTGCCCTCCACCCTGCAAAAGGCCGGCTACCGCACCGGGGTCGTGGGCAAGTGGCACCGCGGCCGCGGCGCCCACCAAGAGAAAAACAGGTAACACACCAAAACCCCCCGCCCCCACGAGACCGGCGTAGACAGCACCTACATCATGGCCGCCACC
>JANOBW010000155.1:0-9290 GCA_031411855.1 Opitutia bacterium
CGGCGTCCTGCCCGACACCGTTCTCTAAAGTGTTTCGCACGAGCGGGGCGGGCCGAAGCGCTTGGCGAGGGTTGCGAAGAGCCTCCCCGAATGGCTGGGTCAAAAAGCTGGCCGCAACTCGGACCCGCACAAGAGTGGTTCCTTTTGTGTTAAGGTTTTCCCTCTTTGCGCATAGAGTCTGGTAAACATGTCCCCCCTTCCCGACATTTCCGAAGAGCCCCGCGAAGACCCGCGTGAGCACGTCAACGCCCTGTTTGTGCATTTTTCGCCCGAAATCAGGGGGTTCATCCTGGCGCTGCTGCCGGACATGGCGCGGGCGGACGATGTTTTCCAGGAGACGTTTCTGACCGCCTCGCGGAAGGCGTCCGATTTCAAGCCGGGCACGAACTTCCTGGCCTGGGCCTGCACCATCGCCCGCTACAAGGTGTTGGAAGCGGGACGGAGCCGGAATCGCCTGTTGCAACCACTTTCGGACGAGGTTTTGGAGGTGCTGTGCGCAGTGGTGCCCGAACCCGAGAGGGAGGAGCACGAACTGAAGGCCCTCAACGCCTGCCTCGAAGGGCTGCACCCCCATTCCAAACAGGCCATGGAACTGAGGTATGAGCAGGGGCTCAAGCCGGCGGAAATCGCGCGCCGCCTCGGTTGGACGGCGGAGTCCGTCTATGTGGTTCTTTCCCGCACGCGGGCCGCCCTGCGCGAATGCGTCGGCCGCAAACTCAAACTTCAAGGGACACCTGAATCATGAACCAAGACAGACTGGACCATTTGCTCGACCGCTATTTCGACGAGGCGCTGACCCGCGAGGAGCAGACCGAATTGGAGTCGCTTCTGCTCTCGTGGCCCCAAGCGCGGACTTTGTTTTGGAAACGAAGCAGATTCCACGCCCTGCTGCGGCGCCGGGGCCGGGAGCAGTGGGGCGCGCGGCTGGCCCTGGAGCAGGCGGCCGAGACCCCCGGCCAGACGCGCTGGAAAGCGGTGGGGAGGACTTGGACGGAGTGGCGGCGTCCGGTTGCCTGGTCCACGTTGGGAGGCATCGCGGCCCTCGCGCTGATCTATGTGACGGCCAGCTGGAACGACCCGCAAACTTCGGGAGACGCGGCCCGGCCTGAGGTGGCCGAAACCGCGTCGCGCTCCCTCAGCGGACAGGGCATCGCCACGATTGTCCGCGCCGTGGGGGTGCAGTGGACGGGAAGCAAGCGGAGTCCCGGCAACGTGCTGGGCCCGGGGTGGCTCAAATTTGAACGGGGCCTGGTCGAGCTTGAGTTCCACCGCGGCGCGCGGGTGGTGGTGGAAGGCCCGGCGGAGTTTGAGCTCATCACCGACATGCAGGCGCGGTGTGTGCGCGGGAGGTTGCGGGCCGATGTGCCCCCGCCCGCGATCGGCTTCGAGATTCTCTCCCCCAATGTGCGGGTGGTGGACCGTGGCACGGCCTTCGGTCTGGATGTGCAGTCCGACGGTCCGGCGGAGATCCATGTCTTCAGTGGGCGCGTGGATTACGCCACGAAGGTTTCCCCGAACACCGAGCGCGAACTCCTGCAGGGTAAGGCGGTGCGGGTGGACGGGGCCGGCGTGTTCAGCGATATCCCGAACGTATCCAGGGAGTTCATCACCGGCGAGGCGGTGGAGATGCGGGCGAACACCACCATGGAGGCACGCTATGCGGCTTGGCAGAAGGTTTCCCAAGACCTTCACGAAGACCCCACGCTTCTCGTCCAATATAATTTTGAACGGGACTCGCAGGGCGCCCGGACGCTTCTCAACCAGATCCGCAACGCCCCGAGGGAAACGCATGGGACCGTCATCGGATGCAGTTGGACCGAGGGACGCTGGCCGGGGAAACCGGCCCTCGATTTCAAGCAGATCGGGGACCGGGTGCGCCTCGCCCTGCCCCTGACCCACGAGGCGCTCACCTGCGTCTCCTGGGTGCGGCTTGATGCCTTGGACCGCCCCTACATCGCCTTTCTGATGTCGGGTGATGCCGCCCTGGGGGAGCTCCAATGGCAGATTCGCAACCACGGCACGCTCACCTTTGGAAAGCGCGTGGAGGAGGGCTGGGGGCCGGGCAAAGTGAGAAATCTGGAAAGTCCGCATGTGCTTGGGCTCAAGCGCTGCGGCAGCTGGATGCAGATCGGCGTCGTTTATGACGCCGAAAAGGACACCCTCACGCACTACCTCGACGGGCAAAAGCTGAACTCGTGCCCCATCAGGTCGGGTGTGCCGCTCTCCACCTCATCCCTGGAGATCGGCAACTGGTCGCCGTCCGGCGGGGACCCGATGGAGCCGATCCGGGCCTTCAACGGGCGGATGGACGAGTTCCTCATTTTCTCCCGCGCTCTTTCGGCTGACGAGATTCAGAAACTTTGGGAAATTGGCCGTCCGCTCTGATTTAAAAAACAAGGGCCGGACTGAGTTAAGGTTTGGGTGCGGTTTCGCATACATAGGCGAACCCCCTGACTTCCCTATCATGAATCCAGCCCGTCTCTGCCCGAAACTCTCTTCCGCCCGCGCCGCCCTCGCGCTCGCCACCCTCGTCTCTCCCTGGGCGGGGCAGAGCGCCAATGCCGCCGCCTATCTGTGGGACTCCGACCTGGGGCTCGCCACCGCCCAGGATGGCGGCGGCACGTGGGACGCCACCACCGCGAACTGGATCAACGCCGGGGCCGACGTGGTCTGGGCGAACGCCAATGACGCGACGTTCGGGGCCGGCACCGACGGGACGTATGCCGTTTCCGTGGCGCTCACTCCCACGGCCAACAGCCTGATCTTCAACAACTCCGGCTACACGCTCAGCGCGGCGGCCCCGCAGACGGTCACCGTCGGCAGCGCCACGGCCGCCCTGGTCCTGGGCACCGGCAAGTCCGCCACGATTGGTAATAATGTCACCGTCACGACTTCGAGCGTGAACCAAAACTCGGTCATCAGCGGCGCTGGCACGCTGACCATCGAGAGCGGCGGGACGCTTCGGGGGGCGGGCACGGTGAACACCAACATCCTGAGCATCAACGGCACTACCGTGGTGGTGAAAACCGGGGGGACGGTTTCCACCCTGCCGCTGGTCACGAACGGCACCGCGCTGTTTCTCAACGGCACGATGAATGTCACGGGTGGCACGGTGACGGTTCCGGGCACGCTGGGTCTGGGCCAGTCCACCGGGACGGCGGCGGGCACGCTCACCATCTCCAGCGGCACGGTCACCGCCAACAGCTCGAACGGGCTCCGCATCGGCGGCACCACCGGCACCACCGCGGGCGGGACGGTCAACCTTGAGGGCGGCACCCTGGCGGCCCTCATGGTTTTCAAGGGGGCCGGCACGGTCACCACCTCGGTGCTGAACCTCAACGGCGGCACCCTCCAGGCCACCGCCGCCAACACCACCTTCATCAGCGCCCTGGCCCGGGCCAACGTCCGCAACGGCGGCGCGCTCATCAACAGCAACGGCTTCAACCTGACCGCGCCCCAGGCTCTGCTGCACTCGAATGTCGGCGGCGACGCGCCCACCGACGGCGGCCTGGTCAAGAGTGGTTCCGGGACTTTGACTCTCAACGGTTTGAACACCTACAACGGCGGCACCACGGTCAATGGCGGGGCGGTCCAGTTTGGCGCCGGAGCCGTTCCCTCCGCGGGGACCATCACGATCAACGGCGGCGGCGCGCTGGTCGCCAGCGGCGGGTTTGCCACGGTCGCGGCCGTGCTGGCCTCACCCAATGTTTCCCATGGTTCGTCCGGGGCGGTCGCCCTGGCCGGGGCGAGTTCGGAAAACATCAGCTTCGGCTCCTTTTCCAACCTCATGCTCGGGGCCTCTGTGGCCTCCACCTACACGGGAACCCTGACCCCCGCCGGCACCACCTACCGGCTGGGCGGCGGCGGTTCGGCCCTGACCCTCGCGAATCTCAACGCCCTGACCGGCGCGAACGATGTCGTCATCGGCGCGGCGGGTTCCACCGGCACCGTGGTTCTCGCCACTTCCAATGACTACACCGGCAGCACCACCATCACCAGCGGCACGCTTCAGCTCGGCGACGGTGTCAGCGACGGCTCGATTGGCTCCACCAGCTCCCTGGTGAACAACGGCACGCTGACCTTCAACACGGTCGGCTCCCAGGCCACCGGCCAGAGCATCAGCGGCACCGGCTCCCTCAGAAAACAGGGGATCGGCACCCTGACTCTCAGCGGCGCCAGCAACTACTCCGGCACCACCACGATCTCGGGCGGGATTCTCCTGGTCACCAATTCGGGCGCACTGGGCACCTCCGGCGTCACCGCCAGTGTCACCTCCGCCCAGCTCCAGCTGAGTGACAACGTTTCCCTGGCCAATGTCGTGCGCCTGACCAGCTCGGGGCCCGGCACCACGGATGGCATTCTCAAGAACATCAGCGGCAGCAACACCCTGTCTGATTTTGGCTTCTCGGGCACCGGGGGCACCCGCATTCACGTGGTCGCGGGCAGCACGCTTTTGATGCCGAATGATTTTGCGACGGGGAATGTCTCGTCCTTTCGCGTCATCGGCGCCGGCACTCTGAATCTGGGTGGCAACAACGGCGGGGCCATCGGAGCGGCGCAGTTGTTTCTCCTCGGCGACGGCACGAATCCCGGGCCCACGGTCCGGGCGGGGAACGACGGGGCTTTCGGGGCCGGTCAGATCAGCTTCCAGGCCAATTCAGCCTCGACGGTCCAAAGCGCCAACGCCACGGCCCGCGCGCTGCCCAACGCGTTGAGCTTCAACGGTGCCACGGCCACGCTGGGTGCGCCTTCCACCGGCGATCTCACCTTCACGGGGGCGGCCACGCTGGTGGTCAGCCTTGATCTCTCGGTCAACAACACCGTCACCACGCTCGGCGGCGTCATCGGTGAAACCGGCGGAGCCCGCAGCCTGACCAAATCCGGCCCCGGGAAACTCGTTCTGACCAACGCGGGCAATGCCTACACCGGCGGCACGACGGTGACCGCCGGCACCCTGCTGGCGGGAGCGGCCACGGCCTTGGGTTCCGGCCCTGTCCTGGTGACGGGTGGATCCTTCGATCTCAACGGGCTCACCCTTTTGCCCGCCAATCCTGTCACGGTCGGCGCGGCCGGCGCCGTCACCGGCACGGGTGCGCTGGCTTTGGCGGGCACGGTGGAGGGAACGCTGGTTCCCGGCGGCACGGGAGCGGCGGGGCGGATCGTCTCGAATGGCGCGCTGACCCTGGGTTCCGCCGCGGTTTGCAATCTGGAAATCGGCGGGGTGGGCGCCGGCGCGTTCGATGTCGTTGAGGCCCAGTCCGGCATCACCCTGGCCGGCACGGTCAATGTCAGTCTCATCAACGGTTTTGCGCCCGTGGCCGGAAACTCCTTCGATCTGTTTGCCGAGGATGGCGCGTTTGCCAGCACCGCGATCCTCAACCTTCCCGCGCTGCCGGCGGGGCTGGGTTGGAACACCGCGGCTTTTGCCACCTCGGGGGTGGTTTCCGTGGTCACCGTGGCGACACCTGATCCGCTCCCCGCCTGGGCCTCCGGCTTCAGCCTGAGCGGGGCCGCCGCCCTGGCCGATGCCGATCCCGACCATGACGGCATCTCCAATGCCCTCGAATATGCCCTCGGCACCAGCCCCACCGCCGGCAATGGCGCCGCCTATCATGGGGTGGGAGCGGCCACCTCCGGCCAGCTCACCCTGGCCTACCGCCGCCCTGCCGGCGGGGTCGCAGGCGTGACCTATGGTGTCGAGTTCAGGACCTCCGACCTGGTCTCGGGCGACACCGGTTGGACCGCCGGGCTCCTTGGCACCGACTACAGCCAGAGCATTCTCAACAACGGCGACAGCACCGAGACGGTCACCATCACCTTCACCGCTCCCGTCGGATCGGGCAAAAAATTTGGCCGTCTCTCGGTCGCGTTCTGAGGTGGCATTCACCCTGGAGGGTGGTTCGGACCACCGACGAGACCAACCGGAATGACCCTCGGGGGTGAATCGGATCATCCCTGAGGGTGGTGGCATTTAGCCTGGAGGCTCGTTCGGACCACCGACGCGACCAATGGGAATGAGCCTCAAGGGTGAATCGGACCACCCCTGAGGGTGGTTACTTTCAGCCTCGAGGCTAAATTTTGACCACCGACGCGACCAATGGAATGACCCTCAAGGGTGAATTGGACCACCCCCCAAGGTGGTGGCATTCACCCTCGAGGCTGGTCAGGACCACCGACGAGACCAACCGGAATGACCCTCGGGGGTGAATCGGATCATCCCTGATAGCATTTCGCGTTCACGCCGGGCGTGGTGCTCAGCGCTCCCAGGAAAGGCACTCACCCGGAGGGTGACCTTGCTGCTCAGGGTTTGCCGACTTGAAGGCGCAGGAACTTTGACAGATCCCCTGAGGTGAGCGGGGTGGACTGGTAGAAGAGTCCCGTGGGAGGGTCGTAGAGTTCATCCGAGACACCATCGTGGGTCCAGGAGAGGGGAAGGAGGGAGTGGGACTGCTGGACTTCGTAAGTCAGGGTGTCGCTCGCCTTGGGGTAGTAGAGACGGAGCTCCGCGGCCTGTTGCAAGAGGGTGGGTTGGTCGGTGCCACCGGGGTGGCGCGGGTCGGTGTTGAGGGCAAACTCCAGGAAGTTGCTGCGGCCGTCGCCGTCGCCGTCCGCCGTGTCGCTGGAGATCAGCGGGTTGTTCAATTCGGCGGTGCTGAAGTAGCCGGCTTTCCACAGGTCGAGCGGCGGGTCCTTCAGGGTCACGGTCGCGCTGGCAGGGTTGCCGATGGTATAGGCGGCATTGGCCAAGAGGGTCGCGATGACGGTTTCCGAACCCTCGACAAGGATGTCCGGAAAGGCCTGGACGGAGAGGCTGGCGGCGAGGTTTCCGGCCGGGATGGTGACGGTGGCGGGCAGGCTTTTGTAGTCGGTGCCGGCCGTGGCGGAGCCGCTGAAAGTGAGGTTGACGGTAAGGTCGGCCGCGCCGGGACTGTCGCGAAAAAGGGTGAAGGCACCCGGTGTTGTTGAGGCCTCCTCGGTGGTGGAAACCGGGGCGACGACGCAGACGGTGGGGACGGAGTTGGCGGCGAGAAAGCGGACGGCGTCGGCGATGACATAGCCGTTGGCGCTGTCGTTGCGCAGGAGCACGGAGCCAGCCGTGCCGGCCTCGAACTGATAGGTGCCGAGTGAGACCCAGATGTTGTTGTTGGACTGCTGGTTCTGGAGCGGGGCGGTGGCGGTGCCGGTGGCGTGGACGATGTCGTAGCGGACATTGGTGGCGCGGTTCGCATTGGTCGTCCAACGGGCGAAGACCTGGTAGGTGCCGGCGGCCGGAAGGGTGGGGGTGTAGCGCACGCTTTTGGTGCCCTGGCCGGTGTTGGAATCGTGGAAGTAGTTGTTGTTGTAAGCGCCGGTGAGAGCGCCGGTGATCCAGGCTCCGGTCACGGTCACTCCGGTGGTGTCGGCATTGTCCACGATGACCTCGCCACTGGCGGGCGGGGCCGAGAGGGTGAGGATCTGCCCGGCGAGGGTCAGGTCGCGGCGCAGGGCGGCATAGTCCACGTTTTGGACGCTGACCCCGTCGTTGATGGCCCGCACGGCCGCCGCCCCCGCCGATTGGCCGAGGATCATGAAGACGGGTTCCATGCGGATGGAGCCGTAGCCGATGTGGGAGGCCGAGACGCAGACGGGCACGATCAGGTTCGTCGCCTCGCTGGCCTTTGGGACGAGGGCGTGGTAGCTGATGCCGTAGGGGCCCTGCGCGGGGGAGACCTGGATGTCGCCCTCGTTTTTCACCCCGCCGGCCGTGACGTGGCGCTGGGCGTGGTGGGAGTCCATCGCGTAGCCGCCCATGCCGACCGGGTCGGTCGCGATGAAGCCGCTCTGCTGGTTCACGTGGCGCTGGGTGACGACGAAATCGCTGACCATGCGGCGGGCCTCGCGGATGTAAAGCTGGGCCGGCCAGTCGCCGTTTTCGGTGAACTCATCCAGCGGCAAACCCCAGGAGGAGAGGGTGTTGCGGATGGTGGTGGAAACGCGCGGGCTGTTTTGCAGCGTCCAGACAAAGCCCTGCTGGTAGCGCACGTGGGCGGCCGCGATCTGGTCGCGCTTGGCGTAGTCGGCCTCGGCGTAATTCCAGCCTTCGCTGAGGCTGTAGTTGCCGCCGATGAAGTCCGTCGAATAGCCGTTGCTGTTGTTGGAGTCGGTCTTGCGGTTGGGCATCGGCGAGGTCTTGAAAAAGTTCGAAGTCTGCCCGGCGGCGATGGCGCGGAAGAGGAGTTCGTAGTCGCTTTCCTGATAGCCGGGGGGCTGCGGAACCGGCGCGCGGTTGGCCGCCACATCGGTGAGGCACATGCGGAAGGTGTAGGCCTGCAGGCGCTGGTCGCCCGCGCCGTCCGCGCCGCCCGGGGTGGCGTTGACGCCCGGAAGCAGGCCGCTGGCGGGCTGCCCGGCAGTGACATAGGGATCAATGCCACCGGGCAGTTGGTTGCCGCCGACGTTGCCCACCTCGATCCCGTTCAACGTCTCGGTGTAAACGCTGTTGGCTTCGCGTCCGATGGCGTAACTCACACCCGCCGCCGCCATGAGGTCGCCTTCGTAGGTGGCATCAATGAAGACAGCGGCGCGGATGCTGGTGCGCCCGTCGTCGGTCATGATTTCGCGGATGACGGCGCCGTCCTTTTGCACGCCGCCGGCGGTGCGTTTCAGGCGTCCGCGCACGACGGTGACGCCCGCCTCGGCCATCAGGTCCTGGAAGATCTGCCGGGCGACTTTGGGTTCGAAGGTGAACATCTGCAGCCGGGTGGGGTCGGGGTCTATGCTCGAACGGGAGACGTAGGCGCTGCGGGTTTCCGACTTCCAGACACTGTCGCTCAGGTAGTAGTTGTAGATCCGGCGGTAGAACTCCTTGGCCAGTCCGCCGATGGCATCGGGCGAGCCGATGTCGGTCCAGCCGAGGCCATTGCTGGTCAGGCCGCCGAGCCAGGCGTCGGGTGAGAGCATGACCACGCGCTGGCCCATCCGTGCGGCTTGCACGGCGGCCGCGACCGCGCCGGAGGAGCCGCCATAGACGCAGACGTCGGCCTTCAGCAGTGTGGGCGAAGGGGCGTTGGCCGGGTGGAAGGTCACGCCGCCGATGAGCTGGCTCTGGAGCAGCGGCATGGTGATGAGTTGGGAACCGGCCGCGATGGGATGGACGCCGTCGGGCACGTCGGTCTGATAGGTGGGCAGATCGTTCGTCTGCAACGCCAGCCAGTTGGGGTAGTGGTCAAGGAGGAGGACGCCGCGCTCCGCCGCCACATCGCGATACATCTGGTAGTAGGCGGGCAGGTTGGGCCGGAGGGTGGCCGAGG
>JANOBW010000156.1:0-5989 GCA_031411855.1 Opitutia bacterium
TTGCCGGAGGTGACGGGGCCGGTGAAGGTGATGGTCACGGTCTCGGTGCCATCGCCGTTGTTCACGACCGCCTTGGTGTAGTCGTTGAGGGCTCCCTCGACCGCATCGGTCCAGCCGGTGTCGCCGGAGTTGAGGTCGGAGGTCTTGACCTGCACCCCGTAGGTCACGCCGCCGACACCGCCGACGGGGCGGCGGTAGGCGAGGGTGAGCTGGCCGGAGGTGGCGGTGGCCACGCCGCGGTATTCAGCCGAGTTGCTGGCGGTCGGGTTGATGCCGAAGGCGTATTCCAGGGCGTTGCTGATGCCATCGTGGTCGGGGTCGGCGCCGGCGGCGGTGTCCCCGCCGGTCAGGCCGAAGCCGCCGGCGTAGGAGACGACGGGATCGGAAGGCACCACCGTGATGGTGAGGGCGGAGGCGGTGAGGGTGCGGGACCAGGCCAGGCCGGTTCCGAGGGCCGGGAGGGTGAGGTCCGTGTTCACGTCAAAGGCGGTGGCGACGATCGGGTTCGACAGGTTGCTGATGAGGATGAACGAGTTGCCGGAGGCGGGCACGTAGCCGTTCACAAGGGTGACCGTGATGGTCCCGTCGAGCGTGGTGGTGCTGTAGTTGTTGATGTGGTCGCCGCTGCCTACGCCGCCGAGCTCGAAGGTGGTCTGCGAGGACGAGCCCAGGGTGAGATCACCGATGACCTCAAGGTTGCCCACGCCGTTGCCGGGCTGGAGGTTTCCGCTGACGTTGGCGGCGTTGACCTCGCCGGCCCCGGTGAGGGTGCCGTTGGCGGCGACGGTGACGGGGTTGCCGAGGGTCTTGCCGTTGATGTCCAGGGTGCCGGTGGCGTTGACCGAGATGCTGGCGTTGCCGGGGACGGTGGCGTCGCCGAAGGCGTTGACGGAGAGCGGGCCGGCCCTGAGGGTGCCGCCGTTGACGGTGACGGCCCCGGTGAAGGAGTTGGCGCCGTTGAGGATCAGGGTGCCGGCGCCGGACTTGGTCAGGCCGCCGGTGGTGGAGGCGACGGGGGCGAGGTTTTGTGAAACCGTGGCGGTGAAACCGTTGGTGTCGAACTTGGCTCCGCCCTGATCCACGGAGATCGAGGCGGCGGGGATGGCGAGGAAGAGGTCGGCGGCGTCGGCCTTGCTCTTGATCACGCCGCCGTTGAGTTTGACGGTGGCCACGCCGGTGACGGTGTTGGTGCGCTGGATGACCTTGGTGGCGAGGACGCCGCCGTTGAGGTTGAGGGTGCCGTTGCCGGTGACGGTGTGGCCGAGGTTAAGCTGCTGCACATCAAGGAGACCGGAGTTGAGGTTGAGGATGCCCGCGCCTTCCTCGCCGACGATGAGGAAGCTGGCCGTGTTGGTCTGGTTGAAGGTGCCCCCGTTGACGTTCATGGTGCCGGAGCCGCCGACGTAGCGGCCGACGGTGGGGAAACCTCCGGTGGAGTTCACGATGCCGGTGCCGGAAACGTTGAGAACGCCGGTGCCGTAGGCTCCGATCTGGAGGTTGCCGCCGAAGCTGAGGGTGCCGGCCGAGACGTTGACCGTGCCTTGGGCTCCGTTGGCGGTCGCGGCGTCCCCACCGATGCGGTTGTCGCCGCCGGTGAAGGTGACGGAACCACCGGTGATGCTGACGAGGCCGACGGGCTGGCCGTTGATGACGGGGCCGGCATTGGCGCCGATGTTGTCCACGTTGCCACCCACGATGAGACGCCCGGTGGTGTTGACGGCGGCGTTGCCGGAGACATTCCAGACGCCCTGGGAGGAGCGCTGGCCGACGTTGACCTCGCCGGTGATGGTGGCGGTGGCGTTGCCGGAGATGTTCCAGGTCGAGTTCAACGCGGGGGTGGTGCCGTTGTTTTCACCCAGGCGGATGCCGCCGGCGGTGATGACGAGGGCTCCGCCGGACTGCTCGTAGGCGCCGGTGCCGGCGAGGGAGCCGACGATGAGATAGTTGGTCGTGGCCCCGGTTTTGGAGAGCGTGCCCCCGGTTTGGCTGATGGTGCCGACGGCCCCGGAGCGGCCCACGGCCAGCCAGTTGTTGACGGTGAGGGCACCGCCGGTGACGTTGAAGGTGGCGGAATTGGAAGCCGCGCCATTGGCGACCCAGAACTCGCCCGAGTTGGTGATGGTGCCGCCCGAAAGGGTGGAGGTGGCGGTGGAGCCGGTGCCGTCTATGGCCAGGCGGACGCCGGGAGTGGCGAGGGAGCCGCTGGAGACGTTGAGGGTGCCCGAGCCGCCGTTGCGGCCGGCATAGAGAAGCCCGCCGGTCTGGTTGAGGGCGCCCCCGGTCACCGACAGGGTGCCGGTGGTCCCGGCCCCGTTGGCGAAATTGAGGTCGGCCGCGGTGGCATAGGTGCCGGCGGACTGGGTGAGGGTGCCGGCCGTGACGGTGGTGGCGCTGGCGGTGGCGGTGCCCTGGTTGTCGAGGGTGCCGCCCGAGATGGTGAGCGCGCCGGTGAGCGAGGCGGTGTTGACGAGTGAGCCGCCCGAGAGGGTGTGCGCGCCGGAGAGTGAGCCGGCGTTGACGAGGGAGCCGGCCGAGACGGTGGTGCCTCCCGTGTGCGTGGTGGCGCCGGTGTAGGTGGTGGTGCCGGTGCCGGTCTTGGCCAGGCTGCCGGCCCCGGAGACATTGGCGGAGACCGTGCCCGCGCCGGAGGCGGTGAGGGCAAGGGTGGCTCCGGTGGAGACGGAAACGGTGCCGGAGAGGGAGCCGCCGTCGGCGAGCGCAAGCGTGCCGGCGGAGACGGTGGTGCCGCCGGAGTGGCTGGAGGACCCGGCGAGGCTGAGGGTGCCGGAACCGGTCTTGACGAGACCGACGGCGCCCGTGAAGGAACCGCCGAAGGTGGAGGCGGCGGCCGTGCCGACGGTGAGAACGGAGGAGCCGGAGATGGAGCCGGAACCGGTGAGGACACCCTTGGTGGCGGCGGCGTTGACGTTGAGCGCGCCGTCCACCTGGAGGGAGCCGGTGGTGGATCCCAGGTTGTTGACGGCGTTGAGGTTAAGCGTGCCTCCGGCCTGGATGTAGGCGGGGCCGGAGAAGGAGACGGAACCGGCGGAGAGGCTGGCGGTGGCACCGGAGTCAACCTCCAGGGCGTAACCGCCGGCGTTCAGGCCGCCGAGGCCAAGGTTGTTCGCGCCACCGACGGAGGCGGAGCCGCCGGCAAAGGTGAGGCTTTTGAGGACGAAGTCCGTGCCCAGGGTGGTGGAGGTGTTGGCCGCGCCGGTGGCGGAGAAGACGACATCCGAGACCGTGCCGGGAATCTGCTGGGTGTTGGCTGTTCCCGCGGCATCGGAGGACCAGTTGCTGTTGCCAGAGGAAGCGGTGCCCCAGATGGAGTCGTAGGCGCCCTGCCAGTAGGCGGTGGCGGGAGTGGGGGCGGTGGCTCCGACAGTCAGCACATAGCTGTTGCCGACCAGGTTGCCGGTGTAGGAGGTGAAGCCGGTGACCAAACTGGAGGTGTCGAGGGTGAAGGTGCCGGCGAGGGCGGAACTGGCGGTGATCAGGTTGTAGTTCCCGGCGTTGGCGGAACCGGTCAGTTTGACGGTGGTGGTGCCGGTGGCGGTGGTGGTGCCGGTGGCGGAGAGGCTGTCCGAGGAACCCGCCGCCAAACCGAAGACGAGGGTGGAGTTGTTGAGGGTCAGGTTGGTGACGCTCTGGCTGCGGGAGCCGACACCGTTGCGCAGGTCGAGGGTGGCTCCGGACTGGACATCGAGACTGGAGGCGGCGGCGAGGGAGCCGGTGGCGCCGAGGCCGAGGGTGCCGGCGGAGACGGTGGTGGTGCCGGTGTAGGTGTTTACGCCGGTGAGGTTGACGCGGCCGGAACCGGTCTTGGTCAGGCCGAGCCCGGTGGGCAGTTCCGAGATCACGCCGGAAAGGGTGAGGTCCACCCCGCTGGCCGTGGTGCCAAGGGCCGTCGAAACCGGGAGCGTGTTGGTGTCGCGGATGATGATCGGGGCTGAAAACGTGGAGGGGTTGACGCTGGCGAGGGAGGAAACGCCGAAGCCGGTGGTGAAGTTGACCGCGCCGCCGCCGGACGACGAAACGGTGCCGCCGGTGAGGTTGAAGTTGGTGCGGTAGCCGTTGTTGCCGGCGACGGAGTTGTTGAGCGTGCCGCCGTTGACATTGACGGTGTCCACGCTGGTGCCCGCACCGAAGCCCAAGGCATCGGTGACGGTGGTGTTGACGGTGGTGCCGGAGGAGATGTTGAGCACGCCGCGGATGGTGCCGACGGAGCCGCCCGTGCCGAGGGCGAGGGTGCCGGCGGAGACCGTGGTGCCGCCGTTGTAAGTGTTCACGCCGGTGAGGGCAAGGGTGCCGACACCGCTCTTGGTGAGCCCGCCGTCGGCGGGATTGTCTCCGCCGAGGGCGCTGTGGAGGAGGGCCTGGCCGATGGTGACATCGAAGCCGTTGGTGTTGACCAGAGCCCCGCCGTTGCGGACGTTGGCGGTGGTGAGGCCCTGCAGGAAGGTGGTGCTGGCGGCGGAGGCCTTGAGCGTGCCGCCGTTAAAGTTGAAGGTGCTCGTGCCACCCGCGGTTTCCACGATCGGCGTGGTGATGGTGCCGCCGTTGAGGTGGACGGTGCCATTGGCCGCCGCCACGGTGCCAAGGCGAACGCCGCCCGCGGTGGTGACCGCGCCGGTGCCGCTGACCGTCAGGGTGCCGGTGCCGATTTCGGCGACAATGATGCGGTTGGCCGCGTTGGTCTGATTGAGGGCTCCGGCGCTGATGTTGTAGTTGCCGGTGCTGGCGGTTTGGCGGGCGATCGAGAGCCAGCCCGCGTTGTTCAAGGTGCCGCCGGTCTGGTTGACGGTGCCTGTGCCATAGCCGCCAATCCAGGCGTTGGCCACGTTGGTCACCGTCCCGTTGCTCAGGTTGTAGGTGCCGGAGCCGCCGGTGGTGGCGGCATTGCGCCCGCCGATGACAAAGGCGCCGTCGTTGGTGCGGTTGACGGTGACGGTGCCACCGGACTGGTTGACGGTGCCGCTGGCGGTGGAGCCGGCCCCGTTGGCCGAGCCGACGAAGAAACCGCCGCCTGTGGTGACGGTGAGGGTGGCGGTGTCCTGAACGTTCAGCGTGCCGATGGAGCTGACGACATCGGCGATGTTGAAATCGGTGCCGGAAGTGAAGCTGCCGTTGCCTTTCAAGGTCATGATGCCCACATCGGTGCCGTTCTGGCCGATGCTGCTGAAGCCGGTGGTGGTGACCGCGCCGTTGGTATCCACCACGACGGAGCCGGTTTTGACAAAGATGCTGCCGGGAGCGGGGCTGCCCGAGGAGTTGGTGCCCACGATGTTTGCGTTAATCGTGAGGGTGCCCGAGCCTGTCTTGGTGATGGAGGTGAGGCTGCCGGTGCCTCCCGAGCCGAATTTGGCCCCGAAGTTCCAGTTGCCGGCTCCGGCAAACGTCACGGTTTTGGCGACCCCGCCGCCGAACGCAAACCGGACATCGGAGCCAAAGGTGGCGGGGTTGGCGGAGTCGTTGGTGAAGGTGTGGGCCACGACGGTGGTGCTGCCCAGGGCGATGAAGTCGTTGACGGCATCGCCGCTGCCAAAGGTGAAGGCTCCGGCGCTGCTGGCGACGGTGATGTTTTGGACGCGAAACCCAGCGGTTCCGGAAGCCTCGTTGATGGTCAGGGAACCCGTCTGGGTGCCCAGGATGTTGAGGAAAAGTCCGCCGCCGGCCCCGAGCCCCGCCCCGGTGCCGGCGGCGGTGTAGTTAAGGGAAAGGTTGCCGGCTAAAGTGCCATCCCATTGGGCGGTATCGGGGGTGGCACCGGTGGGAACGGTATCGGCGGACCAGTTGAGGGCCGTGTCCATATTGGACGTGGCGGCCCCGCCATCCCAGGTGCGGACGACAGCCTGGGCGGCGCTGGAGAGCGCTCCAAAGGCAAGGAGGGCGGAGAGGTTTTTTCCGAGGGTGAATGCGGTGGGTTTCATAAGAGGGATGAAGGAAAGGAATCAGGGAAGAGGGAGCGCGGATGGGGGGAAGTCGGGGG
>JANOBW010000157.1:0-6145 GCA_031411855.1 Opitutia bacterium
AGGGCGAGGTTGTTGAGGTTCAACGTGGCCCCGCTGGCGAGGGTGATGACGCCGGAGCTGTTACCGAAGGCGCTGATGTTTCCGGCCGTGGTGGTGCCCCCCTGGAGGCTGGTGCCGCCCGAGTAGGTGTTCACACCGGAGAGGGTGAGGGTGCCGGTGCCGGTCTTGACGAGCGAGCCGGTGCCGGAGAGGACGCCGGAGGCGACAGTGTCGCCCGCCCCTGCAAACGTCAGGACATTGGCCCCGGTGGAGACCGTGCCCGAGAGGGTGAGGGTGCCGGCATCTGAGCTGATCTGGGAGGAGCTGGCCAGGGTGATGGGACCGGCGAAGGCGTTGCTGCCCGAGAGGCTCCTCAAGGCGCCGTCGGCGGCAACCCCAGAGCCGTTGAGGGTGAGGGGCTCGGCACCGATGGAAACGCCGGCGGCGAGCTGGAGGGCGGCCCCGGCGGCCACGGAGGTGCCGGCAGCCGTGGTGCCCAGGCCCGAGTTTTTCTCCACCCGGACCTCGCCCGCGCTGATGGAAAACGTGCTGGAGAAGGTGTTGGCGGAGGCTCCCGAGACGACCAGGGTGCCCGTGCCCGTCTTGGTCAGGGTGCCCGTGTTGGCGATGAAACCCGAGACCACGAGATCATCGGCGGCGGCCCCGTTGTTGACGGCCAGGGTGAGGTTGTTGACCAGGTTGAGACCGGCCGAGATGGTGGAGCTGCCGGCGGAGGCCAGGGAGGTGTAAACCGAGGTGCCGGTGAGGCTGCGGAGTTCGCCGGCACCGATGACATTGCCACCGGTGAGGGTGACCGTCCGGATGTATTGCTCATTGTTGGCGCGCCAGGTGCCCCCGTTGGTCAGGACCACAAGGGGAACCTCGCCGCCCCCGCCCACCACGCTGCCCATGGAGTGGGTGACGGTGTCGAGGATGCCGGAGCCGTCCACGGTGATGGTCTTGCCGGCGGCAAAGGCGGTGCTGAAACCGCCGCCCCGGGCGTTGAGGGTGCCGTTGCTGACGAGGATGTCCACCGAGTTGCCACCCGCGTTCATGGTGAGGACACCCGCGCCATCCTTGGTGAGGGAGCCACCCGTGCCGGTGACCGCGCCGCCGAGGGTGGTGTTGCCCGCCCCGCCCACGGTCAGGTGGTTGGCGGCGCCCAGGGCCAGGGGCGAAGACAGGGTGAGGGTGCCGGCATCGGTGTTGATCCGGGTGGGGGCGGAGACGGTGACGGCCCCGCTGAGGGTGTTGGTGCCGGAGACACTGCGGACCGCGCCATCGGCGGCGACGCCCGTGCCCGAAAGGGCCAGGGGCTCGGCGGTGGTCAGGCCGCCCTGGAGTTGCAGGGCCGCGCCGGAGGAAACGGTGGTGCCGGCGGCGGTGGAGCCCAAGGCGTTGGCGTTCTGGATGTTGACCACACCGGCATTGATCGCGGTGGCCCCGGAATAGGTGTTCGCGGTGGTGATGGTGAGGGTGCCCGTCCCGGACTTCGTGAGTCCGTTCGTGCCCCCGATGGCCCCCGAGCCGGAAAAGGTGTAAGCGGTGGCGGAGTTGTTGACCGTGACGGAGGCAGGGAGAAGGGTGCCGGCGACGGTGACGGCCCCGTTGGAGGCGGTGTCACCGAAGACGGCGGCGTCGCCCGAGGCGAACATCAGGTCCCCTTCCGCGAAGCTGGCGGAAGTCAGGTTGTTCCAGGTGGCGGGGGCGGACTGGTTCCAGGTGCGGGTGCCGGTGGTGACGGTGAGCAGGACCTTTCTGGCGGCGGTGTCGTTGCTGAGGACGCTGCGGTAACCGGCTGGAGCGGAAAGGTTTGTGATTCCCGCAGGGAGGGACCCGTAGTTGAGCACGGTGTAGGCGGTCGAGCCCTGGGCGGTGGGGGTGGTGTCAAACGCGACCGAGGTGGCGCCGGCGAAGTTGACCGCCCCGGAGGCGGTGAAGGCGGAGGTGGGCGCGGCGGGATTGAGGGCGATGACTGTGGCGGCGTTGGTGGTCAGACCGCCCGTGGTGCTGCCGATGCCTCCCAAAGTGGCACCGGTGAAGGCGAGGCTGGAAACGTTGGTGCCGGAGAGGTTGAGGCGGCCGGCGGTGACGGAGGTGGCGCCGGTGTAGGTGTTGTTGCCGGAGAGGGCGAGGGTTCCCGCGCCGTTCTTGGCCAGGGTGAAGGGGCCGCTGACCACGCCGCCGACGGTGAGCGTTCCAGCCGTGGTGGTGAGGGTGCGGTTCGCCCCGAGGGTGACCGCCCCGGTGCCCAGATTGAGGTTTTGGGTGCCGGCGAAGGTAAAGTCGCCTCCCCAAACCTGCGGGTTGTTGGTGGTGAGGGTGAGGGCGGCGGCGGTGGTGTTGTCCATCGAGCTGCCATTGACCGTAAAGGTGCCGGTGCCGAGCGCGGAGGCGCTGTTGAGGACCAGCTTGCCACCGCCCGAGTTCAGGGTGAGCCCGCCGGAAAAGGTGTTGGCACCGGAAAGAATGAGATCGGCCGCTCCGGTTTTGGAGAGCGAGCCGGTGCCGCTGAGGATGCCCGAGAGGGTCAGGTTTTTGCCCGAATACACGCCTGTGACGGTGTTGGAGCCGGTCAGGGCGACCGCGCCGGTGAGGACATGGTTGGCGTCCTCGTTGGCCAGGGTGGCGGCGTTGAGGTTGAGGGCGTTGGCGAAGGTGTTGGTCGTGGTGGTGCTGCCGGCAAAGAACCGGAGGGTGGTGCCGGCGTTGGCCGTGACCGCGCCCGTGCCAAGCGTCGTGTAAGTTGCTGTGGCGGAAGGAGTCGAAACGCGAAGCTCACCGCCGTTGATGATGGCGCCACCTGAGAAATTGGCCCCGGTGTAACCGGCCAGGGTGAGGCGTCCGGAGCCGTTTTTGATGAGCGAGACCGCGCCGGTGCCGTTGTTCACCAGGGGGGAGTTTACCGTCAGGGTGTTGACGCTGTTGTTCGTGAAAACGATGTCGCCGGCCACATTGGCGGCGTTGCCTCCGGCGGTGAGGAAACCCTGATTGACGGCGGTGCCGATGGTGAGGGCACTGGCGCCGGAACCGGCGAGAATGCCCGAGGCTGCTCCAAGGCGCAGGGTGTTGGTTCCCATCGCGATGTTGAGGGCGGCCCCGGTGGCGGTCTGGTTGAGGGTGTTGATGTTGGTCGTGGCGGCGGCGAGGGTGAGGTCGGCGGCGGAACCGGTGCCGTCAATGATGCGAACATTGGTGGCGGCAGAATCGGCGATGGCCTTGGTGCCGGAACTGAGGCGCGTCACATCGGTGTAGCCCGTGTAGGCGGTGACGGAGCCGTTGGCGGCATTGGTGGAGTTGGTGGCGAAGTCGCCCCCGAGTGTGGCCCAGCCGCCCAGGATGCCGTTGGTGTTCGTGCTGCTGGTGGTGGCGAGGTCGGCCGCACCGAAGGTCAGGGTGGCCCCCGCGCCGCGGGTGATCGTGCCCAGTTGGAGGACGGAGGTGCCGGAGGGGCGCGTGAGGGAGGCGACGGCCCCGGCACTGAGAGTGGTGGAAGCGACCACCTCGGTGTGGGTGCCCCCGTTCAGGCTGAGCGTGGAGGCTCCCGCCCCGAAGGTGAGCACGGCGGCATCGGCCAGCTTGGTGTTGTTCTGGCCGGTGTAGTCAAGATAGAGGGTGCCGGCGCTGAGCGTGGTGGCCCCGCCGTAGGTGTTGGCCCCGGAGAGGGAGAGGGTGCCGGTGCCGGTCTTGACGAGGGAGCCGGTGGCGCCGCTGAGGACGCCGGAAAGCTGGCCGTCAATGGCGGCCGTCCCGTCGTCGGCCTGGACGGTGCGGGCGGCGGAGGCCAGGTCAATGGGGTTGGAAATCGTGACGGTCGCATCGGCCGTGCCATGGCCGAGGACCAGGGTGGTGGGGGCGAAGCTGCCCGAGCCCCAGGTGACGGCGGCACCGGCACCGCCGAAGTTGACGGTGCGGGCGGTGGTGAAGGCGGCGAAACCGCTGGAGCCGGCCAGTTGGACCTGGGTGACGCCGGCGCCAAGGCCGCGGAGGAGGTCGCCATTGCCCAAGCCGATGACACCGCCGTTGAGGGAAAGGTTGGAAACACCGCCGGTCGCGGCGACCCCGCCGGGCAGGGAGGTGGCGCCGTTGAGGCGGAGGACGCCGCCGGTCACCGTGGTGGCACCGGTGTAAGTGTTTGCGCCGGAAAGGATTTGGACGCCTGCTCCGGTCTTGGTGAGGGAGATGGTGCCGCCGCCGTTTTCCACGATGCCGGAGAAGGTGCCGCCGCCGTTGCCACCGCCCACGATGACGGTGTTGGCGTTACCGCCGTTGTTGCGGACATTGCCGGCCCCGTTGAGGGCCCCAATGGTTTCGCCGCCCCCGGCGGTGTAGGACAGGGAGAGTTTGCCGCCGGCATTCACCGTGACCGAGGTGGTGTCGGGAATGGCGTTGAAAGCGCCGCTGTTGGTGCCGAGCTGAAGGCCATTGGCATCGGTGATCGCATTGATCGTGAGGGTGCCGGAGAAGGTGTTGGCGCTTGAGAAAATGGACCGTCCCACCCCGCCCACGGTGATGTTTCCAGTGCCCGATATGTTGGCGTAGTCGGTGCGGTCGGCCGCATTGGAGTCAAAGATGACATCGCGGTTCAGGGTGATGCCATTGAAACCGTTGCCAGCGCCGGAACCGGTGATGGTCGCCCGGGTTCCGAGGGTGACGCTGCCGGTGCCGTTGGCGGAGACGGTGATCGGGCGGACGAAAACAACGCGGCTCGTGTCGAGGTAAAGGGAGGTCGTGGAGGTGCCGGTGGCGGTGTCGCCGATGGTGACAGTGCCCGTGCCGAGCGAGCCGGCGTTCTGGATCTGGAGGGTGCCGGCGCTGAGGACGGTGCCGCCGTCGAAAGTGTTGGACTGGGTGAGGGTGAGGGTGCCCGCGCCGGTCTTGGTGACACCGAAAGTGCCGGCCCCGTCGGTGATGACGCCGCTGACGACGCCCGTGTCGCCGGAGCTGTGCGGGTGGAGGCGGGTGTTGCCGGCAAGGGTGACCGTGCCGCTGAGCGTGCCGCCGCTGAAACGGACGGCCCCGAGATTGCCGGCGGCCTCGGTCCAGCCGATGCCGTTGAGGGACAAGGTGTTGGAATAGGTGACCGCGCCATTGAGCCAGAGCTGGCCGCCGCCGTTGACGACGATGGACGAGGTGCCGACGTCGGCCGTGCTGTCCACCTGGACCCGGGCGCCGCCACGGATATCGAGGGTGCCGGTGAATCCAGTGTTGGAACCGGTCAGGGAGTAGTCCGACTGGGCGCTCACGCCGGTGCCGAGGAAGGCGAGGGTGCCGGACCCGGAGACCGGGTTGGCGATGGTGTAGCTGCCGTTGCGAAAGAAAGAAAGGGTGGCTCCGCTGGAAACACTGGCGGCGGAACTGCCCAGGGTGGCGATGTTGTTGGCGCCGTCGCCGACCTGAAGGGTGCCGCCGGTCACCGTGGTCGCGCCGGAGAAGGTGTTGGGGGCGTTAAGAATAAGGGTGGAGGTTCCTGATTTGGAGAGAGTTGCCAGCCCAGAGATGAGGTTGCCGGCCGTTCCCGAGACCGTGTAGTTTTTGGCCGAGGAAGTGACGGAGATCGCGGAGGGCTGGAGGTCGCCGGAGAGGGTGACGGCAGTGGCCACGCCCGTGTCGTCGAAGGTGACGGAGTCGCCATAGAAGAACGCGTCGGCCTCGCCGACGTTCCAACGGCTGCTGGTGCCGATGTCCCACTGGCCGCCGCTGGCGCCGTTCCAGGTCAGGGCCTTGTTTCCAAGGGCAAGGGTGACGACTCCGGCAGTGTCGGTGAAGGTGGAGGTGCGATAGCGGGCGGCGTTGGGCAGGACCAGGTTGGTGCCGAACGCACCGGTGAGCGTGCCGGTGTAGGTCAGGAGGTTGACCGGGCCAGTGGTGGGCAGTGGGGCGTCAAAAACAATCGAGTTGGAACCGCTTAGGGTGGGATTTGCCACGGTCAACATGCCGGCCGAGACCGGGTCAATGGCGAGACTGCCCCCGCCGGCGAGGGTCAGGCTGCCGGTGCTGGTGCCTTCGCCTCCGAAAGTTGCCCCGCTGGCCACGGTGATGAGTGAGGCGGTTCCGCCTGCGAGGTTGAGGCGGCCGGCGGAGATGGTGAGAGTCCCGCTGTGGGTGCCGGTGCCGGAAAGGGTGGTGGTGCCGGTGCCGATCTTGGTGATGGAGGTGGTGCCGC
>JANOBW010000158.1:0-2233 GCA_031411855.1 Opitutia bacterium
GGGAGCCGTCGGTGCAGAGGGCGTGGCTGGCGCCGCCGGTGATGTGGATTGAGGAGACGGTTTTGCCGAAGAGGGCGCTGACACCGCTGGCTGTGTTGACCGCCACCGGATAGGCGCTGTCGGTGGTGGTGGTGTCGCCGAGACCACCGGCGGCGTTGCTGCCCCAGGCCGCCACGGTGCCGTCGGAGCAGAGCGCCAGAGTGTGCGCGACCGAAGCGGCGATGGCGGTGACGGTCTTGCCGGAAAGGGCGCTGAGGCCGGGCGCGGTGCTGACCGCCTGCGGGACCTTGTAATTGGCCGAGGTCATGTCGCCATTGCCGACGGTGCCGTAAATGCTTCTTCCCCAGCAGGAAACGGTGCCATCCGAGCAAAGCGCCATGGAGATGTAGTAGGAGCCCCAGACGGCGGTGACGGTTTTGCCGAAAAGGGAGCTGGTGCCGCTGGCCGTGTTGACCAGGACGGGCGATGTGCGGTCGGTGAAGGTGTTGTCGCCGAGCTGGCCGTAGCTGTTGAAGCCCCAGGCCACGAGTGTGTTATCGGAGCAGAGGGCCAGGCTGTGGGCCTCGCCGGCGGAGATGCGGGTGACGGTCTTGCCGAAGAGAGCGCTGTTGCCGCTGGCCGTGCTGACCGCGACGGGAACGGAGCTGTTGACCTTGGTGGTGTCGCCGAGCTGGCCATTGCCGTTCCAACCCCAGGCGCAGATGGTGCCGTCAGAGCAAAGGGCCATGCTGTGCTGGTGGCCGGCCGAGATGGCGACGACGGTCTTGCCCGAGAGCGCGCCGGTGCGGTCCACCGCGACCGGCACCTTGCTGTTCAGGCCGTCGTTGACGCCGTTGCCAAGCTGGCCGCTGGTGTTTCCGCCCCAGGAGAAGATGCCGCCGTCGGAGGTGAGGGCGACGGTGTGGAAGGAGCCGCGGGCGACCTGCACGACGGTCTTGCCGGAGAGAAGGCCGGAGGGGTCAACGACGGAGACGGGCAACTTCTTGCCAACCAAGGTGTTGTCGCCGAGCTGGCCGTTGCTGTTGCCGCCCCAGGACGCGAGTTTGGTTTCAGGCCACAGGAGGACGAGGTCGTTGCCATCACCGCCGTAATACCAGGCGATGAACGGATAGGCGGTGCCGTTGAAGGAGAGGTTGACGGTGGAGCCGTTGGCCACGCCGGAAAGGGTGCCTTGGATGAACGAGGCGGCGGTGTTGTTCACGACCTTGAGAGTCGTGCCGGGAACCGGCGCATAGTTTAACGTGGGGACCAGGGACACGCCGGTGGCGTTGAAGCCGTTGGCAGTGAACGGGATCTCGTTGCCGGTGGTGTAGTTGGCGGTGATGCTGGCCTGGCCGCTGCCGGTGAGGACGAGGTCGAAGGGATTGCGGGAGCCGACGACATCGCTCGGGAGGTGCAGGCCGGCGCTGCGGGAGCCGCCAGAGGAAGGAGCGAAGGTGACTGTGAAGGTGGCGCTGCCGCCGGGTGCGATGGCGGCGCTGGTCGGCGTGCTGACAGAGAAATCAGCCGGATTCGCGCCGTCCTTGGTGAAGGCACCGAGGTTCAATGTGAGGTTGCCGGTGTTGCGGACGGTCAAGGACTGCGTGGAGTTTTGGGAAACAAAGACGCTGCCGAAGTCACGCGTCGCGCCGTCGGCCAAAGCCGAGGCGTTGAACTCGACCACGATGAGAGGTTCGCCCGGAGTGGAGAAGGTGGAAACGGGTGTGTAGGTGGTGCCGATCGCGTTGGTGGCGTAGGCTTTAAATCCATAGCCCACGAGGGAGGCGAGACCGGTGGCGTTGACGGTGAAGACCCCGGTGGTCCCGGCGGAGGTGAGCTTGGTCACACCCGTGCCGCCGATGAGCGGATCGGCGTTGGTGGCCGTGGCCGCGTAAACGACGCCGCGTTCGGTGATGGCGCTGGCGCTGTCGGCCGCGACATTGCCGCCAAGAGTGGCGGAGGTGGTGGCCAAGTTGGCAATGGTCGCGGAGGTTACGACCGGCGAAGAGATTTTGCCTGAGGTGCCGGCAGTGTAGATGGCCTGGACCTCGGAGGCGGAAAGGGGGCGGTTGTAGAGGGTGAACTCGTCCATGCCGCCGTTGAGGGCCAGGGCGTTGGTGGGGTAGGCTCCGATGTAAACGTCGGCGTTGCGGCTGGACAGTTGAAACGCGACCGCCTGGGTCAGGACCAGGGTTCCATTCACATAGCCCCGGACCGTGCTGCCGTCATAGGTGGCGGCCACGTGGGTCCAGAC
>JANOBW010000159.1:0-2108 GCA_031411855.1 Opitutia bacterium
ACCTGCCACCAGCCGAACGGACTGGGAACGCCCGGTATTTATCCAGTCCTGGCCAAAAGTGAGTGGGTCGCTTCGGATGATACCCGTATCATTAAAATTGTGCTCAAGGGCTTGTATGGACCGATTGAGGTGGCCGGTCAGAAGTTCGATCCCACCAAGGGCGTGCCCCCCATGATGGGCTTTGGCGGCATGTTGAAGGACGAGGAAGTGGCCGCTGTCATCAATTACGTCAGGACTTCCTGGGGGAACAACCATCCCTGGGTGAAGCCCGAACAGGTGAAAACGGTTCGTGAGGCGACAAAGGAGAGGGTTAACTTTTACATGGTGGATGAGCTTCTCAAGGAGCATCCCATGAAGAGGTAGCCTGGCTGGGGGCATGTCCTTTGGCCGCCTTTTCCTTCGGGGGAAGGCGGCTTTTTTTATCCGTCGGGATGAGGGCAACACGCGGAGGGGCAGGCGTTTGGTCTCAAATTTGCTCTCGTCATGATTTTTCAAAACACCCATTTTGCCGACTTCATGAGCCCAAAAACAGTAGTTCTTATCATACGCGACGGCTGGGGGGAGAATCACAACCCCGCCCACGACAGCTTTAACGCCGTCAAACTGGCCCGCACGCCGGTTTCCGACTCCCTCAGCCGTCACTGGCCCCGCACCGAGATCATGGCCTGCGGTCTTGATGTCGGCCTGCCCGAAGGGGTCATGGGGAACAGCGAGGTCGGCCACGAGAACATTGGAGCCGGCCGCATTGTGGACCAGGAGCTGGTCCGTTTGAACAAGTTGTTTTCAGAGAAGCGGCTGGCCTCTAACCCCGTCTGGAAACAAGCCGTCGAGCAGGTTAAGAAGGGGGGCAGTTTGCATCTCATGGGGATTGTTTCTGACGCCGGTGTTCACGGCATGTTGGAGCACCTTTATGGCATTCTCCTTCAGGCCAAGGCCGATGGGGTGGAGCCTTCGCGGGTTTTCCTCCACGCCTTTACCGACGGCCGGGACACCCCGCCTTTCAGCGGCCTGGGTTATGTTCAGCAGGTGGAGGCAAAGTGCCGTGAACTCGGGATCGGGCGCATTGCCACGGTCTGCGGCCGGTTTTGGTCCATGGACCGGGACAACCGCTGGGAACGCGTTCAGAAAGCCTACGACATGCTGACGGGGCGCAAGGCCGTGGCCACGGCCTCCAGTGCCGAAGCTGCCGTTCAGTCCTACTACGACAAGCCGCTGACCGAGACCCAGAAGGGCGACGAGTTTGTGCCCGCCACCTGGGTTCTGGGAACCGATGGCAAACCGGTGGGAACGATCAAGGATGGCGACGCCGTTTTCTTCTACAACTACCGTGGCGACCGTCCCCGTGAAATCACCAAAGCCTTTGTCATCAAAGACTTCAAGGATTTCGACCGTGGGCCGATGCTGGACGTTTATTATGTGACCATGACCGAATACGAGTCGGGCCTTCCGGTGAATGTCATTTCAATGAAGCCCGAAGGACTGAAAAACATTCTCGGCAAAGTGGTCAGTGATGCCGGCCTGAAGCAGTTCCGCTGCGCCGAGACCGAAAAGAACCCCCACGTGACCTTCTTCTTCAACAACTACCGCAAAGACCCCTTCCCGGGGGAGGACCGGGCCTGCCCGGCCAGCCCCAAGGTCGCGACCTATGATATGCAGCCCGAGATGTCCGCCGCCGAAGTGACCGCGAACGCCAAAGCCGCCATTCTTTCCAATGAATATGGTTTGGTCGTGGTGAATTTCGCCAATCCCGACATGGTGGGCCACACCGGTTCTCTCCCGGCTGTGATAAAGGCATGCGAAACCGTGGATGGATGCCTGGGAGAGCTCTTGGAGGCCGTCCAATCTATTGGCGGACGGGCTGTTGTCACTGCCGACCACGGAAACTCCGACCAGATGTATGACCTCACGGTCAATGGAGCCCACACCGCGCATACCCTTAACCCTGTGGAAGTTGTGGTTTTTGGGGAAGGCTGCAAAGGTCTCCCCATGCGGAATTCCGGCCGGTTGGCCGATGTCGCCCCCACGGTGCTCGATCTGTTGGGTCTGCCTAAACCCTCCGAGATGACGGGAACCTCCCTGATTCAACGTTAAGCATTTGTAGTTCAATG
>JANOBW010000160.1:0-25854 GCA_031411855.1 Opitutia bacterium
GGACGCGCCGAAGAGAGTGATGAGTTCGAGGGCCACTTTGGCGGCGAGGGCGAGGCCGGAAAGAAAGCACCAAGGACCAAGACCCAAGCCCCAAAAAATACCCGGTGTCTTTGCCTCGATGGCGAGGCCGGCGAGAGCGGAAACGGCCACGGTGCCGAACATGCGGCCGAGGCTTTGGGTGGGACGCCAAAAGACACGGCGGGTGTCTATGTAAACCATCGCTGAGCAGAAAACAGCGAGGAGTCCGATCACGACACCGGCCACTGACATCGGCAGGTGGAGGCTCGAAAGCGGGAAGGGAAGAGCCGCCACAAACGAAGGAACGTATTGGGCCAGATAGGGTTCCGCCACAGGCAGAAGGGCCGAGGCGGCCAGGAGCGGGAAGGCCAGGTTGAGGACGACGGCTTCCCGGCTGAGCCAGGATTTGCGGAGGTTGAGGAAGACGCGCCAGGCGCGGAGCGGCTGGCCCAGGTGCGCCACGCTGGCGACGAGACCGAGGAGGAAGAGACCGAAGCCGAGGCAATTTATGATTCTTGATTCTTGATTCTTGATTTGGCTGCCGAACAAGACTGCTGAAGCCATAAGCCCCAGGCCGGTTTGGGTGAGGGTAAGGAGTAAAACGAGGGCCAGGTGGGTGTGCTGCGGGCGAAGGGTGTGGGCATCCGAGGCGTGGAGGTTTTCGGGCAGAGGCCGGGTGGAAACGTAGCGGGTGGTGGGGCGGGTGTAGGAGGAGGGAGCCGCCAAGGCGGCGATTTCAGATTTCAGATTTAAGATTTCAGAAGGAGAGGCAGGGGAGGCGAGTGATGAGTTATCAGTGATAAGTGATGAGTTCGAGGCAGTGGAGCTGGAGCTCCGCGTTCCCAGAGGCGACGTAATGGTAAGCGAAACGTCTGATTTTGCCTCGTAATTTTTAATTTTTAATTCTTCATTTTTAATTGGTGAAAGTGTGGTTTTTGACACTTTCACGATGCGGATGGCCTCGGTCGGGCAGGCCTGGGCGCAGGCCGGGGCCTCGCCATCGCGAAGGCGCTCGTGGCACATGTCGCATTTGCGGACGATGCCCAGGCGGGGGTTGTATTTGGGGACATCGTAGGGGCACTTGAGGACGCAGTAGGAGCAGCCGATGCACTGGTCGTCCAAGTGCCTGACAATGCCGGTGATAGCATCCTTTTCGTAGGCGAGGACCGGGCAGCCGTTGAGACAGGCGGGATCTTCGCAGTGATGGCAGGCGGTGGTGATCGTCTGCTGGAACGGATGGGCGGCATCACCACCGAGAACCACGCCGATATCGCGCCACGTTTCGTTTTCGTCGAGGCCGTTGAGGGAGTGGCAACCGGAGACACAGGCCTTGCAGCCGGAGCAGGAATCGAGGTCCACCTCGAAGGCATATTGCTCACCGGGAGCAGGGGCCGACAGGGGGATGAGCTGGGAACGCGGCGGGGGAAGTCCGGAATCGTGTGCCGCCGCAAAACGGGCCACGGGGGTATGCAGCCGCCCTTGCTCGGCGAGAGCCTCTTCGATCAGGGCGACGAGGGCGTTGGGCATGAGGATTCTTGATTCGTGATTTGAGAGACAGCGAGGCAGGTGGACTTGATGAACAAAGTGGACTGCATGGACGCGATGGACACGGCTGAGGCCTCAGGAAGGGATAAATCAAGAATCGAGAATCGAGAATCTTGAATGGTTTCAATAAACGTCCCTCTGGTAGCGTTTCGCGGCGCGGAGGTTTTGGACGTAAGCGGCGGCCTCGTCGGCGGTTTTGCCCCCGGCCTGGACGATGACGTCGTGGAGGGCGGCGTCCACATCCTTGGCCATGCGCGAGGCGTCGCCGCAGACGTAGAAGTGCGCGCCCTGCTCCAGCCAGGCGAAGAGTTCGGCGGCGTTTTCCCTCATGCGCTGCTGGACGTAGATTTTTTCGGCCTGGTCGCGCGAGAAGGCGAGGTCGAGACGGGCCAGGAGGCCGGACTCTTTCCAGCCGAGAAGCTCGTCGCGGTAGAGGAAGTCGGCGGAGGATTTCTGGTCGCCAAAGAACAGCCAGTTTTTGCCTTTCGCGGCGGTGGCGATGCGTTCCTCGAGGAAGGCGCGGAAAGGGGCGATGCCGGTGCCGGGGCCGACCATGATCATGGGGATGTCGGAAGAGGCGGGGGGACGGAAGGCCTTGTTGGAGTGGACAAACACGCCGGTGGTGCCGAGGGCGACGGCCTGTTCAGCCAGGAACGTGGAACAGACGCCTTTGCGGGCGCGGCCACCGACCTCATAGCGGACCGCGCCGACGGTGAGGTGGACCTGCCCCGGATGGGCCTTGGGTGAGGAGGAAATGGAGTAGAGGCGGGGCTGGAGTTTTTTCAGCAGGGACGAAACCTTGGCTGCGTTCGACATTTCAGATCTCAGACTGGTGAGGGAAGCAGGCGAGGCCGCGCGGAGGGCGTCGAGGACATCGAGAATGGTCGGAGAGGCGGAAAGGCCGAGCGCCTCGAGAAGGTCGGGGGTGGGTTTGCCGAGGTCGAAGTTTTGCGTCAGCGCGGTGCGGATGGGCAGCTCGCCGGCGGGAGTGGAGACGGCCTCCTCACCGTCGCAGTTCAAGGCGGCAAGAATTTCGGAAACCAGTTGCGGACAGTTGCGCGGGTAAACTCCCAGGGCGTCGCCCGCCTCATAGGAAAGGCCGGAGCCTTCGAGGGAAAACTCGACGTGGTTCACTTCCTTGGCGGAACCGGTTCCGTTGAGAAGGTGGACGCCCAACACCTTGGCGGAGAAAGGGTTGGTGCGGCTGAAACCGCCCTCATTCTTGATTTCTGATTCTTGATTCTTGATTTGGGGCGAGGCCGAAAGTTGCGGGGCATTCGATGAATTATGGCCCAAGGCGGAAAGCGAGGCGTCCAGCCAGGCGCGGAAGGGGGCCTCGTAGTCGAGGTCGCAGTCGGCGCGGGCGTGGACCCGGGTGGCCCCGAGTTTTTCGAGGCGTGTGTCGAAGTCTTTCCCCGCCTGGCAGAAGAGGGTGTAGTTGGTGTCGCCCAGGGAGCAGACACTGAAACGCAGCCCGTTGAGCGAAGGGGCGGCGGCGGCGCCGAGCGCGGCATGGAAGGCGCGGGCGTTGTCCGGCGGCTCGCCCTCGCCATAGGTGCTGGTGATGATGAGGACGTTTTTCTCGGAGGCGAGTTTGGCCAGGCTGAACTGGGCGAGGTCAATGACGGTGGGAACGAAGCCGCGCTTGGAAGCCTCCTTGGCCATCTGTTTCGCCAGCGACTCCGCCGTGCCGGTTTGCGAACCGAAGAGGATCGTGAGCGGTTTGAGTTCCGGGGCGGAAGGCAGGCTGGCGGGCTGTGTTCCGGCCGGGGCGCGGGAGAAGACTCCGGCGAAAAAACCGTTGAGCCAGGCGCGTTGGTCGGGGGAAAAAGGGGCGGACTCAGGAATGAAGGGAGCGTTCATTTATGATTCTTGATTCGAGATTCTTGATGTGAAAGGCGGGGCCTGGGATTCGTAATTTTGAGCTTAAGTTCTTGATTCAAAGGCTGATGAGGCAGGGACGGATGGACTGCCTTCGTGTTTTCAATCGAGAATCAAGAATCATAAATCAAGAATCCTATCAGCGGCTCAGCAGCTCCTGGAGTTCCTTGACGCTGTGGCGGCGGCTCCACTGGACGAAGGATTCGCCGGAGGTTTTCCGTTCCAGATAGGTGCGGAGGATGGATTCGGTGAGGGCGGGAATCTCGGTGGCCCGGACGCCTTTGAAGACCTCGCGCGCGATGCCTTGCTCGTTGTCCATGCCACCGCCGAGGACGACGTGGAAACCGTCGGTGCCGTCGGGTTGTTTCGCGCCGAGAAAACCGATGTCGCCGCAGTAGTGCTGGGCGCAGGAATGGGGGCAGCCGGTGAAGTGGAGGTTCACGGGCGAACCCACGTCGAGCCCGGTTTTGTCGAGATGCTTGGCCAGGGCCTGGGCATGGCCCTTGGTGTCGGCGGCGGCATATTTGCAACCGCGGCTGCCGGTGCAGGCGACAATGCCGCCGGTGACGGACGAGGCCTCGGTGAAGAAACCCAGGGAACGCAGCTGGCGGCAGACGGTGGAGACCAGGCTGTCGGGGATGTGCGGGAGAATCACATTCTGCCAGACGGTGAGCCGGAGCTCACCCTTGCCGTAGTTGTCGGCGATGGTGGCGATCTGGTGCATCTGGCGGGAGGAAAGGCGGCCGATGGGAACTCCGAAACCGATGGAATTGAAGCCTTTCTGCGACTGGCGCTGGGTGCCGATCCAGCCATGCTTGACGACCGGGTGGCGGGCCTCGCAGGCGGCGAGCGGAAGGCGGCCGAGGGGGAAGGCCAGTTTCTTCTGGGTCTCCTCGATGAACTTATCAAAGCCCCATTTTTCCAGAAGGTATTTGAGGCGGGCCTTCTTGCGGTTGGTGCGGTCGCCGTTTTCGGCGAAGACCCGGACCATGGCGGCGGAAACGGCCACGGCCTCGGAAGGTTTGATGTGCAGGCCGGTGTCGCGGGCGAAATCGCAGTGGCCGGTGATGCCGCCGAGTTGGACGCGGTAGTAGATGCCCGGAGAGACAGATTCTTGATTCTTGATTCTTGATTCTTGATTTGAGGCGGGGGTGATGGCCGCGAGGGATTTTTCCGTGACGCGCACGGCGAAGAAACCGATGTCGTTCGTGTCGGCGGCGGCCGAGATCGTGCCGCCGCTGTCAAAGGCGATGTTGTATTTGCGGGGCAGGCCGTAGAGGTCGCGCTGGTTAAGGATGTAGTGGTGGACGCCCTTGGCGTGAGGGCGCACGTCGAGCAGTTCCCCGGGATCAAACCCGCTGTTGGGCGAGGCGGTGACGTTGCGAATGTTGTCCGCTCCCGAGCCGCGCGAGGTGAGGCCGAGGTCCTGCACGCGGGTCAGCACCTTGACGAGGTCGCGGGGCTTGAACTCGCGGATCTGAAGGTTGCCGCGGGTGGTGATGTCGGCGTGGCCGTTGCCCAGGTCGGCGGCGAGGTCGGCCAGGCCGTGCATCTGGTGGGAGGAAAGTTCGCAGGCGGGAATCCGCAGGCGGATCATGAAACTGTCCTGGGCCGGGGCGACGTAGAAGAGGCCGAAGGTCTTGAAGCGGTAGGTGTTTTCCGGATCGGGGAATTTGTCCTCGTCGGAGTGGCGGACGAGGCGTTCCCAGGCGTCGAGCGGGTTTTCCTCATGTTTCCAGCGCTCCTCCTTGCAGAGATCGGAGAGCGGCGTGCCGAAGACCGTGTCCTCGGCCGGCGGATTCGAAAGGTTGCCGGTGGCCGAGGAGGTGGGATCGGCCGTGATGAGCCCGCCGGCGGTGTGACCCGTGAAAGGAAACTGCCCGGAAGCCGCCACGCCCGCCATGAAGCCATGAAGGTATTCCTTCTGGGCGGGCGTGAAGGGAAGGCTGTCGGTTGCGGGAAGGCTCATGGTGGCTCGGGTGTTGAGGAAGCAGAAGGAGTTCCAAAAGGGGGTGCTCCATCAATGAATGAGATGAATAATTTTAAGGGGAACGATGAATGAAATGACTGTCACTTCCTGAGCAAAAGGAGGGCTAATAACATGTTGATCATCAATAGGATAAAGGTGCTGACCCGGTAGAAGAGAAGGGGGTTGCGTTCCAGCAGCGGCGCGTCCTTCCGATGATAGGGAGCGACCTGATCGGGGTGGCCGAGGTCATAGGCCATCTCGGAGAAGTTTTGGTAACGGTGCTCGGGGTCGGGACTGAGCGCCCGGCGGACCAGGGATTCGAGCCAGCCGGGCACGGCCGGGTTGCGGCGGGAAAGCAGCGGAGGCGTGGAGTCGAAGCGGGGTGTCTGAAACCGCTCGATCTCGCCATAGGGATAGACCTGGGAAAGGGTCTCATAGAGGGTGACGCCGATGGCGAAGATTTCCGTGCGCTCCGAAAGGGCCCCGCCCATGAAACGCTCGGGGGCCAGGTAACTCGGCGTGCCGGCGCGGGAGGTCACGGAAAACAGTTCCGCCGCGCTGCCAAAATCGAGCAGGAGAAAACGAAGGCGCCCGGAGCTGTTGACCACCAAGATGTTATCCGGCTTGAGATCGGCGTGGGCCAGGTCACGGGTGAGCAAAAACTGGCAGGCCCGCAGCAGAAAACGGCCCAGCTCGACCGCCTCCTCGACACGGAGCGGCCCCTTCTGGAGACATTTGCGCAGCGTGGGGGCGTCCACGAAATCCATCGCGTAGTAACGCAGGCTTTCCTGGGGCGGGATAAAGGCCCGCACAAAATCAGGAGAGTTGACCCGGGTGGCCTGCCAGACCTCGCGGATGAAGGCGTCGCGGCGGATCTCATCATCGTGCGCCTCGGAGGGTGGGAATTTCAGCACATGCCGAAGTCCGGCGGAGTTTTCCGCCAGCCAGACCCGTCCGCCTTCCTGAAGCGGACGGACCAGCACATAATCGTCCACGCTTTGGCCGAGCCGGAGAACGGGGACCACCTCAAGCGTGCGGTCGGGATGGTCGCCGGCCCAGCCGCGCTCCACGACGCGCAGGACAATCGCGCTGGCATCATCCTGAAGCTCAGGGGTGGTGACCACCACCTCGCGGGCGGCGGCCACAATCGCGCGGGCGGTGGACTGCCCTTCGAGCATCCGCGAGAGGGTGTCGTCGGAGAGGGGGTTGCTGACCCCGTCCGAACAGAGAAGGATCTGATCGTGGTCGAGAACCTCGGCCTCAAACAGGAACGGTTCAACCGAGGCCTCCAGGCCGATGGCGCGGGTGAGGACATGCCGCATGTTGGGATCGTCCACGTGGTGGGCTTGGGAAAGGCGGCTGAGCGAGCCGCCGCGCTGAAGGTAAACCGGGGAATCGCCCACGTTGAGGCCGTAGAGGCGGCCGCCCTCGATCACCACGACGCTGAGCGTGCAGAGGAGTTCGGGCGAGCCGTGGCGCTGGAGCGACTCCTGGTGGAAGAGGCGGTTGATCTGGGTGGCGAACTCATGGAGGGAGCGCGGGATGCTCCACGCGAGCGGGCGGGCGCGGTGGTAGTCCACCATCATGTCAACGGCGCGGCGCGCGGCCACCCCGCCCTCCCGGCTTGAGCCCAGGCCGTCGGCCAGGACGGCGATGGCGCGGGAGCCGCGCTGCTGCACCCGGAAGGCGTCCTCGCTCTCGCGTCCCGCCTCGGCGGGCACGCCGTGGGTGGTGCTGAGAAGCTTCATGCGGCCTCCTCAGATGCGGGCGGCGGCGGTGGCGCCCCAGGTGGTGCGCCACCGGGTTTTGACGAGGCGCAGGCCGATGAGGGCGACCACGCAAAGGGTGGCGAAACCAAGGATGCCATAGACATAGTTTCCGGTGTAGGTCTTGGACGAGCCGAAGAACATGCCCAAAAGGAAACCGCCCAGGCCGCCGCCGCAGCCGACGAGGCCGGTCATCACCGCGATGTCCTTCGCAAACCTTTGGGGGAGAAGCTGAAAGACCGAGCCGTTGCACATCCCAAAGGCGCCCGAGGCGAGAAAGAAGCAGCCCCCGCAGACCCACAGGTTGTGCGTGAGCGCGGCCCCGATGAGCGAGACCGTGGCGATGGAATAAAAGATGGTGAGGGAACGGATGCCTCCGACCCGGTCGGCCAGGGCGCCGCCCATGGGCCGCCCGAGGGCGCCCACCAGGGTGCAGAAGGCGGCCACCTCCCCGGCATGGACGGCGGTGAGGCCGAACTCGTCGCGGAAGTAGATGGCGAAGGCGGTGGCAAGGCCGACAAAGCCGCCGAAGCTGATGGTGTAGAAGAAGCAGAACCAGTGGGCGTCGCGCTGGCGGAGAAGGTTGACGTAGTCGGAGAGTTTCTTGCGTTTGAACTCCCCCGGAGGCTCCTTGGAGAAGGCCACGTAAAGGACGAAGGCAAGGACGAGGGGAATCAGGGCCGCGCCAAAAACGGACTGCCAGCCCCAGAGGTTCGCGATCCGGGGGGCGGCCAGGTGGTCAATGACCACGCCGATGTTGCCCGCGCCCGCCAGGCCGAGCACGACGCCCTGAAGATGGGGCGGATACCATCTGCCGGACTGCGGCAGGGCGACGGCGAAACTGGCCCCGGCGACCCCGAGCACCAATCCCAGGGCGAGCGCCTGGCCGTAGGAATGGATCCCCATCCGCCAGGCCACCACCAGCCCCGCCATGACGATGAGCTGGGCGAGGATGCCGGTTTTTTTGGTGCCGATGCGGTCCACCAAAAGGCTCAGGACAATGCGCAGAAAGGCCCCCGAGAGGATGGGCAGGGAAACCATCATGAACTTCTGCTGCGGGTCCAGCCCGAGGTCGGGGGCGATCATGGAGCCGAGGGCGCCCAAGAGCGTCCAGACCATGAAGCTGACATCGAAATACAGAAACGACGTGAGCAGCGTGGGCCAGTGGCCGGATTTTTTAAGCTGAGAGATGTTCATCATAGGGCTGACAAGCATGAGCATCTTTTATGCCAAAAAATGACCAGCGGTTGATGTTGCCGGCCAATTTTCACACACCGCCGGATTTGCTTATGGCACATGGCTTTGGGGAGGGGAGGAAGCCGCTCGCTTGAAGCACTCCCGGCCGCCCGCCTCTCCGAAACGGCGCGAAAAAAGCCCGGGACCGCATCGCTGCGGACCCGGGCAACCCATCCTAAGATACCACAGACCACACCACAAACTCAGAGGCTGAAGGTGACCTGGAAGTAGGCGTAGCTGGCGTCGGAGGAGCCGGTGTTGCGGAGCGACTGCTCGATGTAGTCCCCCGTGAAGTAGTGCCCGAGGCCGAGCTCAAGCTGGGTGGACGGCGTGGGCGACCAGCCGAAGATGATGTCCACCTCCTGACCCAACTCGCTGCCGTAACTGGGGTTGACCGCGTAACCGGTGCCGCTGTTGACCACCCCTCCGGCCCGGCCGACCCCGGCCACATTATACCAGGAATCCGTGGTCTTATCGAGGTATTGGAGGTGTCCTTCCAAGGCCACGCTGAGGGTGGGCTTCGGTTTGAAGGTGTAGGAAAGCCGGATGTCGTGCAGGTTCTGGAGGCTGTTCAGGTCCATGTAGCCGTAGTGCAAGTGTGTGGTGGCAAACAGGTTCTGAAAGGTCCCGCTTTTGCCGTCGGCGGCGTTTTTGTCACCCGAGGCGTAGCTGTAGGTGAGCCCGAGACGCGGCTGCCAGGCCTGCTCCGTCCAGGTGTAGCCGCCTTGGAGGATGGCGGCGTAGGCATCCTGCTCCTTGCGGACGGCCGCGGCGGTGGTGGCGGCGTTGGCCGCAGGGCCGGTGAGGGCGCGGTTGCCAAACTGGTGCATCAGCTCCACGCCATAGTCCCAGGGGCCGTATTCGCCGGGCTTGGACTTGACGCGCAGGCCGACGGTGTAGAGGTCCTGCTTGGCGGGATTGCGGAAGGGTGCGGCCACACCGGACCAGTTTTCAAAGGCGCTGTCCTTGGTGACGTTGCGGGAATAGGCGTAGGCCTCGACAACCTCGCGGGTGGAAACGGTGGGGAAGTTGAAATAGGCCCCGGAGAAGGAGTCCTTGCCGATGTGGGACTCGTTGAAATTGCCGTTGTCGTTGTAAACGACCCCGCCGGAGAAAAGGTCCACCCCGAACAGGGAATTCTGATAGCGCACCTTGGCCGCGTCAAAGGTGCGGCCGTTGTTGTTCCACTTGAAGGCGCCGACCAGGCGCTGGTCGCCATACATGAGCTCCTGGCGGCCGATCTTGGCCGAGACGGGAAACTCCTTGTGGTTGCCGAAGGTCACAAAGGCCTGGTGGATGTTGGCGTCGCGGTCGTTTTCCGTCAGGGCCCGGCCCGGCTTGGCGGCATCGGCCGGGACACGGAGATCGCCGCGCTCATCGTCAATCGAGGCGCTGGAACGGGCCTCGACGAGGAAGGACCACCACTTGTCGGTGTAGCCCACGCGGGGCATGACGCGGGTGAGGTAGTAGCTGTTGTCGTTGTCATTGGCGATGCCGGGCGTGCTTTTGAAATCGGCATTGGAACCGGCGTAGGTGAACCCGGCGTCCTCCTTGTCCTCAAAGCGGACACGGACGTTTACCCCCACATCCCAGGCGCTCATGTAGATATCGTCCTTGCGGAGATATTCGTTGAGGTAGCCGGGGAACGGGCGGGCGGGCGGCGGGGGGGCATATTGCCCGAAGACGGGAGCCGTGACGGCAAGCCCGAGGACGGCAAGGATGGGACGGATGGCGGATTTCATGGGTGGTGGCTGTGGTGGAGGTGAAAGGGGGATTCCGGGACAGGGCCCGGAGGGGACTGGAACGGCGGGGGCGCGGGGTCTCGTTGCCGGAGGCGGCCCCCCCGGAGAAGTGGAAAGAGAACCCCGCGCGCCTAGGCCGAGAGGGCCGAGAGCATGGATTTCAGGCCGGACCTGGGTGGAGGCGTGGCGGCCGGAGGAGTTTGGGCCGAAGGGGTGGGACGGAAATGGGAGCGTTCGTTGAGGAAGGTGATGAGGTGGTCCCGAAGTTCATAATAATGAGGGTCTTCAAGCAGGGCGCGGCGGTTGCGCGGACGGGGAAGGTCGATCTCAAGAATGTCGCCGACGGTAGCTTCGGGACCATCGGTCATCATGACGACGCGGTCGGCGAGGTAGAGGGCCTCGTCCACGTCGTGGGTGACAATCAGGGCCGTCTTCTGGTCGCGCTGCCAGAGGTCGAGGAGGACGTCCTGCAGTTCCATCTTGGTCAGGTTGTCCAGCATGCCGAAGGGCTCGTCGAGAAGAAGCATTTTGGGGGAAAGGGCGAAGGCGCGGGCGATGCCGCAGCGCTGGCGCATGCCTTGGGAAAGTTCGGCCGGGCGCTTGTGCATGGCCTCGGCGAGACCGACAAGGGTGAGGTAGTATTCGGCGATCTGGCGCCGCTCCTCCCGGCTGGCGGTGTAGTAAACCTGGTCCACCCCGAGCATGACGTTTTCAAAGGCGGTCAGCCAGGGCAGCAGGCAGGGGGCCTGAAAGACTACGCCACGGTCGGGGCCGGAGCCGGTCACTTCCTTGCCAGCGAGAACGATGCCGCCCTCGGAGACGGACTCGAGCCCGGCGATCATGGAAAGGACAGTGCTTTTGCCGCAGCCGGAGTGGCCGATCAGGGCGATGAACTCCCCCTTGCGGAACTTGAGGTTGAAGTCCTTGACGACGGTGAGCGGTCCTTTGGGCGTGGGGAAGGTTTTGTGCAGCTGGGAGATGTCGAGGAAGCTCATGACTATTCTTGATTTATGATTCTAGATTCTTGATTTGCGAGGATGCGTTGGCTGATGGTGGATTACCATGAACACTGAGGAACTGAAAAAGAGGACGATGCAGATGGCGGTGAGAGTGTTGAAAATGACCGGTCACCTTCCCGCCTCTCCCCAGGGGAAAACTGTGGCCGGGCAGATATGCCGCAGTGCCACTTCGGTGGGAGCCAATTACCGCGCTGCTTTGCGATCCAAGTCGCAGGCGGATTTCATCAACAAGATCGCCATTGTTTTGGAAGAGGCGGACGAAACCCTGTTCTGGCTTGAACTGATCGAGGCCGCAGAACTTCTTCCTGCCGCAAAACTGCGCCCACTTATGCAAGAGACCGAAGAACTTGTGAAGATTTTCAGCTCCACGAAGCGAAGCGCCAAAAATCAAGAATCTTGAATCAAGAATCATAAATTGTTTCAGACGGTGGTGACCACTTCCCGTTTCTCCTCGCTGAGGCGGCGCGGGGGGCGGTTGACGCGGGGGGCGTCGAGGTCTTCGGGGAGGATGTCGGGGAGGACGAGTTTGCGGGAGACGCTCTGGCGGTTTTTGGCGCTGTAACCGAGGAGTTTGTCGGTGATCTGGGCGCGGAGTCGTTTGAATTCGGGGTTGGCGTTCAGGGACTTGCGATCGCGGGGCCGGGGGAGGTTGACCTCGATCGGCGTGTCCAGCGTGGCTCCCGGACCGAGTGTCAGCGGGATGACACGGTCGGCGAGGAGGAGGGCCTCGTCCACCGAGTTGGTGATGAGGAGGATGGTGGTGTTGTCCTCGCGGCGGATCTGGGTGATCTCGTCCTGAAGGTTGGCGCGGGTGAGGGCGTCGAGGGCGGAGAGTGGCTCGTCGAGAAGCAGGATGCGCGGGGTGATGGCGAGGGTGCGGGCGACCGAAACCCGCTGCCTCATGCCGCCGGAGAGCTGCTTGGGAAGGCGGTCCCTGGCATGGGAAAGCTTCACCATCGAAATGTATTTTTCGACGTGCTCGGCCCGTTCGGCGGGGCTCTTCGCGGGAAAAACGGCCTGGACCGCGAGGGCGATGTTTTCCGCGACGGTGAGCCAGGGCAGGAGCGAGTAGTTTTGGAAAACCAGGCCGCGGTCGGGTCCGGGACCGTCCACTTCCCTGCCCTCGAGGGTGATGCTTCCGCAGTCCGGTTTGATCAGGCCGGCGATGAGCGACATGAGGGTGGTCTTGCCCTGGCCGGAGTAACCCACGATGGCGACGAATTCGCCCTCCCGGACGGAGAGGCTGACGTCGCGGAGGACGGGGGAGGAGCCGAAGGATTTGGAGACGGACCGGAGTTCAAGAAAGCTCATGGGGAACCTCAGATGGTTTTGAACCTTGATTCCACCAGGCTCATGAGACGGTCGAGGACGAAGCCGACGATGCCGATGGTGAGGATGCCGACGATGATGTTGCCGTAGTTGGCGTTCATGTAGGCGTCCTGGATGAACTGGCCGATGCCGACCTTGCCGGTGAGCATCTCCACGGCGACGATGACGAGCCAGGCGATGCCCAGGCTGAGGCGGAAGCCGGTGAACATGTAGGGGAGCGTGGCGGGCACCATGATCCTGAAGAGCATCTTGGTGCGGGAGAGGCGGAGGACGCGGCCGACATTGAGGTAGTCCTGCGGGATGGCGCGGACGCCCACGGCGGTGTTGAGCACGGTCGGCCACATGGCGCAGACGGCTATCGTGAAGAGCGCGCCGTATTCGAGGGCCTGCGTTTTTGTGCCGAGGAAAAGCACCATGCCGAGCGGGAACCAGGCGAGGGGCGAGACGGGGCGGAGAATCTGCACGATCGGGTCGAAGATCCGGGTGAACGTCTTGCTGAGCCCGAGGCAGAACCCGATGGGAGCCCCGACGAGCAGGGCCACCGCATAGCCCTTGGCGACAAGGAGAAGGGAATGGCCGGTGAGGCGGAGGATGCCCTGGTCCTGCTCGCCGCGGTAGGCGAAGGGTTCGAGGATGTAGGTCCTCGCGCCTTCCCATGTCGCCAGCGGGGTGGGCAGATCCTTCGCGACCTGGTTGAGGACCAGCCAGAAGACAAAGAAGAGCCCGAACCCGAAGAAGGCCAGAAGGCAGCTCAGGAGGAGGATGCGGAGTTTCGCTTTCATGGCGCGGAAGGCGGTCGGTTCAGCCCTTCAGGCTTTTGACCGGGAAGGACTTGGCGTAGGCCTCAAGGTCCCCGGCCGGGTCGAAGGTGACCCCGTCGAAGAGGGTGAAGGGGGAATTGTCGGCCACGCGGTCCGTGACGCCGATCTCCTTCATGGCCTCGGTGTAGATGCCGGGCTGCATGACCTTGGAAACGACGGCCTTGTAATCGGGCGCCCCCGAGACCATGCCCCAGCGGCGGAACTGGGTGAGCCACCAGAGGCCGAATTTCTCCTGCGGGAAGTTGCAGTTGCGCTTGGAGAAGTGCATCGGAAACCCGTCCTTGACCTTGCGGCCGTCGCCGTAGTCAAGGTCGCCCAGGAGGCGCCCGAGGATGACCTCCTTGGCGCAGGAGATATAGTTCGGCTTGGAAACAATCTCGCAGAGCTCGGGGCGGTTGGCCATGTCGTCGAGCCAGACGGAGGCCTCGTGGAGGGCCTTGAGGATGGCCTTGACGGTCTTCGGGTTTTTGGAGGCGAACTCCTCGGTGAAGGCCAGGACCTTCTCGGGGTGGTCCTTCCAGATGTCCTGGGTGGTGACGGCGGTGAACCCGATGCCGTCGGCGATGGCGCGGGCGTTCCAGGGCTCGCCGACGCAGAAGCCGTCCATCTTGCCGATCTTCATGTTGGCCACCATCTGGGGCGGGGGGATGGGGATGAGGTTGGTGTCCTTGTCGGGGTTGATACCGCCCGCGCCGAGGAAGTAGCGGAGCCACATGGCGTGGGTTCCGGGCGGGAAGGTCATGGCGAAGGTGAGGGGCTCGCCGAGGGATTTGGCCTGGTCCACAAAGGGCTTGAGGGCCTTGGGATCGGCGCCGACCTTGCCCGCCAGCTCCTTTTTGAGGGTGATGGCCTGGCCGTTGCGGTTGAGAAGCCACGGGATGACCATGGGTTTCTTGGGAGCGCCGAGGATGCCGAGGGTGGAGGCGAAGGGCATGCCGATGAGCATGTGGGTGGCGTGGGTTTCGCCGGTCGAGAGCATGTCCCGGATGGAGGGCCAGCTTGCCCCCTTTTTGATCGTGGCGTTGATGCCGTATTTTTTGAAGAAACCCTTCTCGTGGGCGATGGCGATGGGCGAGAAGTCGGTCAGGGCGATGAATCCGAAGTTCACATTGGGCTGTTCGGGAGCCTCGGACGGGGTCTGGGCCCAAGCCCTGGGCAGGGCGGACAGAAGCGCGGCGACACCGAGGCCCTTGGCGCCGCCGGCCACAAACTGGCGGCGGTTGAGGCGGAGTGATGCCCCCTGGTCAGCGGGCGAGGACGGGTTCTTTTTCATGTGATGTGGTGGTGCGTGAGATGGATTGGGTCAGGTGGAAAAGGTCGGAGCGGAAACAGCGCGACCCGAGATCGGCGGGCAGCTGCGTCCCCGGCGGCAAAAGGCGCTGGCGGGCCATGCCCTGGAGCAGCCAGGAGGCCTTGGAGGGTTTGGGGTCGCCGGATTCAAGGCGGTGAAAACGGATGAAATCGGCGGCGGGGACGGCCCGGCCGTGGCCCTGGTCGAAGGAGCCGGACAAACCGGCGCTGATGATGCGGGCGGGAACGTTGAGGTATTCGCGGCGGGCCAGCAGGGCGGGAAGCTCCTCCCGGAAAGCCGGCTCGTCGCAAAGGCGGGCCGCTTCGGAAAGGGCGGCGACAAGGGCGAGGTGCTCCTCCGGCCGCCGGTTGGCGAAATCCGACCTCACCATCAGGACCTTCTCGGGATGGCCGGGGGCGAGGTTCATGGAAAGGGCCGGGCACCAGCCCATCCTTTCCCGGACCGCCAGGCTGTTCCAGGGCTCGCCGGCGCAGTAGCCGTCCACCGTGCCGGCCACCAGGTTCCGGAAGAGCTGGGGGGGCGGGACCACGACGATGCGGACATCCCGCTCGGGATCAATGCCCGCACCCCGGAGCCAGTCCGTCAGCAGGATGCGGTGGGAGGAATGTTCAAAAACGGTGCCGAGCACGTAGGTGCGGACACCGCGGGAGCGGACCACCTCGGCGCGGAAAGTCTCGGCATCCCTCACCCCGAGGTCGTGCAGCTCGTTCGACAGGGTGATGCAGTTTCCCTGGGTGTTCAGAATGAGAGCGGTCAGGCATTCGCAGGGCTGGCAGCCCAGCCCGAGGGTCGTGCTCAGGACCATCGCGCCCGGCGCGTGGGCGGCGTCGAGTTCGCGGTGGATGATTTTGTCACGGATCGTCGCCCAGCCCACCTCGCGGCTCAGCTCAACCTTGAGCCCGTGCCGGGAAAAAAGCCCCAGGGCCTGCGCCACAAGGAGGGGGGCCGCGTCGTTGAGGGGGATGAACCCGACGCGCAAAACCCTCTCCCGGATGGGTTTTGCTGTGGGTGGTGTGAAAGCGGCCTTCATGCGGTTGCGCCATCCATTCAGCCCGAACCGTGCCGGATTTTCGAATTGAACGAATTAAAAAATCTCAAAGAATTTCTTAAAACAATGAAGGACTCTCATTCATGACCCGAACCCTTGACAGCAGGCAGCTTCTGGCCTTCGCAAGCCTGGCCAGACTCGGCAGTTTCACCCTGGCCGCCTCGGAGCTTCACCTCACCCAGTCCGCCGTGAGCCACGCCATCAAGGCGATGGAAGTTGACCTGGGGGTGCGGCTTTTTGACCGGATTGGAAAAAAAACACATCTGACCCAGGCCGGGGAGCAGCTTCTGGCCCACGCCCACCGCATCCTCGGCGAGATGGAGCAGGCCCGCAAGGGCATGGAGGAGCTGCAGAACTGGGGCCACAGCCGCCTGCGGATCGGAGCCAGCCCCACCACCTGCCAGCACCTGCTTCCGACCGTGCTGCGCGAGTTCAAGCAGAGTTTCCCCAAATGTGTCATCCGCATCGAGCCCGGGGACGGCCCTGTCATGCTGGACCTGCTGAAAGCCAACAAGATAGACCTCGCCCTCATGCTTGATCCCGAAGGGCGCGACGACATCCACTTCCAGCCCATCTTCGAGGACGAGCTCCGTTTCCTGGTGGCCCCGACGCACCCCTGGGCGGAGAAGGGCCGCGTGCCCCGCGACCAGATCGCGAGCGAGACGCTCATCCTTTACAACCAGGGCAGCTACACCTTCCGCATGATCGTGGATTACTTCCAGCGGGACGGCATCACCCTGCACAATTTCATCGAGCTGGGCAGCATGGAGGCGATCAAGGAACTGGTCAAAGTCGGCCTGGGAGCGGGTGTCCTGGCCCCCTGGATCGCCCGGCGGGAACTGGCCGAGGAGTCCCTGGTGTCGTTTCCCCTCGGACCGAAAAAACTCCGGCGCGTGTGGGGGGTCGCCCACCTCAAGGGCCGGCGGCTGGCCCTGGCCGAGGAAACGTTCGCGGGCCTCTGCGAGAGTGTGTCCGAGACGCTCCACGGGGTGAAAACCTGACCGCGAAGGGATCATCCCCCGCCCCGGGCGGGGGCCTGCCCTGACCTCCGTGGCAGAAAAATTTCCCCTTGCCTGCCGCGCCGGGTGTCCTACGTGTCGTAATACACGTGAGACTAATCCCCATAGATTTCAAGGCCGGCCTGCCGGTATATGAGCAGGTGCTCTACGCCGCCCGGAAGGCCATTGTCTCGGGGGAGTTCAAAGCCGGCGACCCCTTCCCCTCGGTCCGCGCCCTCAGCTCCGAATACCGGCTCAACCCCAACACTGTCCAGAAGGCCCTCACCGCCCTGAAAAACGAGGGCCTGATCGAAAGCCTTCCCGGGGTGGGCAACCGGGTCTGCGTCCTCCCCGAGGCCTCCCGGCGGGACATCAACCTTCTTCTCGACGACCAGATCGAGGCCGTCGTCGTCCGCGCCAAACAGCACGGACTTTCCCTCGACGAAGTCCAAACCGCCCTCCGCCACCACTGGAAAAACCTATGAGCCCCTCCCCCGTCATCCACACCAAGGCCCTGGCCAAACGCTACCGCCGCACCGAGGCCCTGGCCCCGGTTGACCTGGAAATCCCCTCCGGGTCCGCCGTCGCCCTTCTCGGCCGCAACGGGGCCGGGAAAACCACCCTCCTGCGCATCCTCATGGGTTTCCTTTCCCCCTCCGCCGGCGAGGTCAGCGTCTTCGGCACCCGGCCGGTCCTCCTCACCGAGGCGCAGAAGGCCCAGATCGGCTACATCGCCGACGCGCAGGATCTTCCCGGCTGGATGACCATCGAGCAATACCTCGCCTTCCTGCGGCCGTTTTACCCCACCTGGGACGAGGCCCTGGCCTCCCGGCTGCGGGGGCTTTTCGCCCTCCCGCGCGACCGCAGGATCCGCCACCTCTCCCGCGGCCAGCGCGTCAAGGTCGCCTTCCTCGGCGCCCTCAGTTTCCACCCCAAACTTCTCCTGCTGGACGAACCCTTCGGCGGACTCGACCCCGCCGTCCGCGACGAAATCCTCGACGCCCTCTTCGACCTCATGTCCCGCGAGGAATGGACCATCCTCGTCTCCTCCCACGAGATAGACGAGGTCGAGCGGCTGTGCGACCAAGTCCTCATCATGGACGACGGCAAGGTCGTCCTCCGCGACGAACGCGACCCGCTCCTGGCCCGCTCCCGGTGCGTGAGCCTGCACACCGCCGCCTCCCTCGCCCCCGGCGGGCTCCCGGCCCATTGGTGGAACCCGCAGGGAGGCGACGGCCGCATCACCTTCCTCGACAGCAACCACGAGCCCGAACGTTTCCAGGCCGACCTCGCCCGCCACTTCCCCGACGCCCGCCACCTCAGCATCGAGCCCGCCCCCCTCAAGGCCATCACGCGCGCCCTGCTGCGCAGTGCGAAAACCGAATGACGAACGACGGATTACAAAAGTCTGCCTGCCCCTCATTTTTAATCTTTAATTTTTAACCACCCGTGAACCTCACCCTCCACCTCATCCGCAAAGACCTCCGCTCCCTGCGCCTGGGTTTTCTGCTGTGGACCATCTTTTGCCTGAACCATCTGGCGCTTCGTTTGGTCCAGTTTTTTTATGGCGACTCGGTCCTGCGCGCCAAGTTCAGCTTCACCGACCGCCCCGACCACCTGCTTTTGGTCTATGTCCCGATCCTGTTGATCCCCTGGCTTTTGCACCAGGACCCGCTGCGGGGCAGCCTCTCCTTTTGGAAAACCCTGCCGATCGGCCGCAGGCGTTTGGTCACCGCCAAAACCCTCCTTCTGCTCACCTTTTTTGTCCTGCTGCCCCTGGCCTGCGAGACCGCCTATTTCACCACCGCCGGCCTCACCCGCATCCTTCCCCAGGCCCTCCTCGACTGGGCCTGGCGCGAGCTGCCCGCCATCGCTGTCATCACCCTGGCCTGCGCCTTCACCCGCACGATCTGGGCCGGCCTCATCGCCGCCGCGCTCGGGTTTGCCTTTGTCCCCCCCAGGATCGTCACCCTGCTCCGTCCCGAAGTTTCCCCGCCCCCGCCCCTCCGCGAACACCCGCTCCCGGAAGGGGTCACCCTGAAGCTGCTGGACTCAAACCGGAAGGCCTACGTTTACCTGGTGGGTCATGGCCAGGCGGACGGCAAAACCAGGAAACTGCAACATGTCACCACCTCCTTCCCGTTCCAAGTCTCAAACCTTCCCGACGGCATCGTGATGGACACTCCCTATGCCCAGGATCTTCGTTACGAGCTCAACGGAAAAATCCATGAGATCAAAACCTGGGGCAACAGCTCCTACGGCCTCAAACCCGTCGGGGATCGCGATGAGCCTTTTGCCCGCAAAAACGACCAGCCCGAATCAACACCCCCAAGCTTCGGATGGTCCTTCAACCTGGACCACGTGTTGGAGACGGAAACCACCCGGATTCCCCTGACCTGCACCCTCAAGGTGCCGCTTTACCGGCGCATCCTTTTGAAAACCAGCGCGTTGACCCAGGGGGAATTCACCCGGGATGGCTACAACTCGCTCTCGTTGGACTCGTTTGCCACCAACAAGGACCAACTCCAATGCGATTTCATCCAAAGAAACATCATCCTTGATCGAAACAGGCCGGACGGAACCCCCTATTATCATCCGTTCCAAACCTACTGCCTATGGTTTCGCGTTCCTGAATACCACATGTCTTTCCGCGATGCCTACGGCGCGAGGGACCGATACAGCGCTTACGATGTGCAACGAATGTCGTCAGGCGTCATCCCCCTTATCGCTCTCGATAAAACCAGGCAGTTGGAAAGTTTTTCATTCCGCTATGACACCTCGAAACGAAACTCAGGTGAAACATCCGGCCGATCCTACTCCCAACAGACCATCCTCGGCGATTTCAGGGCCATCAAACCGGCCCTCAGTCCCGAGCAGTGGAACGTTTCCCTCATCACCTACGAAAAATCAGGAGAGATGAGCCTGCCTGTGGAGGTCGTCTTTGAGGTGCTCTCCCCCTATGCCGAGACCATCGAAACCAACACTTACAACCCGGATGCCCCCCTGCTTCACGAGGAAAATGTTTATTCCTTGGTGGACAAGGCCTTGGACCAGCCGGTCATGAACCGTCAGGCGGCGCGGTTTTGGTTGGACCGTCTGGCCGTGGCCATCAAATTCAGCCCCAACAGCTATTCCAGCGTCCTCGACGATCCCAAACTGGATAACAACTTCCGTCACGCCTTGCTCAAGGTGGGGACCGACAACGCTGATCTTCTCTTTGAGTTTCTGGGCAGAAGTTATTACCAGGGCCGCCGCACTTATGGAGGGTCCTCTTTCACGGCACTTCCTTCGGACGACGTCATCGCCAGGGGTAATTACAGCCGATCCTATTCCGGTTATCCCCATGAACATGACGACTACTTTTTGGAAGCATCCTTGCACCTTAACCCCAACCAAAAAAATCATTACCTGACCAAACTGGAGCCGCAGATTGACCTGCTGGATCAGATGAAAATTTTCGGGTGGGACCAGGAGGCTCTGCCCAAAATCATCGCCTTCGCCAATCAGGAAGCCGTTCCTGTTTCCTGGCAAAAATTCCTCCTCGAACATCCCGGCGAGGAGACCAACCGGGCTTTGGCCAACCAGATCAGACGGGGAGTCGCCCCCTTCTGGATGGTGGAAAAATTCCTGGAGAAACACCCCGAACTGGCCCGCGAAACCGTCCACGGACTGTGGGAAGGCCAGGCTCTCACCTCGAACGATCTGGCGAGTCTTTCCCGGTTTTTTGCCATCGCGGTGTGCCACGGAGTCCCCTCCGCCCCCGCCGACCTCAAGGAGATCCTGGGCATGGAGCCTGAGAAACTGTCCGGAGGTTACAGCGAGCGGACCAAGGCCAAGGTGATGGATCTCCAACTGTCCATGATCCAATCCCTCGCCCTGTGCAGCGACTGCCCCATGACCTACCGGGAGGGCTCGGCCTGGGTGCGGGAGAACGCCGAATCCCTGAAATTCAACCCCGCCACCAACCGCTACGAATTGCCCGGAGCGAAGTCTTCGGAGGCACCGCAAAACTGGGGCCGCTGGGTCAACCCCTGCGGCAATGGGAAGGCAGTGCAACGGGAGGATGGCGTCCTGCTCACCGTGGCCGGAGCCATCGCCAACTGGTCCACCCCGGTGGATGCGGAGCACACCCTTCCCCGCCTCCTGCGCGAGGTGGAAGGGGACTTCACCTTCGAGGTGGACATCGCCCCCAACCTCAACCTCCAGGGCATATCCCGCGAAGACGACCACAGCTGGCAGGCCGCCGGCATCCTGCTCTTTGGCGACGACACCCGCCAGATGATTTTCCAACAGGGAGCCGGCCGGCGGGAGCGGCCCGCCCTCAACATCAGCACCGTCAGAGGCGGACGGGGTTTTGGCAAAAACATCGCGAACGAGTTCTGGAAACCCGACCAGCCCACCCGCCTCAAGCTGGCCCGCAAAGGCAACCTTTTCATCCGCTCCTGGAAACAGGGCGCGGACGATTGGCAGGCCACTTCCGTCGAGCAGCTGGAGGGGTGGCCCCGGCGCATGCAGGTGGGGATCTTTGGCGCCAACCTCATCTCCACCCCGGTCACCTGTCGGTTCAGCAACATCTCCCTCCTCCCCTCAGCGGAAGCACCGGAAGCCGCCTTTCTGCCCCCGCTGGCCCAATGGAAGGGCACTCCCACCGCCACCGGCACCGTTCTGCCCGGCTGGGGTGCCGTGGAAAACCCGGCGGTCGCCGGAGAGTTCAGGGTGGCGGAGGGCAAGCTGACCCTCGAGGTCGCGCCCCGCCACTGCGACTTCAACTTTCACAACAACCTCTACGCGCCCCGGGTGCTGACGAAGGTGAAAGGCGACTTCACCTACGAGGTCACGGTGGAATCCCTGGACTACCAACAGCATGGCTGGACCAGCGCCGATGTGCTGGCCGTGGACGAAGCCACCAACCACTACCTGCGGGGCAATGTCGTGAGTTTCTCCGGGGACGCCAAAGCCCCGGTCTTCTTCAGCACCCTCTACGGGGCGTCGGGTGTGGCCCAGCACTTCATCGGCACCGGTGACCTGCCCCTCGACCGGACCCAACCCACCCGCATCCGCCTCCAGCGCAAAGGCCCCTTTTTCCACCTCTCCTTTCGCCAGGAAGGCGGGGAATGGTATGAGTTTTTCCCCAAGGCCGCCCCCACCTGGCCGGATGAGATCAAAGTCGGCGTCATGGTCCTCAACGACAGCGGCGAGGAAAAGAAAAGCGACCCCGTCACGGCCGTGTTCTCCCACCCCACCCTGACCACGCCGTGAACCGCGGCCTCCACCGCCCCGGGCCAAAACAGCCCCAGGCCTACCCGAACCCTCCTTTCACTCCTTCGGACCAGCCTGAGGCTCATGACCATAAGCCTGAGACTCCTTCGGACCAGCCTGAGGCTCGTGGCCATAAGCCCGAGGCTCCTTCGGACTATCGTGCCGACTTGGGCTGAGGAACACCAGCGACACTCCCCTGGCTCTGGATGGAAACGCCGACCCTTTGGGCCTCACAAACAAACCATACGAATGGCCGTTGTTTTTAAGTGAATGCCATGGGTAAAAGTGAAAAAGCTCAGGCGGAATGGTATTAAAACCCTTCGTGGGCAAAGGCCCGGAGTTTTTTGGTCCAGGCGAGAAACTCCGCCTTTGTGTCGGCCCCCACCTCGACCATGTGGCCGGAGGTGAACTCCGGGCTCCCCGCGATCCAGATGTAGCCGCCGAAGTCCGGCGGGATGTAATAGTCCCCATACTTGATCATGGCCACCTTGCCTTTCCCCAGGTGGCCGTAGAGGTAGCAAAACTCGAAGAGGATGTTCATGCTGGGCATGGCCAGATGGGCCTTTTCAATTTTCTCCGCCTCCTCAGGGCTGAAGACCAGGACCGCGCCATCCAGCCTGTTTTTGATGCTGTCGAGGTTGTCCATCAGATGGCTTCCCGGCTTGAACACCTCCCACCAGGGCAGAAAGGACACCAGCTCGCTCCGCAGGGCTTTGACCAAGGCTTTGGCTTGGGCCTTTCCGGCGGAAGAGGAGCCAATGAACAGTGTGAGTGATGACATAAAAAAATCGCCAAATCATCCTTTTGGTCCGCGTTTTAAACTCGGACCCAAAGGACAGGCTTGGGCTTGGGGGTGGGAGGCTGCGCGGACGTGGAACGCCGGAGGCCCGGAAAGAGAGTCGGACCGGCCGGGAAGAATAGCAAGGGTTGCGTGGAGGAAAAGCGGGGTCGGGCCACAAACGCCCTTTTCATGCCGTTTCCACGGCCTTGATTCGCCGGACCAAGTCCCCCACAAGCTTCCCCATGAGCGACCCCCACGGCCACGGCCAGGAACCCGGCGCGGCCAGACGTTTCGCCCTGCTGGCGGTCGCGGCGGCGGGCTTCTGGCTGATCAAAAACCGGCTGCCGCTGGACGAGGCCACCCTGGCGGCCCATCAGCTCAAGGCGGAGGCGGTGAGGGGCGGTGCGGCGGTCCTCTTTGCCGCCGCCTTTCTCTGGCTGACGGAGGCCCTGCCGCTCGCCGCCACGGCCCTGCTGGTGCCGCTGCTGGGTGTGCTCGGGGCGGGGGCCGGTCTGGAGCCTTCCCTGGCCTGTTTCGCCGACCCGATCATCTTCCTGTTTCTGGGCGGTTTCCTCCTCGCGGCCGCGCTGCACGAGCACCGGCTCGACGCCTGGCTGGCCGCGCGGATCGTGGTGCTGGGCGGAGGCCGCTTCGTCCCCGCCGCCCTCATGCTCATCGTGGCGACGGCGTTTGTCTCCATGTGGATCAGCAACACCGCCACAGCCGCCATGATGCTGCCCCTGGCCCTGGGCCTGGTCCACTCGCTGGAGGGCGACGAGGGCGAGCGGCGGCGGGCCGAGATTTTCCTGCTCCTCGGGATCTGTTTCGCGGCCAGCGTGGGCGGCGTGGGCTCCATCGCCGGCACCCCTCCCAATGGCATCGCCGCCCGGCAGCTGGGCCTCGATTTCACCGGCTGGTTCCGCTACGGCCTGCCCACCCTGGCCGTCTGGCTGCCCGCGCTCGTCGGCATCCTCTGGCTCCTCTTCCGGCCTTCCTGGTCCTGGCGCGTCCCCCTGAAAAAGGCCGGCGGACCTTGGACGGCGCACCAGTGGACCACCGCCGCCATTTTCACCCTCACCGTCCTGGCCTGGCTCTGCAGTTCCCAACTGGCCTCGCTCGTCGGCCTCAAAAAGGGCTTCGATTCCCTCATCGTGCTCGGCTCCATCGCGCTGATTTTCATGACCGGTTCCCTCGGCTGGAAACAGGCCGAAAAACATGTCGAGTGGGGCGTGCTGCTGCTCTTCGGCGGCGGCCTCTGCCTGGGCAAGATCCTGGAGGACACCGGTTGCAGCCTCTACCTGGCCCGCTGGTTCACCGAGGCCACCCACGGCTGGCCCCTGCCGCTCCTCCTGCTCGCCCTGGGCACCGTCATCACCCTGCTGAGCGAGGTGGCGAGCAACACCGCCGTGGCGACCCTCATGGTCCCCATCTTCGCCAAGGTGGCGGTCGAGATGGGGCTGCCGCCCGAGAAGCTCGTCATCCCCGTGGCCCTCGCCTCGTCCTGCGGTTTCATGCTGCCCGTCGCCACCCCGCCGAACGCCCTGATCTACGCCACCGGCCGCGTCCCCCACCGGCACATGATCCGCGCCGGCGGCCTGCTCGATGTCGCCTGCGTGCTGCTCATGACCCTGCTGGCGGTCTGGGTGTTCTGACCAACGCGCCCGCCCCCTTTTCGCCTGCCACTTCCGGCGTAGGGCGGTTGTTTTGCAGTGGTCCGTCGGGCCATTCTCTGCACAACAACCGCGCATGTTTGCCCGTTTCCCCTCCCTGCGGTCCCTCCCGCTTTGCCTCCCCATCCTGCTGGGGGCCCAGACGGTATCGGCCTCGCTGGGAACCATCACCGGCGTTTCCGATCTCCGCGACTCCGACGCCCCCAATTCCAACTTCGGGCCCACCTTCATCAACACCCTGGTCGGGGCCGACGCCTTCTACAACGCCGGCTATTACGGGCAAAACGTGGTCCTGGCCAACGCCGAGGCCGGGCACATCTGGGGCAGCTCCAACCTCCTCGACACCAACTCCCACCTCACCCTTGTGGGCCGCGTGGAACGCTTCGTGGGCGATCCGGCCTTTTCCGACGCCAACCCCGCGACCATCGAATACGACTTCCACGCCACCCTGGTGGGAAACACCCTCGGCGGCTACATCCAGAACCCCACCCAGTTCGGCTTCGAGGTCGGGACGGGCCTGGCCCCCCTGTCGCGGATGTGGTCCGGCGCCATCGCCACCAGTTGGATCGTCCCCTCCGGAGGCGGGCGCCCCACCGGCTCCTTTGACATCACCGACGCCAGTTTCCACAGCGTTTACTCGGACTTCTTCCTCGGCGGGGCCTCGGGCCGGGCCGGGGTCGTCAACAGCTCCTGGGGCAACGGCGGCGACCCCGCCGCCGCCTCCGGATTGGCCATCGCGGGGGATGGTCTGGCCGCGGCCAGCCCCAAGACGGTGTTTGTCGTCTCGGCGGGCAACTCCGGCACCGACGGCCCCGGGTCCGTTTCCGACTTCGGCGCGGCCTACAACACCATCAGCGTGGGCGCGCTGGGCCCGGCCACGCCCTACCGCCAGAAGGTGGACTTCTCCAGCTACGGTCCGGCCGATTTCCACAACCCCGTGACCAACGCCACGCTCACCGGCGTGCGCGCCACCGTGGACCTCGTGGCCCCCGGCGACAACCTCTCCCTCGCGGCCTATCTGGGCGCCTCGGGCGGAAACTCCCCCACCCTCGGCGGCACCGATCCCTACGCCGCCTACGGCAACCCCGACGGCCTCTTTTTCCTCGGCATCGGCGGCACCAGCTTCGCCGCCCCGATCGTCTCCGGCAGCATCGCCCTGATGAAGAGCTACGCCCAGATCAACTATGCCGGAAACTCCGAAAGGCTCGACGCCTCCCTCGATTCGCGGGTCATCAAGTCCATCCTCCAGACCACCGCCACCAAAACCGTGGGCTGGACCAACCGCCTCTCCACCGGCCCGGGCGGCACCCTCGTGACCACCCAGGCGCTCGACTACGGGACCGGCGCCGGGGCGCTCAACCTCACCCCCGTCTTCAGGATGATGTCCTCCGCCACGGCCACCCACGACCTCCCCGGGCTCATCGGCGGGCTCATCGAACACACCGGCTTCGACCTGGCCT